>DATDGI010000293.1:0-45117 GCA_036522155.1 Streptosporangiaceae bacterium
GAGGCCAGTCGCCCCGCGGCGACGGTGGCCGGGACCTCGCGCAGCAGTGCGCTCTGCGCCACCCGGGCCACGGCGCGGACCTGGCTGAGCCGCTGTTGCGCCGTCGTGCGCAGCGCAGCGTTGACGACAGCGAACGCGGCCAGCAGCACCAGTTCGCCCAGGTGCGACACGAGCCTGCCCGCACCGCCCGGCTGTCCCACGATGAGCCCGGCGCCCAGCAGCAGCGCCCACCCCGCCAGCACGGCGGTGATCCGCGTGGGCAGCACCAGCGATGCCAGCAGCGGGCCGACCGCCAGCCAGGGGACCGGGATGAGGCCACTGCCCGTCCGGTACTGCGCCACCGCCACCGCCGTGATGGCAAGACAGAGCACCAGCGCGAACACCCGCCGGGCACGCACCCTCGCTGGCGGGGAAGGTCCCGACGCATCCAGTGCAATGCCGCTGCCAGAACGCGCAGGAGACACACGCAAGCGCCGCCACCACGCCCCGCCTGCGCGTGGCGCCGCTTCCAGCACGAACCTTGTGCTTTTCCTCGCGAGGCTGCCCTGCCTTTGCATATTCCCGGCATTGGCCGCTTACCTCGGGGCAGTCTGCAGAGTCGCTACGAACCCGTTCTGCACTTCCGGAAGGTTCGCTGAGGGCGCGAAGACCATCACGCCAGGAGCCTGATGGCCGCCCACCGTCCGCGACTTCACCCCCGCCCGGCAGGTTTGACAGGATTGGCCGCATGCGATTCGCCTTCAAGACCGCCCCGCAGAACACCACCTGGCACGACATGCTCGCCGTGTGGAAGGAAGCCGACGACATCGAGATATTCGAGTCAGGCTGGACGTTCGACCACTTCTACCCGATTTTCGGCGATTCGGCTGGCCCCTGCCTGGAGGGATGGATGACGCTCGCCGCGCTGGCGCAGGCGACCCGCCGGCTCCGGTTCGGGACGCTCGTCACCGGCATCCACTACCGCCATCCCGCGGTTCTGGCCAACATGGCCGCGACACTCGACATCGTCTCCGGCGGCAGGCTCGAACTCGGCATCGGCGCCGGATGGAACGAGGAAGAATCCGGCGCCTACGGCATCGAGCTGGGCAGCCCTCGTGAGCGCAGCGACCGGCTCGAGGAAGCGTGCGAGGTCATCGTCGGGCTGCTGACACGGGAGACGACCGATTTCGCCGGTAAGTTCTACCAGCTGACCAGCGCGCGGTGTGAGCCAAAACCCGTGCAGAGGCCGCATCCGCCGCTCTGCATCGGCGGCAGCGGGGAGCGCCGCACGCTGCGCACCGCCGCGCGGTTCGCACAGCACTGGAACTTCGTCGGCGGCACGCCCGCGGAGTTCGCGCGCAAGCGCGACGTGCTGCACGCGCACTGCCAGGACATCGGGCGTGATCCGCAGGAGATCACGTTGTCCAGCCATGTCCGGCTGGGCGCCGGCGCCGATCCCGGGCCGGCCGTGGAGGCGGCGGCGGCACTTGGCGAACTGGGCCTCGACCTGGCCATCGTCCAGCTCCCGCCGCCGCACGACCCCGCGGTACTTACCCCGCTCGCCGAGGCCCTCGCCCAGCTGGCCTGAGGCGGGCACGCGCCGGGGAGGAGGACGAGCTTGCCCGCGGACCCAGCCCGCCGGCGGCTGTTCGGCCGCTACTACGCCCGGGTGAGCCCGGCGATGGACACCGGGGGAATGCTCGCCTACCGCCAGCGGCTGCTGGCCGGCCTGGCCGGGCAGGTGATCGAGGTGGGCGCGGGCAACGGCCTCAACTTCGCCCACTACCCGGCGACGGTCACCCGGGTGCTAGCCGTTGAGCCGAATCCGGTCTTGCGGGAGATCGCCAGCCAGCACGCCGCGAACGCGCCGGTACCGGTGGAGGTCTGTGACGGCCACGCCGAGCGGCTGCCAGCCGCCGACGGGGTCTTCGACGCGGCCGTGGCCAGCCTGGTGCTGTGCAGCGTCGCCGATCAGGGGGCGGTCCTGCGCGAGATCCGGCGGGTGCTCCGGCCCGGCGGCCAGCTCCGTTTCCTCGAGCACGTCCAGGCGCGGGCTCCCGGCCTGCGGCGGCTGCAGCGCCTGGCCGACGCCACCCTGTGGCCACCGCTGGCGGGGGGCTGCCACACCGGCCGCGACACCGTCGCCGCCATCGAGGCGGCGGGATTCACGGTCGGGGAGGTCGAGGCGTTCCGGTTCCCCGACTCCTGGCTGACCACACCGGCCTCACCGCACGTGCGCGGGGAGGCGGTCAGCGGAGCCGCCACGGATCGCCGAGCTCCGCCAGCGCCGTAATCAGGTAGTGCACCGCCCGGGTCTGTGGCACGTCCACGCCCACCCGGCCCGCGATCTCGATCAGCGCGCCGGTCAGGCAGCCGATCTCCAGCGGCTTGCCCGCCAGCCGGTCCTGCAGCATCGAGGTGCGGTGGCCGCCCACCTCGATGGCCGCGGCCAGCCTGCGCTCGATCGTAATCGGCAGCTCGACCCCGAGCGCGCCCGCCACCTCGGCGCATTCGGTCATGATCGCCCGGACCAGCGCCAGCGCGCCCGGCGACTCGCCGAGCTGGCCCAGGGTGACCCCGAGCAGCGCGGTCACCGGGTTGAGGGAGGCGTTGCCGATCATCTTCAGCCAGATCTGGGCGCGAAGCCCGGCGGCGACCGGCGCCCGCAGGCCGCCCGCCCGGAAGGCCTGGCTGATCTGCGCGCAGCGCTCGCTGGGGCGGTCCTCCGGCTCGCCCAGCGAGAACCGCTTCCCCTCGACGTGCCGGATGACGCCCGGTTCGGCGATCTCGGCCGCGCAATAGACAACGCAGCCGACCACGCTGGCCGGCTCGATGGCCTGGCTGACCACTCCGGCCGGATCGACGCTCTCGATGACCAGGTCCCGGTACGGCCCGGGCGGCCCCTGGAAGTACCACCACGGGATGCCGTTCTGCCCGGCGATGACGGCCGTGCCCGGGCGGAGCGCCCGGTGCAGCGCCGGCGCCACCTCCGGCAGGCTGTACGCCTTCAGCCCGAGGAACACCACGTCGGCCTGGCCGGCCGCGGCCAGGTCGTCGGTGGCCTCCGGGTGGGCCGTGAAGTCGCCGGCCGGGCTCAGCACCCGGATCCCGCCCGCCCGCAGCGCGGCCAGGTGCGGGCCGCGGGCGATCAGGATGACGTCGCTGCCGCCGCGGGCCAGGCAGGCGCCGACATAACCGCCGATGGCGCCGGCGCCGACGACCGCGAACCTCACCGGTCCTGCTCCATCAGCCGCGCGGCGATCCGGTTGCGCTGGATCTTGCCGGTGGGGGTGCGCGGGATGTCGGCCACCACGTGAATCACCTTAGGCACCTTGTAGTCGGCCAGCACGGCCCGGCAGGCCTCACGCAGATGGGCCGGTTCCACGTCCCCGCACAGGGTCACCGCCGCCCCGACCACCTGGCCGTACTTCTCGTCGTCGATACCGAAACAGGCCGCGTCGGCGACCGCCGGATGCGACCTGAGGACGGCCTCCACCTCGCCCGGCGAGACGTTATCACCGCCGCGGATGATCAGCTCCTTGATCCGGCCCTCCAGCCGCAGGTAGCCATCGGCGAGCAGGCCGCGGTCGCCGGTACGGAACCAGCCGCCGAAGAACGACTCGGCGTTCGCCTCCGGGTCGTTCAGGTACCCGGAGGTCACCCCGGGACCGCGGACCACCACCTCACCGGCCTGCCCGGCCGGGACGTCCCGGCCCGCCTGGTCCACGATCCTGACCTCCGCGCCGGCCGGGACGCCGACCGTGCCCGGCTGGTTCGGCCGCGGCGGCAGCGGGTTCGCGGTCATCTGATGACTGGCCTCGGTCATCCCGTACGCCTCCAGGATCGGCGCGTCGTACAGCTTGGCCAGGGTGCCGGCCAGCGCCGGCGGCAGCGCCGAACTGCACGAGCGGACGAACCGGATGGCCGGGGCGGGCTCGGTGCCGTGCTCGATGAGTTCGGCATGGATGGTAGGGCTGGCGGAGACCCAGGTCACGTCCAGCTCGGTCACCTGCCGCCAGTACCGCCGCTGGGTCAGCCGCCGCGGGGTGACCACCGAGCCACCCGCCGCGAGCTGGGCCAGGATGGAGGCGATCAGCCCGTGGACGTGGAACATCGGCATGGCGCAGTAGGAGACGTCGCCCCCGGTGAGGGCGTAGTGGGCCGCGATGGCGCGGGCCGACGCCATCACGTTGCGCTGCCGCAGCGGCACCAGCTTGGGCCGCCGGGTGGTGCCGCTGGTGTGCAGCAGCAGCGCCACGTCCCCGGCCGAGCCGGGCTGGAACGGGGCCGGCCGGGTGGCCGGCCGACCGGCCACCGACAGCAGCGGCGGGCCCGGCGGCTGGTTGGTGACGTCCACGATGGTCCGCTGGCCCGCCGCCGCCCGGGCGTCGGCGCCCCGCCCGGCCTGGATCAGCACCAGGCCGGGGTCCAGGTCGTCCAGGTAGAACCGGTATTCGGCGCTGGTGTAGCCGGGGTTGAGCGGCGCGGCGATAGCGCCCACGGCCGTGACGGCGAGCAGCAGTTCCACCACTTCCGGGCCGTTGGGCATGACGATGGCTACCCGCTGGCCCGGGGCCACGCCCAGCCCGGCGAGCTGGCCGGCCAGCCGGAGGACCGCGCGGGCCAGGTCCCCGTGCGCGATCGAGCTGCCGTCGTCGGGGCAGATCAGCGCGGGGCAGCCGCTGCCGTCACGGAGGATCGCCAGCAGTGGCTCGGGTGACGACGGCGGTGGGGGTGTCACGGTGCCTCCCATCCCCCGGGCGGGCTCCCGGGGATATACAGGAATGCCGAAGCAGAACGGCTGGCGTGGCTGGCGTCTCCGGTGACGCCGGATGATTTTCCTGGCCCCGGGATGGGCGCAGTGATCGCTGGCGAGTGACTCGTCAGGTGCCCGGCGGCCAGGTCATGGCCCCGCCGGGCCGGAACTTGTGCTCCTGTTCACAAGGGCGTTCCCCGCCCCGTGCACCGCCGAACCCGGCCACAACGGAAACATGTGCGCTTATTCACAAGGGCTCGGGAACCGCGCCACTACGGCGGTGGCAGGATGAGGCGGGTGGAGGCAATGGGTTCGCTGGCCATGGTGCCCGCGCTGGACCGGGCCGACCTGCTGGCCGCGCCGGTGGCGGCGGCCCTGGCCGCGCTGAACGGGGCGTCCGGCGCCGGCGAGGTCGGGGTGGCCGAGATCGATCCGGCCCTGGCCGACACCGCCGCGTTCTGCGAGCGGTACGGGGTCAGCGCGGCCGAGTCGGCCAACTGCGTGGTGATCACCGGGCGCCGGGACGGGCAGCCGCGCTACGCCGCCTGCGTGGTGCTCGCCACCACCCGGGCCGACGTGAACGGCGTGGCCAGGCGCGAGCTCGACGTCAGGAAGGCGTCGTTCGCCGCGGTGGACGAGGCGGTCAGCGCGACCGGGATGGAGTACGGCGGGATCACCCCGGTCGGCCTGCCTGATGGCTGGCGGGTCCTGGTCGACGGCCTGGTCGCCGCGGCGCCGCGGGTCGTGATCGGCAGCGGGGTCCGGCGGTCCAAGCTGGCGCTCCCGGGCAGCCTGCTCGGGCAGCTGCCCGGCGCCACCGTGATCGACGGCCTCGCCCGCTGACCAGCCGGGCGCTCCCCGCCCGGCCCGCGTCCGGCGGCTACCTCGCCGCCGGGCCGCCGCGCAGCATGCTGCGGTAGACCGCGATCAGGGCGGCCCGCTGGTCCGGCGTCAGCCGCTCGTCGGCGCTGATCACCGCCTCGGTCCCGGGCGCGGCCGGCTCGGCGCCCGGCTCGCTCGTGTTCACCAGCCCGGCGTGGGCCAGCATGGTCTCGGCCGACAGGTCGAGCGCGTCGGAGATCAGTTTGAGCACCCGGACCGACGGCTGGTGCAGGCCGCGCTCGATCTGGCTCAGGTAGGGGTTGGACAGGCTGGTCATCTGGGCGAGCTGCCGGAGCGAGAGGTTGGCCAGCTTGCGCTGGCTGCGGATGAAGGCGCCGAGCGCTTCCCGCTGCGCATCCCACGGATCGCTCATGGCGCCGGCTCCCTGTGCTGCTCACCCGCATTCGGCCCGGCCAGCATAGTGACCGGGCAGCCGCGCGCGGCGGGCCGTGGTACCTGGCCCGCCGCGCCTGGGCTGATCACCGGGGTGGTCAGTTCTTGGCCGCCGCGGCCTTGCCCCTGGCGGGCATCAGCGGGGCGGTCGCCGCCAGCACGTCCTCGGCGAACTTGCGCTGGCTGGCCAGCAGCTGCTCGGCGAAATCGTAGGCGCCGGCGACAACCTCCGACGGCGTGGGCAGCTTGGCGGCCAGCGGGACGTCCACGGCCGGCAGCTTCGGGGTGATGGACTTGACCGCTTCGGCCCAGGTCTTGATGGCGTCGATGACGGCCTCCTGGCTCTTGCCGACGGTCTTCAGGATCTCTCCCTGGATCTCCTGGGTGGTGGTACGGGTGTCGGTCATTTTTCGGGCTCCTCTGGTTAGCTTCGTAATGCTAACTATATCAAGCGCTCTGCTTGGTACGCCAATCGGGCGGGTGTGACTGCCCTCACACGCCGGGCCCGCCGTCGACCCGGCCGGCCGCCCTTGACCCTGGCGTGGGCGGCTCGTCACAGTGAACAGACAAGCCGTGGCCAGGAGGGCAGATGGAAGACTTCGCGCCGGGGGCAGAGACGGCCGGTGGTTTCGACCCGTCCGGGATGCTCCGGGCGGCCGGTGACCTGGTGACCGCCGCGGCGGCCGGCCAGGAGCTGGCGTGGCTGGGCGATGAGCTGATGGCCATCGCGGAGGGCCGGTCCTCGCTGTGGTTCGACGCGGGAGATCACCGGTTCGACGACCCGGCCTGGCAGGCCAACCCGTTCTTCCACGTCCTGGGCCAGGGCTATTGCCTGTTCGAGCAGTGGCTCGGGCGGCTGGCCGACGACCTGGAGGTCCCGTGGGACCGCCAGGCCCGGGCCCGGTACCTGGCCAGCATCGTCACCGCCGCGCTGGCGCCCACCAACTTCTTCTGGACCAACCCGGCCGCGATCAAGCTGGCCTTCGAGACCGGCGGCCGGTCGGTGCTGCGCGGCGGCCGGAACATGCTGCGTGACCTGGCCAGCGGCGGCATGCCGCGGATGGTCAACCGGGCGCCGTTCGGTGTCGGCGAGCAACTCGCGTGCACGCCGGGCGCGGTCATCTACCGGGACGAGATCTTCGAGCTGCTGCAGTACACCCCGGTGACGCCGGCCGTGCGGAGCCGCCCGCTGCTGATGGTGCCGCCCGAGCTCAACCGCTACTACGTGCTCGACCTCTCCCCGGGCCGGAGCCTGGCCGAGTACGCGGTGGCCAGCGGCATCCAGACGTTCATGATCGTGTGGCGAAATCCGCAGGCCGACCTCGGCCACGGCCGCTGGGGGATGGACGACTACCTCGCGGCGCAGGTGCGGGCGGCCGAGGTGGTGCGGAAGGTCACCCGGACCGAGAGCGTCAACTGGCTCGGGCTGTGCGCCGGCGGCATCACGACCGCGCTGCTGGCCGGCTACTACGCGGCCCGCGGCGAGCCGGGCATGAACTCGGCGACCTTCCTCGTCACGATGCTGACCAACACCTGCCCCAACATCGTCGGGCAGCTGAGCACCGGGCCGGCCCGGGACATGCTCCGGGTGGCCGCCGACGCGGGCCAGGTCATCCCCGGTGACATGCTGCGGGCCACCTTCGCCTGGCTGCGCCCGAACGATCTGGTCTTCAACTACCTGGTGAGCGGGTGGCTGCTGGGCCAGGACCCGCCCGCGTTCGACGTGCTGGCGTGGAACGACGACGCCACCGCGATGAGCGCTAGGTTCGCGCTGGACAGCGCGGAGGCGCTGGTCGGCGACCGGGCGGCCGTCCCGGGCGGGCTGACGGTGCTGGGCACCCCGATCGACCTGGCCAAGGTCGACTGCGACACCTTCTATGTCGCGGGCTACACCGATCACATCTCGCCGTGGCGGGCGTGTTACGCCGCCAGCCAGGTGATGGGCGGCGACCGGGAAGCCAAGGAAATGGTCGTCGTCAGGTCCGGGCACATCCAGTCATTCGTCAACCCGGTGGAGAAGTCCCGGTACGACTACTGGACGGCCCCGCCGGTGAGCCCCGATCCTGACCAGTGGCTGGCCGGGGCCGATCTGCAGCACGGTTCCTGGTGGCCCCGCTGGTCCTCCTGGCTGCTCGAGCGCTCCGGCCCGGAGAAGAAGGCGCCGGCCACCCCTGGGAACCGCGCGTACCCGCCGCTGGGGCCGGCGCCCGGCACCTACGTGCACGGCTGACTTCCCTATCGCTCCCGCAGCGCCCCCATCAGCGCGCAACCGTCCAATGTGTAGGATAGCTATAGCTAGTAACCCTACCTATAGCGACGGCCACGGACGGGGCCAGGCAGGAGGGCCGGATGGAGACCACCAGCCGGGTACTGGGGACCGAGGTGGGCTCGGCCGCCCCGGTATTCCTGGCCTTCCTCGCCGTCCATGTGCTGGCCGGGCTGACGGCGGTGACCAGCGGGGCGGCCGCCGCGCTGGCCAGGAAGGGCAGTCCCCGGCACATCCGGGCCGGCCGCTGGTACTACCGGGCCATCGCCACCGTCTTCGGTACCGCCACCGTGCTGGCGGCGCTGCGCTGGCGGCAGGACGCCTACCTGTTCGTCATCGGGGCGGTGGCCTTCACCGCCGCGACCATCGGCTACCTGCACCGGCGCCGCCACCGGCCCGGCGACGGCGGGCACATCGCCGGCATGGGCATCAGCTACGTGGCCATGCTCACGGCGTTCCTGGTGGACAACGGCCCGCATCTGCCGCTCTGGGACCGGCTGCCCCGGCTGGCGTTCTGGCTGCTGCCGCCGGCCGTCGGCGCACCGGTCATCATCCGCGCCATCTACCGGGCCCGGCGGGCGCGGCGGGCCCGTGCGCCGGCGGTCAGGCCAGACGGCGCTCGGTCGCCCAGCGGGTGAGCTGGTGCCGGGTGGACAGCTGGAGCTTGCGCAGCACCGAGGAAACGTGGCTCTCCACCGTCTTGACCGAGATGTACAGCTCCCGGCCGATCTCCTTGTAGGTGTAGCCCCGCGCGATCAGCCGGAGCACGTCCCGCTCCCGCGCAGTCAGCTGGTCGAGTTCGGGGTCGAACCGCGGGCTGGCCTGGCTGTCCGGGGGGAGGCCGGCGAAGGCGTCGAGCACGAACCCCGCCAGCCGGGGCGAGAACACGGTGTCGTCGGCGGCGACCCGGAGCACCGCGTCCACCAGGTCGGGCGCGGAGATCGTCTTGGTCACGTACCCGCGCGCGCCCGCCCGGATGACGGCGATCACGTCCTCGGGGGCGTCGGAGGCGGACAGGGCCAGGAAGCGGACCTGCGGGTGGCCGGGCCTGATCGCCGAGACCACCGCCTGCCCGCCACCGCCGGGCAGGTGCACGTCCAGCAGCACCACGTCCGGCACGACCCGGCCGATGAGGTCGATGGCCGGTGCGACGTCGCCGGCCTCGCCGACGACCTCGACCTGGTCCCCGAGCTCGGACCGGACCCCGGACCGGAACAGGCCGTGATCGTCGACGATGACCACCCGGGGCCTGCCGCTGCCCGGCGCGGCCAGGCCGGCCTCTGGCAAGCCGGGCTCTGGCAGGCCGGGCCCGGTCATGTCCGGCCCGGCTGGCGCTGGCCAGCGGCCCGGGGCATGGTCAGGGACACCTCAGTGCCCTCGCCTACGGCGCTGCGGACGGTGGCGGTCCCGCCCCGGCGGGCCATCCGGGCCCGGACCGATTCGGCCAGGCCCTTGCGGTCGGCGGGCACGGCCTGCGGGTCGAAGCCGCGTCCGCGGTCGCGGACGAACACCGACACCCGGCCGGGCTCGGCCTCGGCGAACAGCGAGACGACGGGCGCACCGGACCACTTCGCGGCGTTCACCGTCGCCTCCTTGGCCGCGGCGAGCAGGGCCGCCAGGTCGTCGTCCAGCTCGCAGTCCCCGACGGTGACCGCGTCCACCGGTACCCGGTGCTGCTCCTCCACCTCCTGCTGGATGAGCCGGACCCCGGCCGCCAGCGTCATGCCGTCGCCGGCCGGTGAGCCGGGCGCCCGGCCCTCGAACAGCCAGGACCGCAGTTCCCGCTCCTGGGCCCGGGCCAGCTGGATCACCTGCTGCGGCTCGCCCGCCCGGAGCTGGATCAGGGCGAGGGTCTGCAGCACCGAGTCGTGCACCCGGGCGGCCAGGTCGGACCGCTCCTCGGCGCGGGCGCGGGCCTGGCGCTCGGCCACCAGATCCCGCGCGATCCGCAGCCACCAGGGGCCGAGGGCGAGCACGATGGCGCCGATCAGCAGGGCCACCCCGCTCAGCGGCCGCAGCACCGGGTGGCTGGCATGGATCAGCAGGACCAGGCCCCAGATCAGCATGATCAGCGCGATGCCCGCCCGCCACAGCAGGCGGCGCCGACGGGTGTCCGCGCCGCCCTGGACCACCAGCGGCTCGGCCAGCCGCCGCAGTGTCTCCTGCTCGCCGGGAGAGGCGTTACGCCAGATCAGCACGATGCCGATGGTGCTGATGACCAGTGGCCAGGCCACCGTGTCGAACCAGCCCACCCCGAGCAGGGACGCGATGACCAGGAGCGTGACGAGCACTGACCCCAGGCCCGCGGCCAGGGTCATCCCCCGGCGGTCGGTCAGGGCCCGGCCCGCGATGTTGCCGTCTTCACCGGCCGCGGGCAGCAGCAGCCAGGCCAGCACGTAAGCCGCCAGCCCGAAGCCGCCAGCCACCGTGACGATCACGAAAAGCACCCGGATGACCGTGACGTCCAGGCCGGTTCGCGCGGCCAGGCCGGCCGCCACCCCGCCCGCCAGCCGCTCGTCGGGCCGGCGCCGCAGCGGCCCGGTGTCCCTGGGCCCCCGGGCCCATAGCGGGCCGTGCTGGCGGCGCAGCCGCCAGCCATCGGCCGGGCGCCCGCCCGGCGGCCCGGAACCGCCCGGCACCCCCGGGCGGCTGGGGACACCACTGCCGGTTAGCCCGGGATCACCCAGTGGCCGCCAGCTGCCCGGCCCGGAATCACCCGGCGGCTGCCAGCCACCGGGCGGCCCGTTGCCGGCCGCTTGCCACGGGGCCGGCGCCGGCCTGCCGTTCTGGCCAGCGGGCCGCCAGAGTGAGCCGGGCCTGGTTCGTGCCATGTGCCCATCATCGCGCTCTGGCGCTCCCCGGGCCATCGGGACCGGCCCTGATCCCGCGCGCGCCCTATCAGGGTCGAATGGGGGGTCTTCCTGATGTGCCCGCCTGCCCTGCCCGGCCAGGCTGGAGCCATGAACACAGTTACCCCGAACGCCGAAACGGCCAGCCCCACCCAGCCCCGGCCGCTATGCCGGCCGGTCTCGGACCGGATGCTGGCGGGCGTGGCCGCCGGCATCGCCCGCTACCTCGACGTGGATGTCACCATCGTGCGGATCGCCTTCGCCGTCCTCGCCGTCCTGGGCGGCGCCGGCGTGCCCATCTACCTGGCCGGCTGGCTGCTGATCCCGGAAGAAGGTTCCGAGCAGTCCATCGCGGGCGGCTTCATCCAGTCCCGGCAAGCCAACTGACACAGGAGGTCATCGCACCATGGCCCGACGCCGCGCCAGCGTCATCAACCCCGGCATGCGGATCTCCGATGCCGATCGCGCTGAAGTCGCCGATCACCTGTCCAGGCAGTACAGCGAGGGCAGGCTCGACCAGGCCGAGTTCAACGACCGCCTGGACCGGGCGATGAAAGCCAAGACCCAGTCGGACCTCACCTGGCTGCTCACCGACCTGCCCGGGGTGGAGCCGGCCAGGTCACCCGCCCGCCCGCCGCAGCGGCGCCCTTACTTCCGCGTGCTGGGGCTGATCCTGGCCGTGGTGGTGGTCTTCTTCGCGTGGCAGCAACTGGTGCGGCCCTATCTGCCATGGCTGCTGGTAGCGCTGCTGGCCTACCTCTGGCTGCGGCACGGACCCCGGCGCAGCACCTAGCTGGGCTGCGGAGCCTCGGGCAGCAGGCCGAGCGCGTCGGCGACCGCCAGCGCGCCCGACCTGTTGCGCACGCCCAGCTTGCGGAACAGCCGGGTCTGCGCATTCTCCACGGTCTTGGGGGCGATGCCCAGCGCACGTGCGGTCTGCCGGATCGAGCGGCCGCGGGCGAGCGATGCCAGGATGTCGCTCTCCCGCGCGGTCAGGCCCGGCAGATCGCCCGTCCCCGGCCCGGGCTCGTCCCACCTGGCCCGGACCACCCCGATCAGCGGGCGCATCGGCAGCGAGTCGACCACCAGGTATCCCTGGCCGACCATCCGCAGCACCGGCAGGAAATGGTCGTCCACCCGGTCGGCGGCGACCAGCGCATTGGCGCCGCTGGCCAGCGCCTGGGCCAGGGCCGGGGAGGCCAGCGGGGCCGTGTGCACCAGCACGGCCGGGATGCCAAGCTCGGCCACCACCTGCCAGTGGGGAGCGCCCGGGTCGACCAGCGCGGCCACGATCGGGCCGCGGTGCCAGCGGGCCCAGTGCTCCCTGGCCAGCGATCCGGCCCGGCGCACCAGCACGAACGGGACCTTGCTGGCCAGCAGGGCGGCCGCCACCCGGTCCAGTACCGGCCCGGCCCGGCCGGCGACCACGGCGAGCACGCCGGATCCGCCGTCGTGCTGCCGCCGGTGCGGCAGGGCCGGGGCCGTGCCCGGCGCGAGCATGCCGAGCGTGGCGGCCCGGGCCACGGCATGCGCGCCGCTGCTCACCTCCAGCTTGGCGTAGACGCGCCGCTTGAGGTTCTCCACCGTCAGCGGGCTGATCCCGAGCAGTCCGGCCATCTCGGTGACGCTGTGGCCGGACCCGGTCAGCACGACGATCTGGAGTTCCCGGTCGGTCAGGCCCCGGGCGCCCCGCAGGGGCGGGCGCTCGGGCCGGCCCCGTTTCCCGCGCAGCAGCGCCAGCACCGCGCCGAGGCCGTGCGACTCGGGCACGAGCGAGGCCACGCCCGCCTGGCAGGCCGCGGAGATGTCCTGTTCCGACGCATCCCGGTAGGTGGCGATCACGTTCAGATCCGGGAACCGGCGCACGAGTTCGCTCACCCGGCGGGACATGTCGCCCAGCCGCCGGCCGGCGTCGAGGATCACCACATCCGGGCGGCGCAGCTCGCACAGGGCGAGCACCCCGTCGGGTTCGGCCACGCTGCCGACGACGGCCACCCCGGGGCGTGCCGCCAGGGAGCCAGCCAGGGTGTCACGCAGCAGGCGCCGAGGCGACTGCACGGCAACCCGGACGGTCGCATGAGCGGGAATCGCGGCCATCGCTGCCACGGGCTCCGTAATCTCCGCTCCCAGCGGTTCTCCCGGAGGCTGGAGTCTACGCCGGGCCCCTCCTGAGCTGCATGTGAATCCGCCTTTTACCCAGCTAGAGGGGCATATCCGGCCGGTCAGCCGCGGCGAGGTCTTCCAGCCAGTCCTGGCTGGCGCGGGCGATCCGCGCCGGGACGCCGAGCTCATCGAGCATCGTGGCAGCGGCGGCCATCTCCTGGGCCCGGCGGCGGGCGTGCCGGTAGCTGCCCTCCTCCAGCCGGGCCAGGGTGGTGGCGTCGGCGGCGGCCAGTTCGGCGGCCAGGTGCTCACGCAGCCAGTCCTCGCTGCCCGCCGCGCGTGCGGCCAGCAGCGCCTCGATCACCGCCGCCGCCATCCCCTTGTAGAACACGCTGCGCAGCAATTTCCTGGTGGCCGCGGTACCGGGTGGCCCGGCCACGGTCTCGGCCCGGCCGCCGCACGCGGTCAGGAGCTGGCAGGCGGCGCCGGCGCCCGGGCCGGACACGAGCATCGGCACCGCCAGGCCGCGGCCGGGGACCGGGGCCATGATGGCGACGTCGGCGAACGCGATCCCAGCCTGCCCGGCGGTGGCGGCCAGCCGCTGCTTCAGCCCGGCCGCCGACGTGTTGGCGTCGGCGTAGACCGTGCTCCCGGCCAGCCCGGGCAGCGCCATCCGGAGCGCGGCCTCGGCCTCCTCGGCGGTGACCAGGCTGATCACCAGCGCGGCACCACGGCAGGCGTCGGCGTCGTCGGCCGCCGCCTCGGTGCCCGGTGGCGCGGGCTGGACCGGGTCGAAGCCACGCACCTTCACCCCGGCCGCGGCCAGCCCGCCCGCGATCTCGGTGCCCGCCTCGCCGAACCCGAGCACGCCGACCGTGAGCGGGGCCGTCATCCGGCTCCCCCCCTGATCACTGCCTGCCCGCCAGTCACGGGTACGAAGATAACCGGCCCGGGCGCAGCGCCACCGGGGCTGGACCCGGCTCGGCGGCCGGGGCCGCCTATTCTCGTGCCGTGCGCCTGGTGTCCCTGCTGCCCTCGGCGACCGAGATCGTCTATGCCCTCGGCCTGGCCGACGACCTGGTCGGGGTCACGTTCGAGTGTGACGAGCCGGCCACCGCCCGGGTGGACAAGACCGTGGTGGTGGGCGGCCGGGACACCAGCGGCATGACGCCGCGTGAGATCGACAGCTACGTGCGCGGGCGGCTGGCGGCCGGCGAGGACCTGTACACGCTGCACGCGGACGCGCTGGCGGCGCTGGCCCCGGACCTGATCCTGACCCAGGATCTGTGCCGGGTCTGCGCCCTGCCGTCCGGGCAGATCGAGACGGCCCTTGACTACCTGGGCTGCCGGGCCGAGGTGCTGTCGCTGGACCCGCACTCGCTCGGCGAGGTGCTGGCCTCGATCGTGGCCGTGGGCGAGCGCACCGGAGCGGCCGGGGCCGCCCAGCAGCTGGTCGCGGATCTGCGGGCCCGGCTGGCCCGGGTGGCGGCGCTGGTCGCCGGGCGGCCCCGGCCCAAGGTGGCGGTCGTCGAGTGGACCGACCCGCCGTTCACGGCCGGCCATTGGGTGCCGGACCTGGTGACCGCGGCCGGCGGTGAGCCGGTGGCGGCCCGGGCCGGGGCACCATCGGAGCAGACCAGCTGGGAGGCCATCGCCGCGGCCGCACCGGATCTGGTGGTGGTGGCGCCGTGCGGCTACCACCTGGCCGGCGCGGCCGGGCTGGCGGCTGCGGCGGCACGAGCCCTGCCCGGCGTGCCCATGTGGGCGATCGACGCGGACGGCATCGTCGTCCGGCCCGGTCCGCGGCTGGTCACCGGGGTGGAGGCGCTGGCCGCGATCCTGCACCCGGACGCGGTGCCGGACGCGCCGGGCGGGACCGTTCAGCTCATCCGCAGCTAGGCGGGGCACCCGGCATGGAACCGGGCACGGCTCCGTGACCGTGGGGGCGCAGGAATCCGCGATGGCCGCCCTTGCCGGCGAGAGGCGGCCGGGCTACTCTGGGTCGCCGTTCCGGCGCGTGCTAGCGGCAGACTCCGCCTGCGCCGGGCCGTGTGCCTGGTGTGGCAGCAGCTGTGTAGTGACCGGGGCGTGAGGCGCTTGGCGGGTTCTGATGGCCCTGGCGAGGGTGCTGGCTGGCGGGTGTTCATTTCTCACACTTCTGAGCTGCGGGACTTCCCGAAGGAGAAGTCGTATGTGGCGGCGGTGGAGCGGGCGGTCTCGGCCACCGGGAACGTGATCGTGGACATGGCTGATTTCCCGGCCGCCGGGAAGCCTCCCGCGCAGGTGTGCGCGGAGCGGGTGCGGGGCTGTGATGTGTATGTCGGAGTGCTGGGGACCCGGTATGGCTCGCCGGTGCGGGACAGGCCGGAGGTGTCGTATACGGAGCTGGAGTTCGACACCGCCACCGAGGCGGGCCTGGACCGGCTGTTGTTCCTGCTGGATACCAGCGCGGAAAATGTCGGCATCCCGGTGTCGGCGCTGGCCGATCACGAATTTGGCGCCCGGCAGGCCGAGTTCCGGGCCCGGGTGCAAGACAGTGCCCTGCTGACTCAGTCGTTCGCCGATCCGGCGACGCTCGGGCAGCTGGTGGAGCGGTCGCTGCGTGAACTGGCCGAGATACGCCGCCGCCGCGGCAGCGGGACCGCGCGGGAGCAGGCCGCCGGGACGGTGGTGGTGGGGGAGATCCCGCAGGAGCCGCTGGGGTTCCAGCCGCGCACTGACCTGCTGGCCGAGCTGGATGCCCCCGGGCCGGGGTCGCGGGTCCAGGTGGTGCACGCGCTGACCGGGATGCGCGGAGTGGGGAAGACCCAGCTGGCCGCGGCCTATGCCCGGGCCCGTATTGATGAGGGCTGGCGGCTGGTGGCATGGGTCAACGCCGAGGACCCCGGCACGTTGCTGGCGGGCCTGGCTGATGTCGCGGCTGCGCTGGGCCTGGATGCGGGCGGGAAGGTGGAGGCGGCGGGCCGGGCGGTGCGGCACCGGCTGGAGGCTGGCGGGGAACGGTGCCTGCTGGTGTTCGATAACGCCACCGACCCGGTGCTGCTGCAGCCGTTCCTCCCGGCGGCAGGCTCGGCCCGGGTGATCATCACAAGTAACCAGCAGCCGGTGGCCAACCTGGGCGCACCGGTGCCGGTGGAGGTCTTCTCCGGGGACGAGGCGCAGGCGTTCCTGGCCGGCCGGACCGGGCAGGACGATCCGGCGGGGGCCCAGCCGCTGGCTGACCAGCTGGGCTGTCTTCCGCTGGCGCTGGCGCAGGCGGCCGCGGTGATCGCCAGCCAGCACCTGTCGTATGCCACCTACGCCGACCGGCTGCGCCGCCTGCCGGTCGCTGACCTGCTGCCGCCGGTGGCCGCGGGGCAGTACCCGCAAGGGGTGGCGGCGGCGGTGCTGCTGTCCCTGGAGGCCGTCCGGGCCGGTGACGATGGCGGGGCGTGCGGGGCGGTGATGGACCTGCTGGCCGTGCTGTCGGCCGCGGGGGTGCCCAGGACCCTGGTTCACGCGGCGGGCGAGGTGGGGTTGCCGGGCCGGGACGAGCCGCTGCCCGGAGTGGGCTCAGAGGTGGTGGACCGGGCCCTGGCGCGGCTGGCCGGGGCGTCGCTGCTGACCTTCAGCCTGGATGGCTCCGCGGTCAGCGCCCACCGGCTGGTGATCCGGGTGATCCGGGAGAACCTGGCCGCCAGCGACACCCTGGCGGCCGTTTGCGAGGCCGCCGCCCAGCTGCTCGATGGCCTGGCGGAGTCGCTGAGCGGGACCTGGCATCGGGACCGGGCCGCGGCCCGGGACCTGGTGGAGCAGATCATGGCCCTGCACGAGGCGTCCGCTGCCGACCCACCCGGCAGCGATCTGGAGCATCGCCTGGTCGGGCTCAGGCTGTGGGCCGTCTATTTCCTGAACGAACTCGCCGACAGTGCCGCCCAGTCCATTCTGATCGGCGAACGGCTGGTGGCTGACCAGGAACGGCTCCTGGGCCACGACCACCCCGACACCCTGGCCGCGCGGAACAACCTGGCCAACGCCTACCAGGACGCGGGCCGCACCGGCGAGGCGATCCCCCTGCACCAGCAGACCCTGGCGGCCCGGGAACGCATCCTCGGCCCCGACCACCCCCACACTCTGAGCTCGCGCTACAACCTCGCCGTCGCCTACCAGGAAGGGGGGCGCACGGACGAAGCGATCGCCTTGCACCAGCAGACCCTGGCCGCCCGGGAACAGCTCCTGGGCGCCGACCATCCCGACACGCTGCAATCGCGCCATGGCCTCGGCGTCGCCTACCAGGACGCGGCCCGCACCGACGAGGCGATCACCCTGCACCAGCAGAATCTGGCCGATTACGAACGGCTCCTTGGCCCCGACCACCCGGAAACGCTGCTGTCGCGCAGCAACCTCGCCATCGCCTACCAGGCCGCGGCCCGCACCGACGAGGCGATCACCTTGCACCAGCAGACCCTGGCCGCCCGGGAACGCATCCTGGGCCCCGACCACCCCGGCACCCTGACCTCGCGCAACAACCTGGCCGTCGCCTACGAGGACGCTGGCCGCACCGACGAGGCGATCACCTTGCACCAGCAGAACCTGGCCGCCCGGGAACGCATCCTGGGCCCCGACCACCCCGACACCGTGACCTCGCGCAGCAACCTCGCCCACGCCCGCCGGGCCGCCGGCACCGGCGAGGGAGAGTAGCCCGGTCCCCGGCCTTGTGATCGGTGGCTAGGCGGGGGCACCCGCCGTTTCGCTGACCTCGGGGGCGCTGGGTTCCGGGGCGTCACGCCTGCTGCGGCCGACCACCAGGTACAGCGCGGGGAGCACGAACAGGTTGAGCAGGGTGGAGGTGAGCAGGCCGCCCAGGATCACCACCGCCATCGGGTACTCGATCTCCTGGCCGGGCCGGTCGCCGTAGAACACCAGCGGGGCCAGCGCCAGCGCCGTGGCCAGCGCGGTCATCAGGATCGGGGACAGCCGCTCGCTGGCGCCGCGCATGATCAGGCCGGGACCGAAAGGCTCGTTCTCCTGCTCCTCCAGATGCCGGAAATGGCTGATCATCAGGATGCCGTTGCGGGCGGCGATGCCGAGCACGGTGAAGAAACCGACCAGCGCGCCGAGTGTGATCGTGCCCAGGAACAGCCAGGCGGCGAGCACCCCGCCGACCAGGGCCATCGGCAGGGTCAGGAACTCCAGCGCCGATATCTTCCAGTTCTGGAACGCGGCCTGGAGCAGCAGCAGGATCAGCACCAGGGCGCCCAGCCCGTACTCGATGAGGTGCCGCTGCGCCGCCGCCCGCTCGGTCGCCTCGCCGAGCAGTTCGGTGTGATACCCGGCCGGGAACCTGATCTTCGCCAGGGCCGCCTGGACCGCGGCGGTCACCGACCCGAGACTGCGGCCGCTGACGTTCGCGTCGACTTCGGTGTTGCGGACCCCGTTCTCCCGGAAGATCTGGCTGGGGCTGGGCACGACCGCGACCTTGGCGACCTTCCCGAGCGCCACGTGGCCACCGTTCGGGGTGTCGATGGGCAGGGCTTCCAGGCTGCTCAGATCGGCGCGGGTGGCCGGCGTGCTCCACGCCGCGACCGTGTAGACCCGGTTGTCGGTCGGGATCTCGGCCACCGGCTCGCTGGCCATCATCACCGCCGCCGCCCGGCGGATGGTGCCCGGCGTCAGGCCGTAGCGCTTGGCGGCGTTAAGGTCCACGGTCACGTCGGCCTCGGGGATGAACTCGAGCGCGGCCGGCTGCACGTCGACCAGGCCGGGCACGCGGCCGAGGGCGGCCGCCACCTGGTTGCCCAGCTTCTCCAATTCGGTCAGGTTCGGGCCGAAGATGCGGACGACCACGTCCTCGGTGGTGCCGTCGGTGAGCACCTCGTCGATCCGCTCGTGCAGGTAGGTCTGCACGTCACTGAACGCACCGGGGTGGCTGGCGGCCACCGCGCGGATCGCCGCCAGCGTCTTGGGGTAGTTGGCCTTCGGCGACAGGCTGATCCAGTTCTCGGAGAAGTTGACGCCGTTCACCTCCTCCCCCAGCAGCGCCTGGCCGATGTGACTGCCGACGTGCTGCACGCCCGGGATCTTGAACAGCTCGTCCTGGACCTGCGTCACCTCGCGGTCCTGCTCGGTGACCGAGGTGCCGGGCTTGGTCACGAAGTGCATGAGGAAGTCCGGCTCCTTGAAGTTCGGGAACAGGTCGGAGCCGAGCCGCGGGTAGATCACCACTCCGGCCACCACCGCGACCAGCACGGTCGCCAGTACGGCGACGAACCCGCGCCGCCCGGCCCGCAGCAGCGGCCGGAGCAGCGCGCCGTAGCCGCGCTTGAGCACACTGATCAGTGGCGGGTCGGCGGGCCGGAGCGGCGCCCGCGACAGCAGGACCAGGCCGAGCGCGGGTGTCACCGTCAGCGCGACGGCCATCGACGCCAGCACGGCGATCCCGTAGGCCAGCGCCAGCGGCTCGAAGAACGCGCCGGTGAGCCCGCCGACCAGCATCACCGGGATCACCGCGACGATGTTGATCAGCGTGGCGTAGAAGATCGCCACCCGGACTTCCAGCGACGCGGCCAGCACCAGGTGCAGCGGGGTCACCCGTTTGCCCGCCGCCCGCCAGGCCCGGAGCCGGCGCACGATGTTCTCCATGTCGATGATGGCGTCGTCGACCACCACCCCGACCGCGACCGCGAATCCGGCCAGGATCATCGTGTTGATCGACGCCCCGGTCATGTCGAACACGATCGCCGCCGCGGCCAGCGACAGCGGGATCGCGAGCAGGCTGATGAGCGCGGCCCGCCACTGGAACAGGAAGGCGATCAGCACGAACACGACCAGGATGCAGCCGAGCACCACCGACAGGCCGAGGTTGTGGATGGCCATCTCGATGAACGTGGCCTGGCGGAAGATGTGCGAGTCGATGGTGATGCCGTGCAGGCCCGGCGCCATTTCGGCCAGCGCCTGGTCGATCCCGCTGGTCACCTGGAGCGTGTTCGCGCCCGGGAACTTCTCGACCACCAGCATCAGGCCGGGCCCGCGGTCGATGACCGCGTCGCCGATCACCGGCGGGGTGCTCCACAGCACGCTGGCCACTTGCCGGATCCGGACGATGCGGCCGTGGCGCAGGGCCAGCGGGACGTCCCCCATCTGGGCTGGTGTGGCGATCGGCTGCACGCTATGCAGGTAGAGGCGCTGGTCCGGGCTCTCCTCGAAACCGAGTGACCCGACCGCTGAGCCGCTGACGTACTTGAGTTCGGTGGTCTCCACCGAGTCGGCCGTGCCCGACATCAGCTCGTCGAGGGTGATGCTGTACTTGGCCATCGCCGCCGGGTCGGCCTCGACCATGAGCTGTTTGGGGCGCTCGCCCCAGATGGCCACGTTGGCGACGCCCGGCACGTC
Organism: Streptosporangiaceae bacterium; assembly: GCA_036522155.1. Classification (GTDB taxonomy): domain Bacteria; phylum Actinomycetota; class Actinomycetes; order Streptosporangiales; family Streptosporangiaceae; genus UBA9676. The sequence goes on from DATDGI010000293.1 coordinate 20,600, forward strand.
CAGCAGCCGCGGCCGGATCGTCCAGTGCGCGATCATCGACAGGTCGTACGGCGAGATGGTCTTGGACGTGAGCCCGATCTGCATGACCCGGCTGGTGGCGGACACGATCGGGTACATCTGCGGCGGGTCGCACCAGGTGGGCAGCGTCGGCGCGGTGGTCTGCAGCCGCTCCTGCACGAGCTGCCGCGCCTGCAGCACGTTGGTGCCGGACCGGAAGTACAGGTAGATGGCCGACAGCTGGGGCTCGGAATCCGATCGGATGTCATACACGCCGGGCACGCCCTGCAGGGCGGCCTCCAGCGGGACGGTGGTGAGCGACTCCACTTCGATGGGCGAAAGTCCGAGGCAGGCGGTCTGGACCTCGACCGATACCGGCGCGAACTCCGGGAAGACGTCGATCTTCTGGTGACCGAGCGTCTGAACGCCGAAGTAGATGAGGACGGCGGCGAATCCGATCACCAGGTAACGGAACTTCAGGCTGGTCGCGACGATCCAGCGCACTGCTCACCTCCCCCGCTCGGCCATCGGCATGGCACGGTCCCGGCCGTGCGTCATGTCTGGACGCCGACGCCGTTCTGCACGCCGAGCAGCTCCTCGGCTCCCACGGTGACCACCTGTGTGCCGGCCGGCAGGCCCGAGCTGACCAGCACCTGGCTGCCGTTGATGGCCGCGACGGTGATGAACTGCCGGGTGTAGGTATCGGTCCCCGTCTGGGTGTAGACGACGGTGCTGCCGTCCGGCTCGTAAAGCAGGGCCTGGAACGGGACCATGACCAGCTTCTTGGCCGCCACCGACGGCGCGGTCTGGATGCCGATGCGCTGCGCGCCCAGTGGGGTCAGCACCACGCTGAGCACGCCGCTGGTCCCGGTGCGTTCCATCCGGGCGGGCGGGACTGCCCGGGCGGGCGGCGATGAACTGCTGCTGCAGCCGGCCACACCAAGGACGGCGAAGATTCCTATGAGCAGCACTGACGCCGCCCGCCGCCTGGTTCGGTGCACTGGACCGCCCCCTTCTCCTACACGTCCGCGCCGGATGCCGACGCCGCCCAGGCCAGCTCCCCGGGCTCGGTCTCTTCGTCCTGTTCCACCTCGGCCGACTTCGGCCCGGCCGCCAGGTAACCGGCGGGCAGCAGGAACACGTCCACCACGGTGGCGATGACCAGGCCGACCAGGATCACCGCGGCCGCGCTGCGGGTCAGCTCGTTGCCGGGCACGTCACCCAGGACAAGGAACGGGATGAGCATGACCGCGGTCACCACCGCCGCGGCGATGACCGGCCCGGCGGCATCCCCGGCCGCGGTGGCCACCATCCCGGCGGTCAGCTCGCCGTCGTCGGCGGCATGGTGGCGCCGGATCCCGGCGGTCACCGAGATCGCCTGGCGCAGGGCGATGGCCAGCACAGCGATCAGGCCGGCCATCGCGGCGAGCGAGGTGGTGCCGATCAGCAGCACCATCACCGCGGCCGCGGCCAGCGGCAGCATGACCGCGGCCAGGACCAGCGCGGCCAGCCGCCAGCTGCGGCAGGCCGCCTGGACCAGCAGCGCGATCGCGAGCAGAGCGGCGAGCAGGTAGCTGACGAACGCTGGCCGCGAGGTGCCGCCAGCGGTCACGGCCGGGAACTCGGTGTGGTACTCCAGCGGGAAGGTGAGCGAGTTCAGTCCGCTGGCGACGGCGGCGTCGGCCGAGGCCACGCTCCGGCCGGTGACGTGCCCGGTGACGTCCAGGTAGGGGGATGTGGCGTCGTGCTTGATGTCCACCGGCTCAGGGGCCACGGTCACGGTGGCTACGCTGCCGAGCCGGACGTGGCCACCGCTCGGGGTGTCGATGAGCAGGTTCCCCACGCTGCTCGCGCTGGTGCGGACGGCCGGCGTGCCCCACACCACCACGTCGAAGACCTTCTGATCCTGGAAGAAGTTCCCGACCGTCAGGCCGGACAGCAGCGTCCCCGCCTCCCGCCGGACCGCGCCCGGGGTCAGGCCGACCAGTCTGGCCTTGACCAGGTTGACCTCGACGTTGATAGTCGGCTGCTCGACCGGCAGCTCGACGTGCGCCCCCACGATCCCCGGCACCCTGGCCATGACCCCCTTGACCTGTTCCGCGAGCCCGGTGAGCACGGTCAGGTCGGGGCCGTAGACGCGGACCACGGCCGACCGGGGTGGCGCCAGCAGCGCGCTGCCCGTGCTCGCGCTCTCGTAGGTGCTGACCGTGCCGTGCATGCCCGGGGTGCCGCCCACGACCGAGCGCACCGCGGCCACCGCCTGGTCATAGTTGGCACCGGGCTTGATGGTGACCCACAGCTGGCCCGTATTGGTGATCACCGGCTGCTCGGACGAGGTGGCCCGGCCCAGGGTCGTGCCCACATCCTGCACCGACGGCAGGGCCAGCAGTTCGCTGGTGGCGATCTCGCTGACCCGGTTCAGCTCGGGCAGCGACATCCCGGGCGCTCCGGACCAGTCGACCATCAGGCTGCGGTCGGTGAAGACCGGCTGGCCGGGATGCAGCCGCGGCACCATCGCGACCAGGCCGCCCAGCCCGACCAGGACCGCGCCGAGCAGCAGCCAGGCGGGCAGCCGCTGCGCGCTGGTGATCGCCCGGGTATAAGCCCGCCGCAGCGGCCGGGCCAGCATCAGGCCGGCCGGCTCGCTCTTCCCGACGGCGAACAGCAGCGCCGCCAGCCCCGGGCTGACCAGCAGCGCGACGATCATGGACGCCAGCACGGCCAGCCCGAAGGCCAGCACCATCGGCCGCAGGAACTCCGCGGTCAGCCCGCTGGACACGAGCAGCGGTACCACCGCCACCAGCGCGCACACCGACCCGGCGGCCAGGACGCCCTGGAAGTCGCGGTAGGCCGCCAGGACCAGCGGGCCGGCCGCCCGCCGCTGGCTCTTGGCGCGGCCGGCCGCCAGCAGGCCCATCAGGTGGTAAGCGCCGCCCGCCGCGTCGTCGACGACCACCGCCAGCGCCAGCAGCAGCCCGAGCAGGACGAGCGCGTTGAAGGTGTAACCGAGCAGGTAGAGCACGAGGGTGGCGGCGGTCAGCGACAGGGCCATCGCGGCCAGGCTGATGAAGATGAGGCGCAGGTTGAGCAGCAGGGCGGCCAGCGCCACCGCGGCCAGGACGAAGATCAGGATCAGGGCCAGCCGGATGTCGCGTCCCGAGGTGGTGATGTAGGTGCCAGGGCGGAACAGCGACGCGTCGATGGTGACGCCGGGCAGGGCCGGCCTGAGCTGGGCGAGCGCCTGGTCCAGGCCCTGGGTGACCGCGGGCACGCTGGCCGACGGGAGCTTCTGGATGACCAGTATCAGCCCGGCCTGGCCGCGGATCTGCGCGTCGCCGATCAGCGGGTTGTGCCCGTTCACGATGGTGGTGACGTTGCCGAGCAGCACCGGCTTGGTCTTGACCACGGCGACCGGAATCTGCCCCAGGTTGGCCGGGGTGCCGAACGGGAGGATGTGCCGGATCGTGATCCGCTGGTTGGAGTCCTCCAGGAACCCGCCGGTGCCCGGCGTGGAGCCGTTCAGGTAGCTCAGCGGGGTGACCAGCTGCGAGTTGCCGACCGAGGAGATGATCTGGTTGACCGAGATGTGGTGGGCGGCCAGCACCGTCGGGTCGACCAGTACCTGGAGCTGCCGGTCCGCCTGCCCGAAGGTGGCCACCTCGGCCACCCCGGCCACACCCAGCAGCCGGGGCACGATGGTCCACCGGGCCAGCACCGACAGGTCGACCAGGTTCATCGTCTTGGAGGTCAGCCCGACCAGCATGACGTTGCCGGTAGAGGAGATCGGCTGGCGCATCACCGGTGGCGCCGAGACGCTCGGCAGGATGAACGCCTGGGTGAGCCGCTCCTGGACCAGCTGGCGGGCCTGGTACAGACCGGTGCCGGGGGCGAAATGCAGGTCGATCTGGGACAGCCCGGGGATGGAGTCGGACGTCACATCGGTGACGCCCATCACGCCTTCCAGCAGGTTCTTCTCCAGCGGGACGGTCACCAGCGACTCGACCTCAGGCGCGGCCAGGCCCGGTGCGTTCGTCTGGATCTCAACCACCACGGGCGCGGTCTCCGGCAGGACGTCGGAGTGCATGCCCGGCAGGACACCGGCACCGACGATCATCACCCCGGCGGCGAGCGCAACCACGAGAAAACGGAACCGCACAGAGATACGGATCAGTGAGGTGAGCACCGACGGTCCCCCTGAATAGCCAGAATGCCGTAGATATAGCACAAGTTGGCTTCTTACTAGGAAACAGTAAAGGGGGGGCGAGCGGGGCCGCCGGCAGGCCCCCCTCACCTGCGGTTCCGCCGATCCGGGCCGGGCGGGGCGAACCGGCTCCCGGCGAGCCGCGGGGGGAACGGGGCCATCCGCCGGCGGCGCTCCTGGTGACCGCGCCCAGATCCGCTGGCCCGGCCCGGCAATTTGGTAAAGCCACGGTAAAATACGCAGGCAGCGCCGGCGCCGCCGATCCAGGGGCGGCGGCACGGGGGCCACCGCCGCCATCAACCGTCCGTCGTGCATGATCCCCGGCGCGGCCAGCACCCGGCCCGGCCGTCAGGCGGTGCTCACCCCGGCGTTAACGATCATCACAGTCAGATAACTGTTTCCTGACCTGTAGCTGGGCGCACGTTGAGGGTCCATTTCGGCCAGGCCCGGGGCGGGTTTCCGGCCAGGCCCAGGTCGTGGTGGCCGGCGGTCAGCGCCGGCGGCGCAGCAGCAGCGCGCCCAGGGCGGCGAGGATCAGCACCCCGATCACCATGAGCGCCACCGCCCAGGGCGGGACCGTGTTCCTCGGCACCGCCGTGTACACCCCCCGGCCGGTGAGGAGGGTAACGGCGGGCGTCGGAACCGGCAGATCGACGGTCCCGGACCAGATCACCGGCCGCGCGGCACCGTCGTGCAGGACCAGCCGGCACGGCACCGGCCCGGTGCCGAGGCCGGCCGCGTTGATCGGGATCACGGCGCCCTGGCCGGGCAGCACGGTGTCCATGATGACCCGGTAGGAGCGGTGCCGACCGCCCGCCAGGCACGTCACGGCGCCGGTCGCTTTGGTGAACGTCTGGCCCGCGTTGTGCACGTGGATGTACAGGCGCGGAGTGGTCCCGACCGATCCCCCCGTCACCGCCCCGATCGACAGCACGGTCCGGAGCTGCGAGCGGGAACCGACCGTGACCGCCACCCCCACCACCACCTCGTCGACGATCACGACCCGGGCCGTCGCCCGCCCGGCCCGGCCGATACGGACCGGCCGGGGCCGGAGCGCGGGCTCGGCCGCGAGCCCGGCCAGGTACTGCCCGGGCGCAGTGCCAGCCGGCACAGCGACACGGAACGGCAGCACCCGGCGGCTACCAGGGGCCAGCGTGACCACGGCTGGTAGCCCTGTCACCCAGCAGGCCGGCCCCAGGCAACCGCGGCCGGCCCCGCCGAAGGCGCTGCCGGAATTCAGCGCGGTGACACCCGCCACCGTGCTGACCCGCAGCCGCTCGGTCGTGGTCCCCTCGTTGCTGATGATCGCGTCGTCTCGGGCCAGCCCACCGGGGGCGATCGCCAGCGCGAAGTACGGGCGCGGCCGGCCGGCCGCGGTCAGCGACGGCGTGAGGCCGAACGGCCCGGTCCCCGCCCCGGCGGCCGTGACCGCGTCAGCGGGTGGAGCGGCGCCGGCCAGCGCCAGGGCCAGGGTGAGCGCCAGGGCAGCCAGCGCAGCGGGCGCGGCGCAGGCCCGTCCCGGTGCCCGCTGCGGCCGCCGCAGCGCCCCGCCGCAGCGCGGCCCGCTGGGCCCGGTCATGGCCCCGAGACGACAGCCACGGTCACCGTCGAGGTATAGCCGCCCGCCAGGGCGTTGCCCGGCACGTTCACCCACCACCCGAGCGGGTTCACCGCCGAGTGACCGCCGAGCATGACGCCGTTGAGGCCAGTGCCAGCCGAGGTGTCATACACCACGGCGGCTGGCGGGGAGGCCGAGGCCGTGGTGACGGCGACGGGATACGTGGTGGTGTCGGTCGGTGGCGTGCAGCTCGTTAGGCATGCTGAACTCGGCGCGCTGGTCGCCGCTACCGAACTGGTGCTGCCGGTGACCACCAGGGTGCCGCTGTCGGGCAGCGTGTGGGTGCCGTTGGTGAAGGTCGTGGCGGAGACGGTGATGTGCCAGCCGGTGCCGCTGGCGGTGGCATCGTTCACCGTGAGCTGCTGATCGCCAGAGACCGCATCGACAGCGTTCTGGTTGCTCCCGGTCAGGGTCATGGCCCAGCTCAGCGAGCCGGGTGAGGTCAGCGTCAGGGGCCCGGTGAAGGTCACCGGGGCAGTGACGCCGGAGTCGACGGGGGTGCCCAGTTCCGCGGTTGCTATCTCAGCCGGGTAGGCCCCGGAGGTGGCGGTGTTGGTCAGCCCGGTGATCGGGCTGGAGATGGCGGTCCCGGGGAGGGCGAGCGTGGCGGTGAACGAGTAGGTGAGCGTCGTGCCGGATAGCGTCACCGCGCCACCGAGCGAGAACGTGAGCGGGGTCACCGTGCCGACCGCCGGGGTGCCCGCCGTCCCGGGCGGCACGGTCATGCTCACCGCGTTCAGCAGCGAGGTGGTCGCGACGGTGAACGTGTAGGTGTAGCTGACGCCGGTGGCACCAACGGCGGTGGACGACGCCGACCAGCCCGGGCTGGTGAGCGCCGCGGCCGTTAGCGTCACCGTCCCGGTGGTGCCGGTGTCCACCGAACTCGCGCCGTTGTGGGTGGTGACCACCGAGGTGTAACTGCCTGCGGTCGCGGTATTGGTGAGCCCGTTGACCTGGATGGATACCGCCGTGGCCGCACCGACGGACGCGGCGGTGAAGGAATAGGTCACGGTGGTGCCGCCCAGGCTGACGGTGCCGCCTGCGACGCTCCCCGGGCTCACCGTGCCGACCGTCGGGGTACCCGCCGTCCCAGACGGGACGGTCATCGTCACCGACGTGAGCGACGAGGCGGTAGCCACGGTGAAGGAATAGGTGTAGGCCGTGCCGGTGGTGCTGACCGTGGTCTTCGACGCCGACCACGTGGGGCGGGTGAGAGTCGCCGCGTCCGCCCGGCCGGCCGGTACCGCCAGCACGGCAGCGCTTGCGGCGGCGGCCAGTGCGGCCAGCACGGGCCGCCGCCACCGCCGGGCCATGGTCACGGCGCGGACACAATCGCCATGGTGATGGTCGAGGTGTATGACCCGCTGACGACACTGGCCGGGACGTTCAGCCACCAGCCAACCGGGTTTGGCGACGCACTGCCGCCAATCACCACCTGCCCGAGACCAGTGGAGGCGGCCGTGTCGTAAATGGTGACTGGGGTCGGCGAACTGGCCGCGGTGGTGATGGCCACCGGGTAGGTGGTCGAGTTGGTAGGCAAGGTGCAGGTGGCGGCGCAGGTGGCGGTCGGCGCGGTGGTGGCTGAGATCGAGGTGACGCTGCCCGTGGTCACGAACGTGCCGCTGTTCGCGAGCGTATGGCTGCCATCGGTGAAGGTGGTCGCGGCGGTGGTGACATGCCAGCCAGCGCCGCTCCCGGTCGCGTCGTCGACGGTGTACTGCTGATCGCCCGCGGTCGTGTCCACGGCACTCTGATTGAGGCCGTTCAGGGTGACAGCCCAGGTCAGCGAGGCCGCCGAGGTCAGGGTCAGGCTGCCAGCGGTCACCGTCAGGGTGCCGGTCAGGGTGCAGTTGGACCCGGCTGGCACCTGCGAGCCACAGGCGGTCGCACCGGCCGTGACCGGTGCCACGACGGCGGGCATCACGGTCATGACGCCCGCGACGGATATGAAGATGAGCCAATGCCTGAACTGTCGCGTCCGCACCACCCCCCGCCGTCAGCCGCGACCTCACCGCGCCATTGCCAGAACCGCGCCGCTGCCCTTCATCAGCGGTGATGACAAATTGTAACGCGTATTCTAACGGAGGGTAACCGGGCATCGGGGGATGTGCCATGTTCGGGCACGTTCCGCCGGCGGGCGGGCCTGGCGGCGTCGCCCGGCGGCAGGTGCGCGGACGGTCCGCCCGGCAGGCTGGCCGGGCTCACGAACGTGTAGCCCAGGCCCTTTATCACCGCCTCCGGCCGGGTGCCGTAGATGACATGACCTTGCGCGGGCCGCCAATGACGGGCGAGTCGGATGAGCTGTGCATGTGTTCACTCTGAATTTGGCTAACCTCACTGCCCGCGGGTGGGCAGGGGCGCGATATGGATGTCGCTGAACCGGGTCTGCGAGTTCTCGCAGTACAGGCCGACGACGCCGGTCAGGTAGGGCCGCTGGGTGTCGGTGAACCGGGTCAGCAGATGCCCGCCGGCGCGGACGGTGATCTGGTTGCCGACCTGGGTGATCTGCACGCGATGCGGGGTGCCGACGGCGAATCCAGGTGTCCGGCCGGAGGCGAGGAAGCGTTCCCCGCCCCAGTAGGCGGGGTCCTGTTTGGACAGGACCCACCCGGCAGGCTCCAGGGTCAGCGCGTAGAAGCTCTCGTCGCTGGTGTAGTGCCAGAGCACCCAGCCGACTTCCCATGGGTGGGGCGATCCAGCCGGCCCCCGGCGAAGCTGGCGCACCGTCTGAACGGTCATGGTCGCGGTGAAGTCCCGGTAGCTGGCGGTCGAGACCACCAGCGCGGCATGCGAGGCGTCCCGGGCCAGCGCCGGGGCCGGCCGCATCCTGATGACCGACTGCGGGCCGGAGCCGGTCACCGACACCGCGCCGTGCCCGTTGAACACCGGCCGCCACTCGCGCTGGGCCGGTCCACTGCGCAGCAGGCCGGTCACCGCGACCGCGGTCACCGCGGCGACCACGACGGTGGTAATGACCAGGGCGGGACGGTGCCGCTTTGGCCCGCTCCGCTTGCTGTGCCGGCCCGCTCCGCTGCGCCTGCCCGGTCCGCTGGGCCTGCTCGCGGGTAGCACCGATGGCCCGGGCGGGCCGGTGGGCGTGGCCGGCCGGGTGACTGGGCTGGGCGGAGCGGCAAGTACCGGCGCGGCGGTTACGGGCTGCTCGGCCACCGGTCCCGCGGCCAGGCCCGTCAGCCATGCCGAGTAATGCACCGAATCCCCCTGTTGCGGCGCTGCGCCGCGTTCCTGCCCCCCGTGACCTTTGCGGTCTGTCCATCACGCTAGGGCTGGGGTAATCCAGGGAGGTCCGGTGAAGGGGTGAGCCCGATTACCCCAATGGCGGGAGAGCGGATGGGCCTGGGCTCGTACGTCAGACCGCCGCGGCCCCGTCACCAGGCCGGGAAAAGGTCCTGATCGCTCACTGGGTGTCCTCTCCGCGGCGGCAAGGAGGAGTCCCCCGTCCGAGCCTGGCCGGCCTGCCTGCCCGGTGCCTGGCAGGCAGGCGCATAAGAAACTCCACCGGCGGTTGGCGGCCTTCTCGGCCCAGGCGACCGGTGCCATATTGGGATAACATGAGTCATTGATATGGATGGTGGTCACGGCAGTTCGGTCCAGCCAGTGCTAGCGGCCCGGGGGATCTATCTGAGCAAGAGCGACTTCATCGCTGCCTTGCTTCGGGAACTCATTATCAGCGGCGACCTCAAGCCGCGGGAACAGCTACGGCAGCGCGACCTGGCGGAACGTTTCGGCGTCAGTGTCACGCCGGTGCGCGAAGCGCTGCGGTGGCTGGAATCGGAGGGCCTGGTCAGGTATGACGCCCACAAAGGGTCGACCGTAGTCCAGGCGGAAGCGGGCTCCGCGCGGGAGAAGTACCAGATACGCGCTGTACTCGAAGGTCTCGCCGCGTCCCTGGCCTCCCCCCGCATCTCCGACGAGGACATCCGCGAGCTTGAGTCCTACAACCAGCGGCTCGCCAACCCGGATCTCGATCCTGACGAGGTAAACGACATTAACCGGACGCTTCACTTCCGCGTCTATGAGATGGCTGGCTCACCATTGCTGCTCGCTCTCATGCGCCTGCTCTGGCAGTCGTTCCCGCAAGGACCGCAGATTGTGCGCCCGCGCGATGAATCTGTCGCCGAGCACGCGCAGCTTATCGAGGCGCTAAGGGACCGTGATGCATCGCGCGCCCAGACCATCACTCAGCAGCACATACTCGGGGCCATCCGTTATCTCGCGGATGAATAATGCTGAGCGCCCCCAGGGGGACGGACAGTGGGGTGGCGTTGGCCAGCGGGGTGGCCCTGGCCGGCGGAGTCGCCTCAGCCAGCGGGGTCGCCTCAGCCAGCGCGGCCGGGCGGGCGATCTCCATCCGGCGCCTGCCCCCTCCCTCCGGAACTGGCCGCGATCAGCTCGCAGACCCGCTCCGGTGTGATCGGCAGCCGCGCCGGCGCACCACGCGTCCCCAGCGCGTCGCCCACGGCACTGGCAATGACCGCCCCGGCGGCGGCGATCCCGCCTTCACCCGCGCCCTTGGCGCCGAGCGGGTTCGACCGCGATGGATAGTCCTCGGTGACCAGGGTGACGACCTCGGGCGCCTCGGCGGCGGAGGGCAGCAGGTAGTCGATGAGGCTCGCGGTGAGGGGCTGCCCTTCCGGGCTGTAGCCGACTTCCTCGAACAGCGCCCCGCCGATACCCTGCATCGCGCCGCCGACAAGCTGCCCCTCCACCGAAGCGGGATTGATCGCCCGGCCGACCTCGTAGGCGATGAAGTAGCGCAGGACACGCACGGCTCCGGTGCCCGGATCGACTTCCACCTGCGCCAGGTGCACGCCATAGGGGTAGGTCATGTGGTCCACGGCGAACTGCCGCCGCGCGCCGAGCGGGCCCGGCGGCAGGTCCCGGCCATCCCGCCCGCCCGCGAGCTGGGCGGCGATCTCGCCGAGCGTCACCGACACGGCCGCCTCCCCCGCCCCGCCCTGGCCTCCCGGCCAGCCCTCGCCCCCGGGCCCGCCCTCGCCTCCGGGCCCGCCCCGGCTTCCCGGCCGGCTCGCAGCACCCACGACCCGCCCGTCGGCCAGGCGCAGGTCCGCGGGATCAGCACCTAGCAGGACAGCAGCCGCCTGCCGGGCGAGATCGCTGGTCGCCTCGGCCGCGAGATGGACGGCCGACCCGCCGACGACGGTTGACCGGCTGGCCCAGGAGCCGACCCCGTCGCTCAGCATCCCGGTGTCGCCGGCCACGACGCTCACGCTGTCCGGGCAGACACCCAGCGCATCGGCCGCGATCTGGGCGAGCACGGTCTCGATCCCCTGGCCCAGCGACGTGCCGCCCACGCAGACCTGCACCCGGCCGGACGTATCGACCTGCACCTCCGCGACCTCGTACGGGCCAAGGCCGCTCTTCTCCAGGAACACCGCCGCCCCGGTGCCGACCAGACGGCCCGCGGCGCGGCCCTCGCGCGCCTCCTGCTCCCACGACCGGTACCCGGACTCGGCCAGCGCCCGTTCCAGCAGGCCCGGGTAGTCCCCCTCATCCAGGACAACGTCGGTGCCGAGCGCCCGGAGGGAGCGGTCGCAGGGCAGCTCGCCCGGGCCGAGCAGGTTCCGCCGGCGGAGCTCGACCGGGTCGAGGCCAAGCACGGATGCGGCCGTGTCGAGCATGCGCTCCCGCGCGAAGGTGCCCTCGTACCGGCCCGGCGCACGGTAGGTGCCGCACGGGGTCTTGTTCGTGACCACCACGTGCGCCGTGGCTTCGAAACTGGCCATCCGGTAGGGACCGGGCAGCATGCTGACCGTGAGTTCGGGCACCGTCAGGCCGTGGGTCCGGATGTAGGCGCCGTTGTCGTGCCAGATCTCGTCCCGGATCGCGAGCAGCCGCCCGCCCGCGTCGAAGGCCCCGGCGATGCGGTGGGCCTGATCGCGGGAGTGGTTGACGGCGACCAGGTGCTCGGCGCGGTCCTCGGTCCATTTGACCGGCCGCCCGAGCCGCCGCGCCAGGTAGGCCACCAGGACGTCCTCCGGGTACAGCTCGCCGCGCACGCCGAAGCCCCCGCCCGCATCACACCGGTGCATCCGGACCCGCTCCGGCGGCACCCCCAGCATCCCGGCGATGACGCGGCGGTTGAAGTGCGGCACCTTGGTGGCACCCCAGACGTCGAGCGTCTGCTGGGCCTCGTCCCATTCCGCGAGCAGGCTGCGCGGCTCGATGGGGACCGCGGTCTGCCGGCCGATCACCACATCGAGTTCGACGACGTGCGCGGCGGCGCGGAACGCGGCCGCGGTGTCGCCGACCGAGGCGGTCACCGCGGCCACCTCGTTCGGCTGCGGGCCGAACAGCTGTGGCGCGCCGGGCCCGGAGCCGGCCCGCGCATCCAGGACCGGCGCCAGCTCGGCATACTCGACCGCGACCAGGTCGGCTCCGTCTTCGGCCAGGTAGGGGTCGTCGGCCACCACCACGGCCACCGGCTCACCGACGTAGCGGACGTGGCCCTGGGCGAGCACCGGCTGCAGGTAGGGCTGAAGGGCGCCCGGGTCGGGGCTGACCCGGACCGGGATCGGCGGCAGGCTGACGTCGGCACCGGTCAGCACGGCCCGCACCCCGGCCAGCGCCAGGGCCTCGCCCGCGTCCACGGCGGCCAGCCCGGCGTGGGCCACCGGCGACCGGACGACGCGCATCCAGAGCTGGCCCGGGCGGGCCTCGTCGTCCGCGAAGCGGCCAGTGCCCGCCAGCAGCCGGGGATCTTCCAGCCGCCGCACGCGGCTGCCGACGTAGCCCATCAGTCTCCGGCGGCCGCGTCGGCGGCCGCCCGCACCGCCCGCAGGATGCCCTGGTACCCGGTGCACCGGCACAGGTTAGACGCGACCACCTCACGGATCTCCTCGTCGGTGGGCGAGGGTGTCTCCCGGAGGAATGCCGTGAGCAGCATCAGGAACCCCGGCGTGCAGAACCCGCACTGCAGCCCATGGTGCTCGGTGAAGGCCTGCTGCAGCGGGTTCAGCTCGTCGGGGGTACCGAGCGCCTCCACCGTCTCCACCGACCGGCCGTCCGCCTGGACGCCGAACATCAGGCAGGAGCGCGCGGGCAGCCCGTCCACCAGCACCGTGCAGGCACCGCAAATGCCATGCTCGCAGCCGATGTGGGTGCCGGTGTATCCCAGGTCGTGGCGCAGCACGTCGGCCAGCGTGCGGCGCGCCTCGACGGCCAGCTCGTGCGTGGTGCCATTCACCGTGATCTGGATCGAATGAGCGTCGGTCATCCCGTCTCCCTCCTGCTGCCGGGCGGGCTGCTGGCGGTGGCGAGCGCGGCCACGACGTCGGCCGGGCGGATGGGGATGCGCTCGACCCTGGCACCGACCTGGGCGAGCGCGTCGTTGACCGCGTTCAGCACGGCTGCCGGGGCCCCGATGGTGCCGCCCTCCCCCATGCCCTTCGAGCCGGTCGGCGTCCGCGACGTCGGCGTGCACAGGTGGTGGATCTCGAACTCCGGCAGATCCGCCGCGGTCGGCACGAGGTAATCGACGAAGCTGCCGGACACGGGCTGCCCGGCCGGGTCGAAGCAGAGCTCCTCGAACAGCGCGGCGCCGATGCCCTGCGCGACGCCGCCGGCGACCTGCCCGTCGACGATCATCGGGTTGATCATGACGCCGCAGTCCTCGACGACGACGTACCGGACCAGGTGCACGGCGCCGGTCGTGGGCGACAGCTCGACCACCGCACCGTGAGTGGCGTTGGAGAACGTCCCCTGCGGGTCGAACGAGGCCGTGACCTCCAGGCCCCGCCCGAGTTCCTCGGGAAGCAGGTGCGCCGCGTGATGGGCGGTCCTGGCCAGCTCGTCGATCGGCACCGAGGTGGACGGGTCGCCGCGCACCTGGGCCCGGCCGTCCACCAGTTCCACGTCACCGGGAGCGGCCTCGATCAGGTGCGCGGCGATCTCCCGCAGCTGACTGGCCAGGCCCGCCGAGGCGCGGGCGATCGCACCGCCGCCGGCCACGATCGAGCGGCTGGCGAACGTGCCCCAGCCGTGGGGCACGAGCTCGGTGTCACCCTGCCGGAGCCGGACCCGGCCCGGGTCGATGCCCAGTGTCTCCGCGACGATCTGCGCGTAGGTGGTCGCGTGCCCCTGCCCGTGCGAGTGCGTGCCGGCCAGCACGGTCACGCTCCCGCTCGGGTCCATCCGCACGGTCGCCCGCTCATAGCCGGGGACGATGGTCATCTTGCGCATGCCGAACGACGCGGTCCCGTAGGCCGTGGGCTCCACGAAGCAGCCCAGGCCCAGCCCGGTGAGCCGGCCTTCCGCCCGGGCCCGCGCCTGCGTGGCCGGCCAGTCGGCATACCCGAGCAGCTCGGCGCAGCGCGCGAGCGACTCCCGGTAGGTACCGGCGTCGTAGCTGGCGCCCATCACATTGCGGTAGGGGAACTCCGACGCGTCGATGAGGTTCCGGTCGCGCACCGCCACCGCGCCCAGGCCGGTCACCCGCCCCGCCTCATCCATCAGGTGCTCGGCGGCGAGGACCGCCTGGGGCCGGCTCACCCCCCGGTACGGGGCGATCGGGGTCTTGTTGGTCGTGACACCACGCGAACGGACGCGGTAACTGGTGACCCGGTAGGGCCCCGGCAGCTCGTTGGCGGCCATCAGCACCTCGACCCCGCAGGTGACGGGATAGCAGGAGTAGGCGCCGACATCACACCGGACGTCGGCGTCCAGGCCGAGGATGCGCCCGTCAGCGTCGAAGGCACCGCGCAGGTTGTAGAACTGCTCGCGCGACTGGAAGCCGGAGGTGAGCCCCTCCCGCCGGTCCTCGACCCACTTGACCGTCCGGTGGAGCAGGCGGGCGACCGCGGCGGCGAGCACCTCTTCCCGCGCCACCACGCATTTCTGGCCGAAGCCGCCGCCCACATCGGGTGAGATCACGCGGACCTGCTGCTCGTCCATGCCCAGGCTGATGGCGACCGCGGTCCGTACCGTGTGCGGCACCTGGGTCGAGGTCTGGAGCACGACCTGGTCGGTGCGCTCGTCGAACGCGGCCACGCACGCGCGGCCCTCCATGGGCGCCGCCGTGATCCGGCCGGTCGACACCGCCACCTCGACCACATGGGCGGCGGAGGCGAAGACCTCGTCCAGGCCGGGCGTTGACATCGGGCTGACGTCGACGAGCACGTTGCCCGGCGCCGCCTGGTGCACCAGGGGCGCGCCCGGCGCAAGTGCCTCGTCCACGCTGGTCACCGGGGGCTGTTCGGCGTAGGCGACCTCCACCATTTCCGCGGCGTCCTCGGCTCTGTACTCCGAGTCGGCCAGCACGGCCGCGATGGGCTCACCGACGTGCCGGACCCGGTCCGACGCGAGGATCGGCATGTCGGTCGCCACGAACTCGGGCCGCAGCAGCGCCCCGCGCAGGGGCGCCACCCCCGCCAGATCGGCGGCGGTGATCACGGCGACGACGCCGGGCTGGCTGAGCGCCGCCGAGACGTCGATGGCCTCGATCGCCGCCGACGCGACGTAGCTGCGTACCAGGACCATGTGCAGGGTCCCCGGCGGCTCGTGGTCGCCGACGAAGCTGCCGCGCCCGGTGAGCAGGTACCGGTCCTCCACCCGCCGGACCGGCACGCCGATCCAGCGATGGGCCGGTGCGGTCTCTCCCGCGGTGTGGCCGGTCACCGCGGCCGGGTGGCCGGAGGTGTCAGCCACGCCCGGCCGCCTCCCCGATCGCGCGGGCCGCGAGCACCTGGACGAGGCGGCGGCGATACTCCGCCGACCCGTGGATGTCGCCGGACGGGTCGGCCCCGGCGGCCGCCTCCTGCGCGGCGGCCGCGATCACCTCCGGCTCCAGGCCGGAGCCGATCAGTGTGTTCTCGGCCGCGGTGGCGCGCTGGACCGTGCTCGCGACTCCGCCGAGAACGAGCCGGGCGTCGCGGCAGACGCCGCCGTCCATGGCCACCGCCGCCGCCACCGCCACGATGGCGAAGTCGCCGTGCCGCCGGGAGAATTCGTGCATGGCCGCGCCCGGCCACGGCGTGGGCAGGACCACCTCGACGATCATCTCGTCCGGGCGCAATTCGGTTTCCAGGAAGCCCTTGAAGAAGCCGGTGGCCGGGATCACCCGGTCGCCGCCCGGACCGCGCGCCACGATCTGGGCGTCGAACAGCAACGCGGCCAGGCACCACTCGGCGGCCGGGTCGGCGTGGGCGATGCTGCCGCCGAACGTGCCCGCGGCCCGGATGGCGTAATGGCCGATGAACCGCGCCGCCTGCGGCAGCATCCCGAACCCGGCCACCAGCCCGGGGTCGGTGAGCCGCTCCAGGTCACGGTGCAGGGCCAGGGCGCCGATCCGCATCCCGCCGTCGTCCGCGCGGATGTACCGCAGGTCGGCGAGCCTGCTGATGTCGATGAGCGCCGCCGGCCGGGCCAGCCGGAAATTCATCATGGCGACCAGGCTCTGGCCGCCGGCGATGAGCTTGGCGTCGTCACCCAGCTCGGCGAGCAGAGACACGGCCTCCTCGGCGGATCGCGCGCGGTGGTAGCTGAACGGCGCGGGCTTCATCATCTCCCCTAGAGTTCGTGCCCCATATGCGTCACGGAGTACAGATCACGCCGGCGGTCCTGGCGAGGCGTCACCAGCGGAGTCCGCCGCCCGGCCTCGGCCACCATGTCCAGGTCAAGCTGGGCGAAGACCACTCCCTCCGCGCTGGCGGGCATCGGCCCGGCCAGCACGTCACCGTACGGGCTGGCCGCGACCGAGCAGCCAAGGAACTCAACGCCGCGGCCCGGGCCAGCGAACGAGGCCGCCGCGGCGAAGACCTGGTTGAGGTTGGCCTGCACCAGCAGCCCGGTCACCTGCCCGGGCATGGCCGCCGCGGCGGGCGTGCCCCGGTCGAAGCCGCTTACCCAGGCCGATGGCACCACCACCAGCTCCGCGCCCCGCAGCGCGAGGATCCGCATCACCTCGACAAACCTCAGGTCATAACAGATGCATAGGCCAAACGATCCGTCCGGGGTGCGCACGACAGGAAAGCCGGCGTCGCCCGGGGTAAAGACGTTCTTCTCCCCGGCGAACAGGTGCGCTTTCCGGTAACAGGCGAGCACCCCATCGGCGGACACCATGACCGCGGAGTCGAACAGCCGGGTGCCCTCGCGCTCGCACAGCCCGGCGACGACGTAGCCGCCGCCGGCCGCCGCCGCGCCCTGCCAGGCCTTCACGGCCGGCCCGTTGAGCGTCTGCGCCGAGCCGGCCAGTTCTTCGGCGTCGGTGGTGTATCCGGGCGCCGTCAGCTCGGGCAGGACCACGACCCTGGCGCCGCCCGCGAACGCCTCGGCGGCCAGGGCCAGTCCCCGGTCCAGGTTCCGGCCCGGCTCGCCCGACCAGCGGAGCTGGCACAGCCCGACGGTCAGCGGGCGGGTCACCGGGGTGCCTTCTGCGGGCCGTCGGCGGGGGCCAGATCCGGCCCAGCCGGGGTGGCCGGGCTGGCCGGGGTGCCCGGCGCCGGCCCCGGCCCGGGGCCGGCCACGTGACCGAGGAACACCTCGCCCAGATCGGGCCGGGCGAGCAGTTCGGCCGCGGGGGCGGAGATGACCACCCGGCCGAGGGCGAGGACATACCCCCAGTGCGAGATCTCCAGCGCGGCCAGCGCCTTCTGCTCCACCAGCAGCACGCACGCCCCCGACTCGGCCAGCGCGCGGACATCCACGCGGAGAAGCTGGGTGGACCGCTCGGCCGACAGCCCGGACGTGGGCTCGTCAAGCAGCAGCACCTTCGGCCGGCTCATCAGCGCCCGCCCCACCGCGACCATCTTCCGCTCGCCGCCGGAGAGCTTGGCCGCCCGCCGGCCCATGAGCGCTCCCAGCGCCGGGATCAGGTTGGTGACCTCGTCGACCCGGGTCCCGAGCTGCGCCCGGGGGATCCGGTAGCCACCGATTTCCAGGTTCTCCCGCACGGTGAGCGGATCGAACACGTCGTTGCTCTGCGGCACGTAGCCCAGGCCCAGCCGGGCCAGGCGGTTGGTGCGCTGGTTGGTGATATCGGTGCCGCCCAGCCACACCTGGCCGGACTCGGCCCGGAGCAGCCCCGCGACCGTCTTGAGCAGCGTGCTCTTGCCGGCGCCGTTCGGCCCGACGATGGTCACGATCTCACCCGCGCCGACCTGGGCGGTAACCCCGCGGACGATCGGCGACCCGCCATAGCCGGACACCACGCCGGTCATCGACAGCATGGCCGCTGGGCGGCCGGTCCCGGCGGCCATGCTGCCCGGCGCCGGCCCGGCGTCGTCAGCCGACGAGGTAGGCATGCAGCACCTCCGGACGCGCCCTCAGTTCGGGCATGGTGCCAGTGGCGATCACCTTGCCCTGCGCCATCACTATCACCGACTCCGACAGCCGCTCGACCAGCCCGAGTTCGTGCTCCACCAGCAGCATGGTCAGCCCCTCGCCGGCGAGGCCAGCCAGGTAGCCCTCGATCGAGCGGGCGAGCGTGGGGTTCACCCCGGCCATCGGCTCGTCCAGCAGCAGGAGCTTGGGCTGGCACATGAGCGCGCGCATGATTTCCAGCAGCCGTTTCTGCCCGCCGCTCAGGTTGCCCGCGTACTCGTCCTGCATGTGGCTCAGGGCGAACCTGTCGAGCAGGGATCTGGCCTGGTCCAGCAGTTCCCTTTCTTGCGTGCGCCAGTACCGCTTGCCGAGCAGCAGCGTCCGCATGCGCTCACCACGCTGGCTGGGCGCGGCCACGAGCAGGTTCTCCAGCACCGTGAGCCGGCCGAATTCGCTGGACAGCTGGTACGTGCGCACCAGGCCGATCCGGGCCCGGTCGTGCGGCGGCATGGCCGTGATATCGCTGCCGTCGAACACGATCCGGCCCGCGCTGGGCGCGATCGCGCCCCCGACGATCCCCACGACGGTCGACTTGCCGGCGCCGTTCGGCCCGATCAGGCTCGTGATCGCGCCCCGGCGGATGCCGAACGTGGCGTCAGCGCAGGCCCGGACGCCGCCGAACTCGCGCCGCAGCCCGTCAGCGATCAGGAAGTCCTTACCGTCGGCGGCCGGCTGGCGTGCCCCGGCCGCGGCGGCGCTCACGTCACCTCGCTGGGTTCGGCCGCCTGGGTGGCCCGGCCGGGCCCGGCCGGGAACCGGCGCCGCCGCTCCGGGATGATGCCGCGCGGCCAGAACCACAGGAAGACCAGGGCCAGCAGGCCGATCACGATCCACTGCAGCGCATCAACCAGGCCCGGCCTGCCAAACTGCGGGATGAACCGCGTCGCCTCGTTGAAGGCGACCGGCACCAGCAGCGCACCGAGCATCACCCCGGCGTTGTTGCCGGTGCCGCCGACAATGACCGCGGTGAGCACGACCAGGGTTTCCACGTACGCCCACGACCCGGGTGACCAGGCCCCGATGAACAGGATGAGGACCGCCCCGCTGATACCGGCGACCACGCCGCCGAAGACGAACGCGAACAGCCGCAGCTGCACCACGTCCTTGCCCAGCGCCTGCGCCGCGTCCTCGTTGTCCCTGGTCGCGCGCAGCGCCCGGCCGAGCGGTGACGACGTGACCCGGTGCACGAACAGGTAGACAACCAGGCAGATGACCGCGGTCAGGGCGACGTAGAACCACTGGTAACCCAGCGAGGACAGCGGCAGCGACCCGTACGGCTGCGGAACCAGCGACAGGCCCGCCGGGCCGTTGAACAGCCCGGTGACGTTCTCCACCAGGAGCACCGCGATGACCGAGATCACCAGCATGACCATGGCCTGGTAGTCGGTGCGCAGCCGCCGCAGGGCCACCATCCCGACCACCAGGGCCACCACGCCCGCGACCGCGCCCGCCACCAGCACGGGCAGCGGCTCGGGCAGCCGCACCCCGAGGATGTACTGCTGGAATCCGCCGTTGCTGGTATCCGGGCCGAGCGTCAGCACCCCCGCGGTGTAGG
The DNA here is from genome assembly GCA_036522155.1 of Streptosporangiaceae bacterium. Classification (GTDB taxonomy): domain Bacteria; phylum Actinomycetota; class Actinomycetes; order Streptosporangiales; family Streptosporangiaceae; genus UBA9676. Next base: position 40,328 of record DATDGI010000293.1, read on the forward strand.
CGCCGACCGCCTGGAACATGATCCAGGCGAAGTTGTAGATGCCCGTCACCCCGTACTGCAGGTTGAGGCTCCACACCGCCAGGATGTCCACGCCCAGGTAGACCAGGATCGTGGTGGTGTAGTACACGAACGCGGCGCTCACGTCATGGTCTCCCTCGCGGTGCGTCGCGCCGGAGGCGCGCCAGCAGGCACTTCGCTGGCTGCGGGAGGTGCCATCACGTGGGAACCTCCTTCACCGTCGCACCCTGGCCGAAGATCCCGGTGGGCCGGAACAGCAGCACCACCACGAGCACCCCGAACGCGATGACCTCCTTGAAGCTGGGCGTGATGAACCTGGCCGCCACCTCGGTCACTACCCCGAGGACGACGGACGCGAGCATGGCACCGGTGGGCCGGCCCACACCGCCGAGCATCGCCGCCGCGACGATGACGACGAGGAAATCGTTCCCGGTGGTGGACTGGAAGGCACTGGTGTTGAGCACGAGCACCACCCCGGCCAGGCCGCACAGCGCCCCCGACATCAGCCAGGCCAGGTCCGTGACCTGCTCGGTCCCGATGCCGGAGGCTTGCGCGAGGCCCGGATTGGCGGCGGTCGCGCGCATGGCCTTGCCCAGCCTGGTCCGGGTGAGCAGCAACTGAACCGCAGCCATGGCCGCCACCGACACAGCGATGATCACGAGCTGGAACTTGTCGAGGACCATGCCGAGGATGTGCACCTGGCCGCCGGTCGAGAAGCTGTAGCTGAAGAACGTCGCGCCGTACGCGGCGAGCAGGATGTTCTGCACGATGATCCCGACCGCGAGCGTGACCACCACCATCCCGAACAGCTTCGTGCCATGCCGCACGAACCGCCGGTACAGGTAGCGGTTCAGCAGCGCCGACGCCAGCGCGCCGAACCCGGCCCCGGCCACAAGCGATTCGGCGATGCTGCCACCGGCCTGGTTGACCGCGTACCCGGCGAACGCGGACGCGGTCATCAGGTCGCCATAGGCGAGGTTCAGGATGTTCGACACGCCGAACTGGAGCGTGAACCCCACCGAGGCCAGGGCCAGGATCGACGCCGTCACCAGGCCGAACCCGATCGACTGGACGAACAGGCTGCCCGTCATGCCAACCGCTCCCCCTCCTGGCGCCGCAATCGCCGGCTGCGCCACCAGGAGGGTACGCCCCGGCTACTTGGCCGCACTGATCTGCGCGGCGGTGTAGGTCGCCACCTTGGTCGAGCCGTCGGAGGAGACGAACGAGAACGCGCCGGGCGAGTTCTGCCACTTGTCGAAGCTGATCTGGCCGGTGGCCCCGACGTACTGGATGGTCTTGCCGTGCTCGAGAGCGGCCTTCCCCTGGGCGAAGTCGTTCACGACGACCGCACCAGGCGATGCGGTCGCCAGCTTCACGATCCAGGGCCGGTAGACGGCCGGGTCCGTGCTCTTGGCCGCCACCATGGCCAGCGCCATCAGGTTGATGCTGTCCCAGGCCGCCATGCTGTAGGAGTCGCCATACCACTGGCTGGCCGGCTGGGTCACCTGCGAGCCGACCGTCTTGATCTGTGACAGCCACAGCTGGTAGGGCACCCCGGTGGTGGGGGCATAGGGCTGCGCGCCCACGTACAAGCGCTTGAGGTTGGTCGCCCCGATGGCGTGCCCGACGGCCTTCAGCCACGGCGGCTGGGTCGTCCCGTCGGTGCCGATGAACGGGCCCAGGTGCCCGAGCTGGTTCACCTCGGACAGGTAGGTCGCGCTGGTCTGCGGATCGGCCTCGGTGAAGATCACGTCGGGATGCGCGGCCACCAGGGCGGACACCTCAGTGCGGTAGGAGCTCTGGTCCAGCGCGATCTTCTGCGTCAGCACGATCCTCCCGCCGAGCTTCTTGAAGCCGGACACGACGGTGGCAAGCGAGCCCTGCGAGCTGATGTCGTTGCCGAACACGGCGGCGGCGGTGGGGTACCCCTTCTGGTGCGCGTACACGGCCATCGCGTAGCCGACGGCGTCGTCGGGCGGGGTGATCCGGTAGAAGTAGCCGAAGGAGCTCTGGTTGAACACGGCCTGGCCGGTGTCGGCGAACATCGGGATGTGGGCCCGGTTGAACAGCGGCACGGTCGCGCTGGCCTCGTCCGAGCTCGGCCCGAGCACGCCGACCAGCGATGGCGTGGTGGAGATCAGCTGCTCGGCGGCTGGCACCGCGTCGGCTGGGTCACCCCGGCTGTCAGCCGTTTTGCATGTGATCTTCGCGTGGCCCAGGATGCCGCCAGCGGCGGTAATCGCGGCCGCGGCCGGGATGCAGCCGGCCAGCTGTTCAGGGCCGAAGCTGGCATCGGGGCCGCTGAAGGGGTTGAAGACGGCAAAGGTGAGCGGCCCGTTGCCGCTGGACCCCCCGCCGGAGGAGCTGTGAGAACCGCAGGCTGCGACCGTGAGGAGCGGAAGCACGGCCAGCAGGGCCACGCTCCTGGCCCAGGTGCTGGCGTGTATGGCTGGACTGCGCATTGTCGCCTTCTCTCTTGGTCCACTCAGGGTGGTCGCCCACCCGGGGTCAGGGTCGTGCCGTCGCTAGCTGCCGGGCGCGCGCTCCGGGGGTTCTCCGATGTCCGCCCCGCACAACCGGAGGAAGGGCAGGTCGGCCGGGCAGGGGCCACCGACGCTCACCACGTTCTCGCCACGGTTGGCACGGACGGCGTGACGCAGGCGGGCCGGGACGTAGATGACGTCACCGGCCTGAAATTCGTGTGTTTCCCCGCTGGTCAGGTCGTCGATGCTGCCCCGGCCCTCAAGGATGACGATGGTGTCTTCCGACTCCTCGTGCGTGTGCGGGGAGTTCTCCTCGCCGGGCCGCATCCTGACGTAGTTCATGGTCGCCGTCCAGGCGCCGATGCCGGGCCAGACGATCATCCTGGCGTCGGCGGAGATGATGGGCAGCATCAGCGCGGGCTTGTCCTGGTGCAGCACCTGGATCGGCGGGCCGGCCGGGCGGCCGGGCGGGCCTGTCCGCCCGGCATCCGCTCCGCCGGGCGTCCCGTCCGGCGTGCGGTAGACGGCTGGGTCGCAGGGGCACGGCCCGCCAAAGATCTCAAGCCCGCCGGGGCCGGCCGCGAAGCGGTACCCGGTACCCGGCGCCACGTGCACCATCGACCCCTGAGCCAGGGGGACGCCGTCCGCCGGCGGGCCATCCCCGGCGACGGTCCCCGAGCCCTCCCGGACGTAGTACACGCTCTCGGCCGGGTGCTCCTGGCGGACCGTCCCCGACGATGGCGCGAGCTGGATCAGGTGGACCGACCGCATGGCTGCGCCCATGCCGGGCCAGATCACCGCCTGCGCGAATCCCCCGCCCTCGACGACGGGCAGCCGCGGGCCGGTGCCGCGCAAGGGCAGCACCCGCACACCGGTCCCATCAGCCGTCTCGCGCATGGTACATGATATATCTTACAGCTTGTACGGCGGTCAATCGGCCTAAATTCCCAGGAGAAAGAGCATGCGCCTCGTCGACCTGACGCACCCATGGAACCTGCACACACCCGGCTGGGTCGGCTACCCGGGGGCGCGCATCTACTACACGCAGACCCTGCAGACGAACCGGATCGTCTCCCAGCGCATCGAGACCTCACTGCATACCGGAACCCACCTCGACGGGCCCATGCATGGGACCGATGGCGGCCAGGACATGGCCTCACTGCCGCTGGACAAGCTCGTCCACGAGGGTGTCATCGTCGACGTCTCGGACGTGTGCCGGGACTGGGATGTGATCAAGCCGGAGCACATCCTGGACAAGGTGGAGGTGCGCCGTGGCGACATCCTGATCATCCACACCGGGTTCCACCGCTACTACCAGGGCCAGCCGGAGCAGGATCTGGTCCGCTATTTCTGCATGCACCCGGGCGGCGGGGTGGAACTGGCCAGGTGGATGCTCGACCTGGAGATCTCCTGGTGGGGCATTGACGCCGGCTCCGGCGATCACCCCATCAACACCACGATCCGCCACATGCGCCCGGACATCACCGAACGTTTCGAGCGCCAGGTCGGGATGAGCGCGAAGGAGTATTTCGGCGAGTACTCCTACACCCACCACCTGAGCGGGCGGGAGATCACCGAGGACCTCTTCCCCATGCATTACCTCGCGTTCCCTGGCGGCTGCATCCATGCCGAGAACGTCGGTGGCGACATCGACCGGGTGCTCAACACCCGCTGCGTCATCGGCGCGTTCCCGTGGAAGTTCGAGGGCGGGGAGGCCTGCCCGTGCCGGATCGTCGCCTTCCTGGACGTCCCCGGCCACCGCGTCGAGGAGCTGCGTGATCAGCTCGCGTCGCCGGACTCGATCTCGACCCCGAGCGCCGACAGCACCCGGGGGACCATGACGTAGGCACCGGCGGTCACGGCCAGCTCGACCAGCCCCCGGTCGCCGAAGCGCCGCGCCACCTCCTGGGCCAGGTGGCCGGGCACCTCACCGTCGCAGATCGCGTCGGCCAGGGCCAGCACCGTCCGCTCATCGGGGTCGAACACCGCCGACTCCCGCCAGCCAGCCACCGCGGCCAGCTTCTCCTCGCCGAGCTGGGCCGCCATCTGGCGGTGGTGATGCCATTCGTAGGCCGACCCATGCCGGACCGCCGTACGCAGGATCATCAGCTCCCGCAGCAGCCGCGGCGTTGCCACCAGGTCATCGCGCAGCGACCAGATGAAGCCCAGCCACGCCCGCACCACCTCGGGGGAACTGGACAGCGCGCGGTAGAGGTTGACCTGGCGGGCGGCCCGGTCCCGCAGGACCTGGGCGACGTCGGCGGGCATCTCGGCGAGTGGCGCGTGCCA
>DATDGI010000294.1:0-1579 GCA_036522155.1 Streptosporangiaceae bacterium
GCGCTGGGTGGCGGGTGCGGATGTAGGGGCACGGATCACCTGGGCGGCCGGGCTGACCGCCGGGCTCGGCCTGACCGACGTCATGGACGTGGTGTACCGGCTGGTCGGGACCAGCCTGGCCACCCAGGAGTCGGTGCCCGCGGCGTTCGCGGTGGCCGCCGCCAGCCCGGCAGACCCGTGGCTTGCCTGCCGCATCGCGGCCTCGCTCGGGGGCGACTGCGACACCATCGCCGCGATGACCGGTGCGATCTGCGGTGCCTGCCATGGGGTGGACGCCTTTCCCGCCGACGCGGTGGCCACCGTGACCCGGGTGAACGACCTGGACCTGGCCGGGCTGGCTGACGGCCTGCTGGCGGTGCGGGCCGGGGCGGGACTGCCCATGGCGGGACTGCCTGGGGACCACGATGCGGCCGGATGAGCCGCCGCTCCCGGATAAGCCGCCGCTCCCGGATGAGCCGCTGCCCGCCGGGCCGCCAGCCGCCGGGCCCGGCCGGTTCGGCCGCCTCCTGCACCTGGGGAACGTGGTCGTGGACGTCGTCCTGACCGTGCCCGCGCTGCCGGAGCGGGGGGGCGACGTGCTGGCGAGCCGGTCGGATGCCAGGGCGGGCGGGGGCTTCAACGTGCTGGCCGCCGCGGCCCGCCAGGGACTGCGCGCCGCCTACGCGGGCGCGCACGGCGCCGGCCCGTTCGGCACCCTGGCCCGGGCGGCCATGGCGGCCGAGGGCATCGACGTCATCCAGCCGGTCAAGGCCGGCCTGGACACTGGCTTCGTGCTCACCATGGTGGAGCCCGGCGGCGAGCGGACCTTCCTCACCAGCCGGGGCGCCGAGGCCACGCTCACCGGTGAGGACCTCGACCGGGTGCGCCCGGCCCCGCAGGACGCCGTCTACCTGTCCGGCTACAGCCTGCTGCATGACAGCAACCGGGCCGCGCTGCCGGCCTGGCTGGCGCGGCTCGGCGATGGCCACACGCTGTTCTTCGACCCCGGGCCGCTGGTGGGGTCGATCCCGGCCGGCGCGCTCGCGGCGGTGCTCGGCCGGGCGGACTGGCTGACGTGCAGTGCGCGCGAGGCCGCCCTCCTGGCCGGCACCGCGGATCCGCAGGCCGCGGCGGCCACGCTGGCACGGGCCAGCCGGTCGTGGGTGGTCGTGCGCACGGGGCCGGACGGCTGCCAGATCGCTGGCCCGGGTTCGGAGGCCAGGCATGTGCCCGGGTTCCGGGTGGCCGCGGTCGACACCAACGGCGCGGGTGATACCCACAGCGGAGCGCTCATCGCCGCGCTGGCCGCGGGTGCCGCCGGGACCGCCGCCGCCCGCCGGGCGAACGCGGCCGCCGCCATCTCGGTGACCAGGCGCGGGCCGGCCACCGCGCCGACCAGCGGCGAACTGGCCAGCTTCCTTGGCACCGTTTGACATGCTGGCAGTCCCGCACCGGCCGGCATCGAGGCCGCAGAACGGCGGTGCCGGGGACCGCCGCGCCACGCCAGCCGGGAAGGAGGCCAGCGTGCTTGGAGCACCGCACCGGCGGGCCGGGCCATGAGCGGCGAGCACAGCGGCGGCGAGCCCGCTGGCGCCTGGCA
>DATDGI010000295.1:0-3698 GCA_036522155.1 Streptosporangiaceae bacterium
GCTGGCCGCCTGTGAGGGCGCCATCCTGCTGGTCGACGCGGCGCAGGGGATCGAGGCGCAGACCCTGGCCAACCTCTACCTGGCGCTCGCCGCCGACCTGCACATCATCCCGGTGCTGAACAAGATCGACCTGCCCGCCGCCCAGCCCGCCCGGTACGCCGCGGAACTGGCCGGCGTCATCGGCGGCGACCCGGGTGACGTGCTGCGCGTCTCGGCCAAGACGGGAGAGGGCGTGCCGGAACTGCTGAACGCGGTGGTGGCGCAGGTGCCGCCGCCCACCGGGGATCCCGCCGCGCCGGCCCGGGCGCTCATCTTCGACTCCGTCTACGACACCTACCGGGGGGTGGTCACCTACGTCCGGGTGATGGACGGCCGGCTCACCCGGCGAGAGAAGAGCCTGATGATGTCGACCGGGGCCGCCCACGACACGCTCGAGGTGGGTGTCATCTCACCGGAGCCGGCCCCCACCGACAGCCTCGGCGCCGGCGAGGTCGGCTACCTGATCACCGGGGTGAAGGACGTCCGGCAGGCCCGGGTCGGCGACACCGTGACCAGCGCTGCCCGCCCGGCCGCCGAGCCGCTGGCCGGGTATGACCATCCGCGCCCTATGGTCTTCTCGGGCCTGTATCCGGTCGACGGCGACGACTACCCGCAGTTGCGGGACGCGCTCGACAAATTGAGCCTGAACGACGCTGCGCTGGTGTACGAGCCGGAGACGTCCACCGCGCTCGGGTTCGGCTTCCGGTGCGGGTTCCTCGGCCTCCTGCACATGGAGATCGTCCGGGAGCGGCTCGAGCGCGAGTTCGGCCTGACGCTGATCTCGACCGCGCCGAACGTGGTCTACCGGGTGGTCAGGGAATCGGGCGAAGAGCTGATAGTGACCAACCCGAGCGAGTTCCCGGACGGGAAGGTGGCCCAGATCTTCGAGCCGGTGGTCCGGGCGACGGTGCTGGCCCCCGCCGAATACATCGGCACGATCATGGAACTGTGCCAGGGCCGCCGCGGCGCCCTGCTCGGCATGGACTACCTGTCCACCGACCGGGTCGAGATCCGCTACACGATGCCGCTCGCTGAGATCATCTTCGACTTCTTCGACCAGCTCAAGTCGCGCACCCGCGGCTACGCCTCGCTGGACTACGAGCCCGCCGGCGAGGCCGAAGCCGACCTGGTCAAGGTCGACATCTTGCTGCAGGGCCAGCCGGTGGACGCGTTCAGCCAGATCGTGCACGCAGACAAGGCGCGGGACTACGGCATCGCCATGACCGGCAAGCTGCGCCAGCTGATCCCGCGGCAGCAGTTCGAGGTGCCGATCCAGGCGGCGATCGGCTCCCGGATCATCGCCCGCGAGAACATCCGGGCGCTGCGCAAGGACGTGCTGGCCAAGTGCTACGGCGGTGACATCACCCGTAAGCGCAAGCTGCTGGAGAAGCAGAAGGAGGGCAAGCGCCGGATGAAGACCATCGGCCGGGTGGAAGTCCCGCAGGAGGCCTTCATCGCCGCGCTGTCCACCCAGCCGGACCGGCTGCGCTGACCCGGGGCGCCCGGCACGTGGCCGGGCGGGCGCTCAGCCGGCTGGCGTGGCGGGCGGGCCGTGGGAGAAGGCCACGACCACCAGCGCTGCGCCGATGGCCAGCAGCACCAGCACCCCAGCGCCGACGTAGCCGAGGATCAGCCCGGCCGTCGCCATGCCGGAGCCTGCCTCACCGGTCTGCCGGATCTGGCGCCGGGCGATGTGACCGAGGACGATCGCCGGGATGGTGATCAGCGGCCAGAAGATCACCTGCCCGATCCCGCAGATGAGGCTGGCGATCGCCATCGAGTTGTTCCTGGGCGTGGCCGGCGGGACAGCCGGGCGCCCGCCGGGGAGATCGGCGACCACCGCATCGAGCTCGGCGAAGGTGGCCGCGGTCAACACCCGCGCCAGCCGCGCATCGTGCTCGTCCTTGCTCAGCCGGCCCTCGGCGTAGGCCGCGTTCAGCAGTTCGGTCGCGCGGTCCCGGTCGGCCGTGGCCGCCCGCATCTGAGCCCGGGTGCCCGGGTCATATCCGGCCGGGTAACCACCGCCGTACCCGGTCCCGTAACCGCCGCCGTACCCCGGGCCCACCGTCATTGCCGCCGCCTCCCGCCGGATGAGTGACCTTCAATATAGTCCGGTTCGCCGTGGAGGCGGCCGGTTCGCTGTAGGGGTGGCCCGGCGGATACCGTGCCAGTTATGGCGGCGGCGCGGGTGGTCTCGGTCAACATCGGGCGCGGGCGGGACGCGGACTGGGCGGGCAGGCTCAAGCGCACCGCGATCGACAAGCGCCCCGCCGCCGGGCCGGTCGCGGTCGGCCGGCTGGGCCTGGCCGGTGACGAGCAGATCGACAAGCCCGATCACGGTGGGTATGAGCAGGCGCTGTACGCCTACGCCCGGGAGGATCTGGACTGGTGGGTGGAACGGCTGGGCCGGGAACTGACCGGCGGCACCTTCGGCGAGAACATCACCACCAGCGGCATCGACGTCACCGGCGCCCTGATCGGGGAGGTGTGGCAACTGGGCTCGGCCGTGGTCCAGATGACGTCGCCGCGGATTCCGTGTGCGGTGTTCGCTGGCTGGCTGGACGAGCGGCAGTGGGTGAAGCGGTTCGCCGACGCCCGGCGGCCCGGCGCCTACCTGCGCGTGCTCACCGAGGGCCAGGTCGGCCCGGGTGATCCGGTGAGGGTGCTGTCGCGCCCGGCGGAGCGGGTCACCATCGCCGAGTCGATGGACGCCTACTACGGCGACATCGATCTCATGCGGCGGCTGCTGAAGGTCGAGGGGCGCAGCAGCAAGTGGGACGAGATCGCGCTGTCGGTGCTCGGCCGGGTTGCCATGCCGGAGCACTGACGTGCCCAGCTCGCTGCCCGACGGGCAACCTGCCCCGGCCGACGGCGCACTGCCCGCGGGGGCGCTGGGGGGGCTGGGGGCACAGCCGTTCGGCATCTATGTCCATGTGCCTTTCTGCCGGACCCGCTGCGGCTATTGCGATTTCAACACCTACACCGCCGCCGAACTGGGGTCCGGGGCCAGCCGTGACTCCTACCCCGGCCTGGCGATCGCCGAGGTCCGGCTGGCCCGCCGGGTGCTCGGGCCCGCCCGCCTGCCGGTGACGAGCGTGTTCTTCGGCGGCGGCACGCCCACCCTGCTGCCGCCGGCCGCGCTGGCCGGGATCCTGCGGGCGATCGACGGCGAGCTCGGGCTGGCGGCCGGGGCCGAGGTGACGGTGGAGGCGAACCCGGAGAGCGTGGACGAGCGGGTGCTCGCCGGGCTGCGGGAAGGCGGCATGACCCGGATCTCGCTGGGCATGCAGAGCGCCGTGCCGCATGTGCTGGCCGTGCTGGACCGGGTGCACGAGCCCGGCCGGCCGGCCCAGTGTGCGCGGTGGGCGCGGGCCGCCGGTTTCGCGCATGTCAGCCTCGACCTGATCTACGGCACCCCGGGCGAATCCGACGGCGACTGGCGGGAGTCGCTGGCGGCGGCGCTGGCCGCCGGGCCAGACCACATCTCCGCCTATGCGCTGATCGTGGAACAAGGCACCGCGCTGACGGCCCGGATCGCCCGGGGGCAGGTGCCCGCGCCGGACGACGACGCGATGGCCGACCGCTACCTGATCGCCGACGAGATGCTGTCCGCGCACGGCATGACCTGGTACGAGGTGTCCAACTGGGCGGCCGGCGAG
>DATDGI010000296.1:0-2563 GCA_036522155.1 Streptosporangiaceae bacterium
ACCAGACATTCCAGTCGCGTTCTCCGAGTGACTCGGGGGCCATTTCACGCAGGGCCTCCCGGAGCGATTCGAGGACCTCCAGCGTCGCCCCCGGGCGGTCGGGGGTCCGCATATGTACGCGCAGGAGCGGGTATCGCCCCGCCGCGCCCAGCTCTAGCCTGCTCTGCCATTTATCCAGGTAGACAGATCCGTCACCGGCGAGCCCGGCGGGCCGGGTGACGTCGTGGCCGTTGGCGGGGCTCGTCTGGTGCGTGTGCTGGCCCGGCCGGTGGCCGAGCAGCAGGAGGACGGCTTTCCCGTGCAGGGTGGCGGCCGTAAGGCCTGCGAGGCACAGTTCAGGATCTAGGCTGCTGAGAATCTCGCTCTCGACACCGACATGCCAGTCGGCGCAGATAGCCATGACGCGCCATGTCCTGGCCAAGGCTCGCTCATTTCCGTCGTATCCACTGGATGCGACGACATCGAGGTCGCTGGCCAGTATCAGGGGCGCTGAGCCCGTCACGGTCGCGTTCTGCTCGGCGGCAGGCCCGGGATTGGCGGCTGCGGGCCGGGGATTGAGGATCCTGGGAATGCCTTCCGCGACGGTTTGCACGCCTATCACCAGCGCTGGGGGCCACTTGCCATTCGTGACCGAATGGTGGTGCCCGCTGTGCGACTGGCCGCCAACCGGCACGGCAAGATCCTGGATCTCGCCCAGGAGGGACGTCAGCCGCTTGAAGTCGCCGTCTTGCAGGCCTAGCTGCACGCGGGCCCATTGCAGGTCGGTGTAAGAGGCCGCTGGCGCGGGCAACGGCAGTTGGACTTCCAGCACGGTAAGTCGCCTGCGCGCGGCAGCCTGCAGAACCGCAGTGACCGGGTGCTCACTGATCGGCAGCAGACCTTGCCCCCGGGCGAGTCCGATGTAGACGCCGATCACGCCGGAGACATCTTCTGCCGGGGCCAGCCGACCGGGGTCGAGACTGACCTTTATCACCTCAGCCGACTGCCAGTCCGCTTTGGGCTCGTCCCGGAAGACGGCGAAGGTGAGCGATTGTCCGCCAGTACTCGAGCGCTGCAGGGCCAGGACGTTGGCAGGCTGCTCAAGGGGAGAGGTTCCTGCGGCTGAGCTGCCCGCGGCAGCGTCGTCATCGGAGTAAGCGTTCGAGTCGCCAGCGATGCCATGCCGAGCGCCCGGCAGCCTCTCGCGCCATAGTGCCCGTGGTTTGCGCAGCCAGTCGGGCATCCAGGCTGGTGGCCCGCTCGCTGGACTGCCTCCCTGGAGCAGGGAACGCAGGGTCTGCGGCGTTCCGTGTTGCCATACTACGTAGCCGTAGGCCTGCCTGCCGACCATCAGCGCGTCCGCTGTGGTGGTGCGCCACCAGCTGCTGCGCAGCACGTCGGTGTGCGCGTAGTCGGGGGGGTCTGTGTACAGGGTCAGCCCGCTGGATGGCTGGCGATCTGCGGCCTGCTGGCGGCCGCGGGCGAGAGCTCGCCGCCTCAGAAGGAGCCACAATCGCAGCAGTAGCAGTTGCGCGCCGATGCAGGCGCCGGTCCACGGGATGGCCCAGGCCGCAGCGCAGGAGAAGGCGAGAGCCACGGCCAGGATCACCGTGGGCAGGATCGAGGCGATGATCAGCGGGTTGCCGGCTGGGGCCAGCATGCCCCGCACGGTGGACCGGTCTGGTCGTTCGATCCCCCCGACCTGGATGGCCGAGAAGAGGGTCAGCACGAAGGCCAGGACTTCGGCGCTGGTTTTATCGCCATCCAAACCCAGGGGTCGGCCGACAATGAACAACGCGAGCACCACGGTCATCAGCAGGACGCTCATCCAGCCGGAGAACTGAGAGGTCGAGAAGTACTCCGAGTCGGTGACCGCGATGTGTACTTGCATCCTGGCTTCGGTTGGTACTGCTCTCTGGGAGGCATCCTCGATGATGCGGGACCGCGCCGCCACGATGTCCGGGTTGATCGTGTCGGTTGCCGTTCTCCGCTGCATGGGTACCTGCAGCCAGGCGCCGGGCCCTTGGCTATCCTGACTCCCCCAGGCTTCCCCGAGTTCGTGGCGTGCCGCTGGCGTCAAGCCCGCGGCCGAGATGTCACCCAGCGCTGCGTCTAGCCGGTCCAGTCGTTTGCGGAACTCGCGGGTGCGGGTGGTGGACTCTCTCCTAGTGATCGCGGACATGCCCTGGGCCACTCCGACGCGGTGGTCCCGCAGCGATTCGCGCACCGCAGCGGACTTGGCCCGGGCCAGGTCGGCGAGACTCTGACTGAGCGGTACAGGCCAGTTCAAGCTGGCCTGGGTCAGCTGGCCAACCAGTTCACTGAGCTGGCGTATCGGACGCGGCTGCTCGGTCCTGATCTCAAGCTCGGCGCGCGTGTTCAGCGGCCGGGACGGATCGGGCGATATCCCCTCGGGCAGGTTCACCTGAACCAGGCGATCCGCATCGGCTGAGGGCAAGAGCAGGTCAATCTGCAAGCTCGCCCGGGGCAGGATCCAGTTGGCGGGGTGCAGCCAACGCCTCAGGCCGGGCCCGGCCCACCTCTGGGCACTGGCCGTGACTGGCCCGGCCAGCTCAGCTGACCC
>DATDGI010000297.1:0-9686 GCA_036522155.1 Streptosporangiaceae bacterium
CCTCGGCCTGCTCGACATGACGCCCTACGGCCGCCGCGAGGCGTGGGAGGACAACCCCGAGGGCTGGCCCGAGGCCCCTCAGGCCGACTCGCCGGTCGGTGGGCATGGCTCGCCGATCTGCTGGTACTGGCGCTCGGACGCGGACGGGAACGCCACCTGGGGCCCGACCAGCCGCCCCGTGCCGCAGTGGACCCGCTCCGGCGCGACCCCAGTGGAGACCCTCGGCCGGCACGGCCACCACCACTGACGGGCCTTCGTCGAAGTCTGCCTGGCGCATGCTGGCGCGCATGGCGTCGGCGGGCTGGGGCCCCATGGGCTAGGTGCTGGCGCGATAGCGAGAGCAGGCCTGCGAGAATTTCGGATCCATAACGGAACGACCTCAGATTCCCGGGGCCTGCCCGGGCCGGGCCAGGAGCGACCTCATGGACGCCAGGCATGCCATCTTGTTCGAGCCGGTCAGGATCGGCCCGAAGACACTGCCCAACCGGTTCTACCAGGTGCCGCACGCGTCGGGGTTCGGCTCGGGTAAGCCCAGGACGCAGGCGGCGTTTCGCGCTGTTAAGGCCGAGGGCGGCTGGGGCGGGGTGTGTGTGGAGTACGCTCCTGTCTCCCGCGACTCCGACGAGATCCCAGCGATCGCCGCGGACATCTGGGACGACCGTGATGCCCGCGCGCTGGGGCTGACCGCCGAGGCGATCCATGCCCATGGGTCGCTGGCCGGGCTGGAGCTGTATCACGGCGGCTGGTCCAGCCCCAACGGCAGCTCCCGGGCCGTCCGGCTGGCCCCGAGCCAGGTCACCTCCACGGTGCAGTGGGGCGGGCTGGCCAAGGAGATGGACGCCGCCGACATCGCCCGCGTCCAGCGGGACTGGGCGCGGGCCGCCCGGCACGCCGCCGATGTCGGCTTCGACATCGTCTACGTGTACGGGGCGCACGGCTACCTGATGACCCAGTTCCTCTCGGCCCACGCCAACCGGCGGACCGATGGCTACGGCGGCAGCCTGGCGAACCGGGGCCGGTTCTGGATGGAAACCCTGGCCGCGGTGCGAGAAGAGGTGGGCGGCGAGTGTGCGATCGCCACCAGGATCGCCGTGCACGGCGACTCCGGGGTGCCAGGGGCGGAAGGGCTCCCCGGCATTCACGCCGACGAGATGCTGGCCCTGGTGAAGATGGCCGATGACCTGGTGGACCTGTGGGATGTGACTGTGGGCTCGTGGCCGGAGGATTCGGGCACTTCCCGGTACTACCCGGAGGGGCACGAGCGGCCGTGGGCGCACCGGGTCAGGGAAGCCACCGCCAAGCCGGTGGTCGCGGTCGGCCGGTACAGCAGCCCGGACCTGATGGCGGAGGTGATCCGGTCGGGCGCGGTAGACCTGATCGGCTCGGCCCGGCAGGCGATCGCCGATCCGTTCCTGCCCCGCAAGATCGCGGAGGGGCGGCTGGACGAGATCCGCGAGTGCACCGGATCCAACATGTGCATCCTGCGGGAGGAAACCTTCAACCACGTCGGCTGCGTGCAGAACGCCACCGCGGGGGAGGAGTACCGTCGCGCCTGGCACCCCGAGCTGTTCCCGCCCGCGGCCGAGCCCGATAGGTCCGCTCTCATCGTGGGCGCCGGGCCTGCGGGCATGGAATGCGCGGTCGTGCTCGGCAAGCGCGGTTTCACCGCGGTGCACCTGGTGGAGGCCGAGCCGGAGATCGGTGGCAGGTTGCGCTGGACGAGGCGGCTGCCCACGCTCGGCGACTGGGGGCGGATCATCGACTGGCGCGCGCTCCAGCTGGCCAAGCTGCCCGGCGTGGAGGTGATCACCGGGCACCTGCTGACCACGGCGGAGGTCCTGGAGTACGGCGCGGAGCTCGTCGTGATCGCCACCGGCTCAGGGTGGCGCGGCGACGGCGTCCAGCCTGGCTACCCTGACCCGATGCCAGGGGCGAACCCGGGCCTGCCGCACGTACTCACCCCGGAACAGGCCTGCGCGGGCAAACGCCCGCCTGGGCCGCGGGTCGTGGTGTACGACACCGACGGCTACTACGTCGCGTCCGGGGTGGCTGAGATGCTGGCTGCCGACGGGTTCACGGTGACCGTGGTGACCACGTTTGACGTTCTCTCGCCGGTCAGCGACGAGACTCTGGAGGGTGACATGCTCCGCGCCCACCTCCACCGGGCAGGAGTGAGTGTCCGCCATGCGACGACCATCACCGGAGTCAGCGCCGGGTCGGTCACGGGCCATGACCGCTACGGCGAGCCCTGGTCCGCGGCCTGCGACGGGGTCGTGCTCGTCACCCAGCAGGCCTCCCAGGACACCCTGTACCGCGAACTGGCCGGCGACGAGGCGGCACTCATGGCCGCCGGGATACGCGGGCTCTACCGCATAGGCGACGCAGTCGCACCACGGATGATCTCGGAGGCGATCTTCGACGGGCACCGGCTCGCGCGCGAAATCGATGAGAAAGACCCAGGCCAGCCGGCCCCGTACCGGCGGGAACGAGCAGATCTCGCGTAGGCGGGTACCGGATCTTGGTGACGCGGGGCTTCCCGCTTCGTCTGCGGTCGGTCACAACTCTGCTGAGACCGCTGGTCAGACGCTTAGCCACGAATCTGGCGAGCTGCCGAGGAGATAGCGAGCGGTTCAAGTCCCCCCTCGGACTCCCATGAGCGGCCGTTCCGGCACGCTAAGCCTTCACCCGGGTCCGGCTCTCCAGACGCGGGCGCTCTTGTTCCCGCTCGTCCTCCCTTCTTACTTACTGCCGGATGCAGAGTGCCAGCGTCGTCGGCCGACGGCGACGCTCACGGCTTGGCCCGTGTCTGCCTGCAGGGTGTGGTTCTGCGGATCGAAGGTGAGCGAGTACCCGGCGGCGCTCAACGCCTGGCCGACGCGCGACTATAGGATTTGCTATAGTTCCGGTGTGGGTGATTGGGACATCTACATGACCAGCGAGGTCGCCGCCTGGCTGGAACACCTTCAGGCCAGCGACGCCAAGACCGCCGACCTGGCAGACGACGCGATCTACGCGCTCAGCCGCTCCGGGCCTGCGCTTGGGCGGCCGCTCGTTGACACGATCACCGGCTCAAAGATCAAGAACTTGAAGGGAGTTACGCCCTGGCTCCAGCGGCACTAGCGAGATCCGCATCCTGTTCGTGTTCGACCCCTGGCGTTCGGCGATCCTGCTGGTCGCGGGCGACAAGTCGGGGAAGTGGAACCGGTGGTACGCCGAGGCTATCCCGCACGCTGAACAGCTTTATGAGATCTACCTGAAGGAACGGGCGGAAGAGGAGGACGGGCGATGAGCACATACACCAAGTGGGATCGCGCCGCCTACATCGATCGGGCTGGCGGCGAAGAGGAAGCGGAGCGCCGACGTAAGGCGCTGATGGCCCGCCAGAGCGGTTACCGGCTGGCCGGAGAACGCAAGCGCCGCGGTCTGACCCAGGCTCAACTCGCTCGGGCGATGCGGGTTTCTCCTGGCCGGGTGTCCCAGATCGAGCGCGGCGAACTGGCCACCATCGACGCGGTCGCCCGCTATGTCGAAGCACTCGGTGGCCGCCTCGACCTCATCGCCAGTTTCGGCGACCACAGCCTCACCATCGCCACCACCGAAGCAGCATGACCCCTGCCGGCCTGGCGAACTGCCACACCGGGCACTGAGCCGAGAGCCTGACGCGAGCCACACCTCCCGTGGCACATGCCCGCGATTCCATTGGCAGGGCCGCCGGCGTACCGACTGGCAACAGGCCGCGGCCTGGATGGGTGACGGGCGATACTGGGCAGATGAGTGAGCACGCTCACGGCGCTGACCGCGTGTTCGGCGAGGCTTTCTGGGACGAGCGGTACCGGTCCGCAGCGAGGGTCTGGAGCGGCAGCCCGAACCCGCAGCTGGTCGCCGAAGTGGCCGGCAGGCCGCTGGGCCGGGCGCTGGATGTGGGGTGCGGAGAGGGGGCCGACGCCATCTGGCTGGCCCGGCGGGGATGGACGGTGGTAGCGGCCGATATCTCCGGCGTCGCTCTGGAACGGGCCGCCCAGCATGCCCGCGAAACCGATCCTGAAGCGGCCGCACGCATCGAGTGGCGGCAGGCAGATCTGCTCGCCCAGGCGCCCGAGCCGGGCGGTTTCGACTTGGTCTCGGCGCAGTTCTTGCAGTTGCCCCCGGAGCCGCGAACCTCGCTGTTTGCCGCGCTGGCCGCGGCGGTCCGCGACGGTGGCATGCTGCTTGTGGTCGGCCACCACCCCTCTGACCTGGCTACGGGCGTCCCCCGTCCGCCGATGCCCGAACTGTTCTACACCCCCGATGAGATCGCCGGGCTGCTCGACGGCTCGTGGGCGATCAGTGCCTGCGACGTGCGTCCCCGTCCAGCCAGCACGCCCGACGGCGCCGACGTCACCATCCACGACACGGTCCTGGCCGCCACCAGGCAAGGAGCCGCACACCCACCGCCCTGACGCCCTGCGCGCGCGAGATCAACTCCCTCCGTCGGTGAGGAGGTAGCGGTGACGTCACCGCCCCTTCAGGAGCCCGCCTCCCCGGGCCGGGCGAGATGTTCGCGGATGGGTATGAAGCGGCTGACCTTTCCGGTCCTGGGGTCACGGGTGATCCCCTCGGCTAGCCGGATGCTGACCAGTGGCTCGGTGAGCCCAGCCTGGCGCAGGGCGTGCTCCAGCCGCTTGGCCAGCGCTGTGGTGGCCAGGTGCCCGTCGGCGACGCAGGCAACATCGATGCCGCTTTCGGTCTGACCGACCTGGTACTCGACGACCGCGCCCTCACTGGCCAGGACGCTGCGGATCACGTGCGGGTGGACGGTCACGCTGCCGTACCGGAACACGTCATCGGCTCGCCCCTCGACGCTGGCGCGCATCCAGCCAGCCGCCGGTGCGCCCTCCGGCCTGATGAACCGGTCGGTGAGCTCGTAGCGCAGCAGCGGCTGGGTCAGGTTGTGCAGGTTAGTGACCAGTACCTTGGCCGATGGCACCCCGGACGGTGCCGGGTTGCTGTCGTCGTCGACCAGCTCGGCCAGGCACATATCGCTGGCGAAACTGATGACGGACGCCCCGGGCTCGCTATGGCCGACGAGTCCCTCGGTGGACACGAACGAGTCAACCACCGGCACCGCGAATGCCCGTTCGATGAGAGCACGGTCGGCCGCGGTAAGCACTTCGGACATCGATGTCACCGACCGCGGGGCGATGCTGAGCCGCCCGGCCAGCTGCTCGCGGGCTAGTTCGGCCAGCTTGGTCGCGTAGGCGAGCAGGGCAGGCGGCTGGGCGGCATTGAGCCGGGCGACGATCTCAGGCGTCGGCAGCGTCGCCGGGGCCGGGATGAGCCGGACCGGCGGCCCAGTGGCGACGGCGGCACCGAAGCCGCTGGAGTGAACGGGCGAGGCCGCGGCGACGATGGCCAGTACCAGGCCCTGCCCCGGCGGCGCGCCCGCGGCCAGCATCCGGGCGTATCCTCGCCGGACGATTGAGGCGACAAGATCCGTAAACTCGCCGATCGTCTGCACGACGACGCCCCGCAACCCCGAGCTGCCACCCGAGGCCAGGCACACGTACTCATCCAGGAGCAGGCTGGGGGTGTGCACAGAGGCGGCCAGGTGCTGCTCGACCAGGCGGCGGCCCAGTCGGCGGTCGGTGACGACGTCATCAAACTCGGCCATCATCTGGTTCTTGGTCATCACCGGCAGCCGGGCCAGGTCCCCGGGCTCGAACCGGCTCAGATCCAGCCCGCGCAGGCGGCGGGCGTGGAACGGGGAGTACTCGGCCGCATAGGCCAGCAGCATCCGCAGCCGCTCTCGCTGATGGGCGGCCAGCTCAGTGGCGTCCCAGTCAAGCCTCCCGGTGTGCTGGGCAAGACGCCAGGTCAGCTCGGCGGACACTCTGGCCGGCAGGGAGGCGTGCCGCGCGGGCGCGGTTGCCGCGGTCATGGCTGGACCGATCCCGCTGCCGGAACCGGTGCCGACGGCCGGACCAGCGGCTCGAGCACCTGGAGCAGCTGCGCCGCCATCTGGCGGCCGCCGAGCGCGTCCGGGTTGGCAGCTTGCTCAAGCGCGGCGCCGGTGCTGAGGGTCAGCGCCAGCTCGGCCAGCCGGTGCGGCGGGACCGCGGGCGCTTGCCCGCTCCGCTCGCAGACCCTGGTCAGCACGCCGGCCAGCGCATCCACGGTTCGGGCGTGGGCCTCCGCGTACCGGCGGCTGAGCCCGGCATCCCGCGCGGCATGCACCCGGAACTCGATCACCAGCAGCTGCCAGCCGGGGGTGGCCTGGTCACCGCGGCCGAAGTGGTCGAGCAGGGCCAGCAGGTCACCGTCGGGCAGCGACTCGGCAAACCTGGCATGATCTGCGGCCCGTTCCTGAATCCTGGCTTCCAGCAGGGCCAGGAACAGGTCGGCCTTGCTCTCGAACTGCGAGTACACGACACCCTTGGAGAAGCCCGCATCATCGGCGATCTGCTCCAGCGTCGCGCCATGGTAGCCGCGGGCCAGGAAGACCCGGCGGGCGGCTGCCAGTACCAGCGCTCGGTTACGTTCGGCCTGTTCGGCACGGTTCAAACGCTTCATAACTTCGGTATTGTAATACCAACAGTATCTCAATAACAAGAGTACCTACCTGCGGCGCTGTCCATGCTCGCTGACGCGTGCGGGGCGAACTCCGCCGTCAGAGCACGCAGAACTCGTTGCCCTCTGGGTCGGCCATCACCACGTGATCGGGAATGCCATTCTGCGTGTCCTCCCGGATAACGGTGGCGCCAGCGGCGGCCAGGCGCCCGGCCGCCTCGGTCACGCGCGGCCACCGGATCTCCCAGGGCACGCTGCGGCCGCCACCCGCCTGCACGTCCAGGTGAACCCGGTTCTTGGCGATCTTGGGCTCGGGAACCTTGAGGAACGAGATGCTGGGGCCAACTCCGTCGGGATCTTCGATATAGGCGCCGTCATCCCACTCCTCCGGCGGGACACCGGCGTGGGTGAGCCACCCGGCCCAGCTGGCGAAACCCTGCGGCGGCGCAGCCTCGGCGTAGCCCAGCGCCAGGCGCCAGAAGGCAGACAGCGCCGCCGGGTGTGCGCAGTCGATTGTCACCGTCCACCTGGTGCTCATCAGGCCGCCCCCCCCCCGCGTCGGATAGGTAGTCGTCATGGGAGTAAAGCAGCCGCCCCGGCATCTGCCGGTGCAAAGTCACGACCCCCTGCCGTTGGCGGGACGCTCCCGGCGGGGCGCTGCCACGCTGTCAGCCACCGCCGTGGCCCCGGCTCCCGTTGATTTCCGTATCTAGGTACGGGTTTAGGGTGCGGGTGTGAGGGCTGGCGAGGTGGCGCGGCGGGCCGGTGTCAACGCCGAGACGCTGCGGTATTACGAGCGCCGCGGCCTGCTGCCCGAGCCGATGCGGATGCCGGGCGGGCACCGCCGTTACGGCGAGGAAACGGTGCGCTTCCTGCGGGCGATCAAGCAGGCGCAGGCGGCCGGGTTCACCCTGGCCGAGATCGAGGACTACCTCACCGTTGTCCGGCGCGGCCGGGTGCCTGCCCCGCAGGCTCTGCGGGTGCGGGCAGCGGCGAAGATCGGCCAGATCGACGCGCGGATCGCCGGGCTGCGGCGCATGCGCGAGGAACTGGCGCGGATCGCCGGGTGCGCGTGCGACTCACTGGATCACTGCACCTGCGGCGCCGCGTACCTGGCCCGGCGGGGCCGTGAGTCACCGGTGCCCCCGCTGCTGCTGCACGTCACCAACGGTGAGAGCGCGGGAAACACACTGCGCCAGACCTCGCTGGGCGGCGCGGTGCTGCCCTGGCAGGACGCGCTGCACGACGGACCGGTGCCGGCCACGGCTCGGCCGGAGCTGCTGCGCACCCGGGCCGGGTTCTTGTCCGGCTGCGGGTGGGGCAGCAAACAGGCGATCCTGTCGGCGCTGCAGCGCCGCGACCGCACGCTCATCGAGGCGCTTCGGGACCGGCGCCAGGTGGTCTTGTGGTTCGAGCATGACCTTTACGACCAGCTCCAGCTGCTGGACACCCTCACGCTCGCATCCGCCACCGGCGGCACGCCCGAGCTGATCGTCACCGGCTCGTTCCCCGGCAAGCCGTCGTTCCGCGGCCTCGGTGAGCTGACCGCCGCCCAGCTGGAAACGTTGTGGCCCTCGCGGGTGGCGGCCACGCCCGGCCTGCTGGCCGCAGCCTCCGCGGCCTGGGACGCGCTGCGCCAGCCCCAGCCGTCCGCGCTGGCGGTGATCGCCACGGCCGGCGTGGCGGAGCTGCCGTTCCTTGGCCCGGCGCTGCGGCGGCTGCTGGAAGAACTGCCCGCCCCCGCAACCGGCCTCTCAGGCACCGAACGGCGGGCACTGCAGGCCATCGCAGCCGGCGCGGCGACACCACTGGCAGCCTTCCGCGCCGCGCAAGACCTGGAGGCGGCACCATTCCTCGGCGACTCCTGGTTCTACCGCACCCTCACCAGCCTGGGCTCCGGCCACCCGCGCCTGATCGAAACCCAGACCGGCGACCAGCTCCCAGCCGCCCCGCCGCTCAGCGACGCCCGCACCTACGCCACCATGCCGCTCCGGCTCACCCCAGCCGGAGGGCAGGTTCTCGCGCTCAAGGCCGACCGCGTGCAGCTCCTCGGCATAGACCGCTGGGTCGGCGGAAGCCATATCACCCCCCGGACGGCATGGCGATGGGACCCCGGCGCCCAGCATCTGATCAAGCCGCGCGGGTAAGCCCCGTCCGGGATGAGCGCCATAGGGTACTGGTCACCGTCCGCCTAAAGGTAGGACTATGTGGCTGTGAGCGGCGAAGGAGATAACCCGCTACGGCAGTTCGTGGCCGCCTGGCAGGCCGCCACGGCCGTGGCGGCCGAGTGGGCAGAGCGCACGGCGGCGGTGACCGCCGAGGCGTTCCACAAGCTCACCAACGACCCGGCTGTCCGTGCGGTGCTGAAGAGCTGGCGCATCACGGCCACCGGAGCGTGGCGCGACTGCGAGTGCTCCTGCGCCCGCGCACACCCCAATGACCTGGGGGTATGCGACAAGCGCGCGGTGATCACGCGCAGGCTCCCGACGGACCATGACGGCGTGATCGACGTTCCGCTGTGCGCGCCGTGCGCAGTGGCGCAAGGCGTTGCCGAGCTGCCCTAGATCGTTGACCAGGAAATGCGGGCAGCTCGGTGATCGTGGGCGGCCAGGGAGCGCTTGACTGGGGCGCCGATGGCCCAGTTGTGCCAGACGGGGCCGTGAGATTGATCCTCGATACGCCTGACGTGGCTGCACCACACCGGCAGCGGCCCCGGCCTGACCCGCCGCAGGCCCTGGGCATGGTGGACACGAGCACAAACGGTTATGATGCCAATGTGTCTAGCACTAACCCCACTCTGGCGATCGATCACTTCAGCCCGGTGCCGCTGCACGAGCAGGTGGCAGCGGCCATCCGCCGGGCGATCGCCGACGGCGAGGCTGGCCCGGGTGAGCGGCTCCCGCCGGCGAAGGATCTGGCTGCGGTGCTGGGGGTGAACGCCAACACGGTGTTCCGGGCGCTTCGGACGCTGCGGGAGGAGGGCCTGGTGGAGTTCCGCCGCGGCCGCGGCGTGTCGGTGACCGCGGGCGCTGCCCTGCGCAGCCCGGTGGTGGCCAAGGCACGTGAGCTGGTTGTGGTGGCCCGCCGGTACGGGTACCGGCCCGAGGAGCTGATCACGATCATCGAGCAGGTTTCCTAGG
>DATDGI010000298.1:0-3385 GCA_036522155.1 Streptosporangiaceae bacterium
GAGATTGGCCAACAGCGGTCGAAACGGATGGCAGCGCCGGACCCGGCAGAACGGTCGCATTCACCGTGTACGCCGACCACTCCGGTAATGCACCGACCCGCGAGCCGCAGCCCGGAAAGAACAGAGCGGCGGTCTCCAGGCGCCGACAACGATCGCGAAGCGTCGGGCGATCACGACCAGAATCCTCGAATTCCCGACCGCAGGCTTTGCCGCGGGCCGTCGGCGCAGGTGTCACCGAGCAGTCTCGCGGCCTGCTCCAGGGCCCGGACCGGGGCACGAGAGAGGCCGAATCCCTCCTTGCGGTCGCCCGGCTTGGACGTGCCATCGATCCCCAGCTTGCCGACGGTGGAGTCGACCTGCAGTGGATCTGAGCGGTCCGTCTTCGCGTTCGGTATGACCAAGATGTCCCGCTCCGGGCGCACCCGCGTCATGCGGGCCCATTCGACGGCTTTGGTGTTCCACACGTCGATGTCGTCATCTACCACCACGACTTGCTTAATCAGCGGTACGTCGGACATGCACGCCATGATGACCTGCTGTGCCTGGCCAGGCCTGGCGTCTCGCAGTGCGACCACGGCCGAGAGGCGCCCCGCACCCGTGTCGGGCACCGCGACCGCCGCCACGTTCGGGATGCGGGTCCGCAGCCGCGCCTTGAGGGCGGCGGCGATGGCCACGCCACCAAGAAGGACGTGCTCCTGGTGCAGACCCGGAAGGATGACCTGGAACCTCGCGTCGCGACGGCGTGAGCACATGCCGAAGTGCGTGCGGAAACCCTTGCCGTACTCGTGATAGAGGCCATGGAACTCCGAGACCGGCCCCTCCTCGACCAGCTGAGAGCCATCGACCTCCGCCTCGAACACGATCTCGCTCCCCGCTGGAACAGGGATGCGGTGAACGGGGCTCGGTACCATCGCGAGCGGCTCGCCGAGCAGTGCGCCCGCGCAGGCCGCCTCGTCGTCGCCGAAGTTGAGGTAGAGACAGGCGGCCAGCATGACCGCCGGATGGTTGCCCAGCGCCACCGCGATCGGCAGCCGCCGGCCGGCCGAGACAGCGCGGGCTACCATCTGGCCGAGATGGTGGTTGGGCGAAACTCCTAGCATCGCGGTGTCCTGGCCTAGCAGCTTGAAGCGTGCGTAGGACATGTTGCGCTCGCCGGATATGACGTCCCGTGCGAGGATCACGCCCGCGGTGATATAGGGACCGGTCTCGCGTTCGAAGAAGGAGGGCACCGGCAGCTTACCGAAGTCGGTCGGTGCGGAGATTTCCTGCCACGGCGCCTGCTCGCCGATCCTGGGCTGTATCGGGGCGGTGGCACTGGCGGCGATGGCGTCCTCGATGTCGGCCACGTCGAGTCCCAGGGCGGCAGCCATCCTCTCCCGGCTGTTCAGGATGTTGCCTACCACGGGGAGGTCCGAGCCGACCACGTCGGCAAACTGGAGTGCGGGCCCGTCATCGAGGATGCTGAGGCACGCGCCGAGCTCGAACTCCGGACTCACCGGCTGACTCAGCGTCAGCAGTTCCCCGGCCTGGTCCAGGCGAGACAGGTGGTCGCGGAAGCTTTGGGTCGCCGGGTTCATGCGCTGACCGTAGACAGCACCGAGGGCCGGACGAACCGGCCGTGACCGAGCCCGGCCACGATCACGCCGTCGGCGAAGACCCTGGTGCCACGCACGAACGTCGCCGCGATCCGGCCAGGAATCTCCTACCCCTCGTACGGTGACCAGCCTGCGCTGCTGTGCGAGGCCGCCGCGGTGATCCGCGTCCGGGCCGACGGGTCGTACGCGACAAGATCGGCGTCCAGGCCTACGGCCAGGGTGCCCTTGCTTGAGCCCAGGCCGAATCGACGCGCGGGCGCGGTAGCCAGCATGCGCACCGTGTGCAGCAGACTGAGCTTGCCGCCGAGATAGCCTGTGCCCAACATGAGCGGGCCGAGCAAGTCCACTCCGGGTGTCCCCGAGGCGTTGTCGAAGATGACCTCGGCGCTCTTGCGGCTCAGTGGCCAGGGCGCATGGTCGGAGCTCAGCATGTCTATGTCGCCGGCCTGGAGCCGCTCCCAGAGGCGGCTGCGCTGCTCGGCCGCGCGCAGCGGAGGGTTGATCTTGCCTCTGGCGCCGAGCTGTCGCATATCGGTGTCCTCCAGCAGGAGGTAGTGCGGGCACGTCTCGACGGAGACGTCGGCCCCGGCCGCCCGGTACGACTTCACCAGGTCGGTGACCGACGCCAGGCTGGCGTGGTAGATGTGCACCGGGCAGCTGGTGTCCCGGCCCAGTTGCAGTGCAATCGCCGTGGCGACATGCTCCGCCACCGGGGGACGGCTGCGTGGGTGCGAGAGCGGGTCGGTGGGAGCCGCCGCACGCTCTCGTGCCACCGCCGCATCGATGATTTCGGTGTCTTCGGCGTGGAAGCCGACAACGGTCCCGCGCCGGGCGCAGATCTGGAGTAGCTCGAGCAGGTCGGCACTGGAGATCCGGGGGAAGCGGACCGGATCGGTCTCGAAGAGCGAGACCTTGAAGCCGCAGGCCCCTTCGTCGATCATTTCCTCTGCGAACGGCACGCCGTCCTGCCGCTGAATCGTGGCCAGCAGCGCCACGTCCACCAGCGTGCTCCCCGAGATGCTCTCGCGCTTCTGCCGGAAACGCTCGGCGTGTACCACCGGGGCAGCCGCGTCGTACGGCATCTCGATGATCGTGGTGACGCCGCCGACTGCGGCGCACAGACTTGAACGCTCCCATCCCTCGCCGGGGCCGCTGAAGCTATGCACGTGGGCATCAACGAATCCTGGCAGCAGAAGATGACCAGCGAAGTCATATGTCTCCGCTGCCGCGCCGCGTAGCAGCTCCACCCGGTCCGGCGTGCCGACGGCGACGATCTTCCCGCCCGCGGCTGCGACCACGCCGCCGTAGATCACCCGGTCCTCGGTGACAACGTCACCGAGGAATACCGCGTCGATCTGTCCGTCCAGTGCGGGGTTCATGCCAATCCTCCAACTAGTCCTCTTCGGTGACGGGGATGTGCTTTCTCAGGATGAGGCCGAGTCCCGCCGACCAGATTGAGCCGAGGATGAGGGTGTCGCCCGAAGGCATGGATATCCTCCTGTGGATCCGTTGGGTCCGGCCGCCGGTCGGCGGCCGATCACGCTCCGCGCAGCGCCCGATCGAGACAGCGCGCCGCCTCGATCACCCGGTCGGTGGCGTGCACTAGCTCAGCCTCGCCGAACCGGGCCGACGGCGCCACGACACTCACCGCCGCCACCGCCGGACGGGTAGGCGAGGTCAGCACCGGCGCCGCGATCGCTGTGACGCCCCGGTCGACCTCGCCCTCCGAGATCGCGTAGCCGTGGCGCCGGATGTCCGCCAGCTTGGCCTGCAGCTGGGTGGGATCGGTA
>DATDGI010000299.1:0-1614 GCA_036522155.1 Streptosporangiaceae bacterium
GCGGCGTGCGCGGCGGGCGGCGGCCCGCCCCGCCGGAGCAGGCCGCGGGCGTGCGCCGCTGCCGGGACCGGCTGGCCGCCGCCCGCACGGCCGCCAGGGCCAGGGCCGAAGCCGGAACCGGGCAGGACCCGGACCCGCCGGGCGGCGCCAGAAACGCCAAAGGCAAGCCCGGGCGGGGCAAGAAGCCGCCGCAGCCAGTGCGGAACATCACCGACCCGGACTCCCGCGCGATGCACTGCACCCGCAACGGCACCGTGCAGGCCTATAACTGCCAGCTCCCCCGCGCCGATGACGGGCTGGTCCTGGCCGCCCGCGCCACCCAGGACGCCAACGACGCCGCCCAGGTCGAGCCCACCCTGGCCGATATCACCGCCGCCGCGCAGGTCATCGCCGCCGGGCACCGGGCCGGCGGCCACCCCCCGGCCTGGTCCGTCACCGGCACCGTCACCTACGACTCCGGGTACTTCAGCCAGGACAACTGCGCGGCGCCCGGCCCGGACCGGCTGATCAGCCCCGGCGCCTGGGAATCACCCGCCAGCAGCGGCCCGCACACGCCCGCCTGCGAGCACCCCGACCCCCGCGACCAGATGGTGCACAACCTGTCCACCCGGCAGGGCCGCGACATCTACCGCCGCCGCGCACCGCTGTCCGAGGGCGGGTTCAGCTTTCTCAAAGACAAGATCGGGCTGCGCCGGTTCTCCATGCGCGGCCTGCCCCTCGTCCAGGCCGAGCTCACCCTCGCCGCGACCGTCCATAACCTGATGCTGCTGCACCGAAGGCTCCCTAGCCTCCCCTGACCGCAGCGGCACCCGCCGTCACTATCCACAGCCCTGCACCGGGCGCCACCCGGCATGCCCGGAACCGGCCATCCCGCCCCCGGCGACCAGGATCCACGCGCCGCAAACACCGCAAACGCCCCTTCACCAGCCTCGCACCAACAGCAACCGCCCCGAACCCAGGGCCAGCAGTCGGCGCTGCCAGTCACCCGCTCCGCCGACCCGAAATTCCGCAACACGCCCTCCAGTAGCAACGATGGGACATCGATGTCGTTTGCCACACGGGCGGCGGCGCGGATCGGGGCCACATAGCGGGAGTGGCGGGGCACGTGAGACTGGCGGGGCGTCAGGGAAGGCAAACCAAGAGCGCTGGGCCGGGACCGCGAGCGCTGGGCCGGGACCGTGCGCTGGAGCGGCTAGCTGCCGTTGAGTTCGGTCTTACTGAGCCAGTGCAGGATGCCTTCCACGTTGGCGACGGCGCCGCTGACCCGCTCGAACTTCTCCGCGATGGCAGGATCGGTTTCGGCCAGCGTCGCCACGTACCGCTCGTTGGTGCGCTCCCGCACCATTGCCACGGCGTGATCGAGATCCAGGCCCGCCGCGCGCGTCTGACGGGTTTCCTCCACCCAGACGATGATCTCCTCCATTGACCGGTCCAGGGTCTCGCTGACCGCGGTGACCGGCCCGTAGTGGCTGAACAGCAGCCGCGTGGGCTGCAGCGCGGCGAACTTGCGCACCGAGGCCAGCGCGGTCTCCAGGTCGAAGTCGGGCGGCGGCGTGGCGGGCCGCAGGTCACCGGTCTCCGGGATGTAGACGCCGGCGGCGTCGCCGACGTACA
>DATDGI010000300.1:0-12811 GCA_036522155.1 Streptosporangiaceae bacterium
GTCGCTGCCCTCCTCGCCCAGGTTGTTGACATACACGCCCCGGAAATGGGGGCTCATGGCGTCGAAGAGTTCACGCGTCCATCGGATATTGTCCGGCGAGTCGGCGGGGTCGTCCCACTGCGACAGGATGAGGAAGTCGTACTGGCGGGCGCGATGGGCGAAAGCGGTCGCCGCCGAGGGGACGCGGCTGGCGGCGCCCGTGATCTGCTGCAGGCCGATGCCGGTGTACGGTGACGGCGCTGCCGCGGCATACCGAAGCATGGTGTCGATCGCCTCGCTTCGCGGATCGGCCAGGAAGCTCGCCTTCCAGTAATGAAGCCGGCCCGACGGGAATTCCGCGTCCGGCATTGTCTGATGGGAGGGGCCTCATGGTGGAAGCGTATGACGGCCCGGACGCGGGTGGCGGGTTCATGCCCGGCGTCTTGCCGGCGGGTATCCAGCCGGTGAGTCTGTGAACCGGTCCCGGTTTTACGGTTAGGGCTACCTGGTAGCGGCTCTTTGGGAGGATGACCCGCCATGCCTGATTCCCCTCCGCTGACGGGCACGCTGGACGTGCCTGGCGCCCGGTTGTACTACGAGCGGCGGGGCACCGGGCCGCTGCTGCTCATGATCGGCTCACCGATGGACAGCACCGGCTTCGCCGGCCTGGCCAGCGCGCTCGCTGGCGGCTACACGGTGGTGACGTACGACCCGCGCGGTATTGGCAACAGCAGCCGCGATGACAGCACCGCCGACGTGACGCCTGAGCAGCAGGCCGACGACGTGCACCGCCTGCTGCCGGTGCCCGGCGGCGGACCGGCGTACGTCTTCGGCAGCAGCGGCGGAGCCGTCGTCGGGCTCGCACTGGTCACTGCTTTCCCCGGCCAGGTGCGGGCGCTGGTTGCCCACGAGCCTCCGGTGATCGAGTTGCTGCCCGACAGCGCGCAGGTGCAGGCCCAGATCGAGGACATTTACGACACCTACCGGGCGGAGGGGGCTGAACAGGCGATGGGAAAGTTCATGGCCCATGCCGGGCTGGGCGGCGGGCCTGGCCAGCAGGAGGGCGCACCGCGGTGGGTGCCCTCGCCGGAGCAGATCGCCCGGATGCGCGCCGCCAACGAGCACTTCCTCGCGCACCTGCTCCGCCCGACCACGCGCTACCGGCCCGACATCCAGGCGCTGCGGGCGGCCCCGGCGCGCATCGTCGTCGCCGCCGGGGCCACGTCGAAAGGCCAGCTCGCCAACCGCACCGCCGTGGCCCTCGCCCGCCAGCTCGGTACGACTGTGATCGAGTTCCCCGGTGACCACGGGGGATTCCTGGCCTTCCCGGAGCAATTCAGCCGCCTGCTGGACCAGGTGCTCACCGACACGACCTGAGCCAGGCGAAGGACGGCGCGAGATCAGCTCTTGGGGGTCACAGCTGACCGGCGCTCCCGGCTTCGGAGAGCGCGTACGAGGCGACCTGGGCGTGGGTGGCGAACCACACCTCGCCCCGGGCGGCGATGTGATCGGTGAGCTGGGAAAGGACCACCATGCGAGAGCGGTGGCCGATGACGTGAGGGTGCATGGTCAGCTGGAACAGCCCTCCGTCAGCGTAGGCGCCCTCGAACTCATCGATCCAGATACCCAGCACGCTGCGCGGGCTGGTGTACGGGCGCAGGGCGCTGGAGCGCTCCATCGGGAAATACACCGCGTCATCGCGGATCCATTCCACCGGGATCTCCACGATGCCGGACGGCTCGCCGTTCTGCACGATCTCATACGGCTCGTCATCAGCCATCAGCGATGAGTCATATACCAGGCCGAGCTCCCGGGTGATGGCCAGCGTGGCGGGGCTGAAGTCCCACGACGGGGTGCGGATCCCCACCGGCCGGGCCCCGGCGCCTCTTTCCAGCACATCGGCGCTTCGCAGCGCCAGCTCCCGCTCGTCGGCTGGTGCCAGGGTCCCCGTCCGCTCGTGAATCCAGCCGTGCATCCCCACCTCATGACCCTCGGCCACGTAGCGGCGCAGTTCCTCTGGGTGCAGCAGGGCCGAGACCGCCGGCATGAAGAATGTCGCCGGTATCCCCCGCTCCGCCAGCAGCGCCAGGATCCGGCGGGCGCCCACCCGCGACCCATACTCCCCCTGTGACAGCCTCCCCGGTCCCGTGTCCCCATCCCGGAGCGGGATCGTCTCATGATCGGAATCAAACGACAGGGCCACCGCCACCCGCGCCCCGCCTGGCCACTTAGCAGGCACCAGCGGCCTGCCCGCCCTCACATGCCCGACATGCCGGCGCCAGGTGGCCTCATCCCACTGCCATGGCGGCATCTCGCCCATCGCAGCCTCCTCCACCACCGGATTTCGCTCAACAGCAGGATCTGGCGATCATCGCACGCGGCAGTGAGGGATGGCACGGGTGGCTGGATATGGCGTCCAGGCGCGGCGCCTAGCGGGCGCGGACCAGCGCCTCGGCTTCGCCGACCTCGACCGGCCGTTCTAGCAGGTCTCCCTGGCCGTACTCGCAGCCCAGCGACATCAGCAGATCGCGCTGGGCCTCGTTGTCGATTCCCTCGGCGATCACGGTCAGGCCGAGTGTCTTGGCGATCCTGATGATGATCTTCACGATAGCGAGCCGCTGCTCGGAGACGGCCATGCCCTCCACGAACGCGCGGTCAATCTTGAGGAGGTCCATGGGAAGGTCCCGCAGGGAACCGAGGGATGCGTAGCCGGTGCCGCAGTCGTCGATCGCGAGCCTGATCCCGATGTTCTTCAGTTCCATCAAGTCGGCGAGGATGCGGTCATCCCGGTCCAGCAGGACGCTTTCGGCGAGTTCCAGCACGAGCGCGGACGGCGCCAGACCGGATGCGGCCACCACCTGCCGTACGTCGGCGACGAAACCGGGGTCGGCAAACTGCCGGGCGGACACGTTCACGCTCACGTACAGCGGCGGCTGGCGGGGGAGGCGCTGCTGCTGCCGGACGATGTCGGTCACCGCCTGGCGCAGCACCCACGAGCCGAGCGGCACGATCTGGCCGGTCTCTTCGGCCAGCGGGATGAACTGGTCGGGGTGGAGCGTCCCCCAGCGCGGGTGCGGCCACCGCACCAGCGCCTCGACGCCGGCCACCTCATCGCTGCCAAGCGCCACGATGGGCTGGTACACCAGGGTGAACGCGGAGGTCCTGATCGCCTCGTCGATCGCCGCCTCAAGCTCTCGCCGTTTGGCCATGCCGCTGCCGCCTTGTGCCCGGCGGCTGACGTTGCGAAATGCGGCGTCGCGGAGGGCCGCCTGCTCGGCCTCCTCGCGCGTTGTCTCCAGCCTGGCTGCTGGCAGGGAGGCCTCTCCAGCGTCCATGGCTGGCGCATCCCGCAGCGTGCTGCTGATCTCCTCGACCAGTGCCTCCAGCCGCTCCGCGGTGGCCGCCCGCTTTACCTGCTCCGCCGCGAGCTGGTCGGCCGCCTGCCGGATCTGCCGGATGGCGCTGTCCACCTGGTCGGCGGCCGACTTCTGCTGCTGGGCGGCGAGCAAGGACTCCTCCAGCATGGTCGCGGTCGACGCCATCAGTTCGGCCACCTCACGGGCTTGCCCGATGCCCTGCTCGGTCGCCATGATGGTGGCGTTTGTCTCGCCCTGGACGCCGGAGATGATCTCCCTGATCGACCCGGTAGACCGTACCGAGCGTTCCGCGAGCTTCCGAACCTCGGCCGCGACCACAGCAAAGCCCCGGCCGGCCTCGCCCGCCCGCGCCGCCTCGATCTCGGCGTTCAGCGCGAGCAGGTTAGTCTGCTCAGCCATGTCGTTGATCAGCTCCAGTATCTCGCCGATCTTTTGGGCGCGCTCCCCCAGCGACAGCGCCCGCGACGCGATGACCTCGACCTTCTCCTGCATGTCGCGCATGGTGCCGCCGGTGCGCTCGGCGGCCTTGGCGATGGCATGGACGTTGTCGGTGATGGCGCCCGCGGTGGTGGCGAGCTGCTCGACCGTGGCGGAGGTCTGCGCCACCGCCGCCGACTGCTCGCTGGTCGCGGTCGCCGCGCTCTTGGCCGCCGCCCGCAACTCCGCGCCCACGTCCCCCAAGACGGCTGCCGCCGACCGGAGCGGCGCGAGCAGCGCGTAGCGGTCTGCCAGGTGCCCGAGCGTCTCCCTGAGCCGGTCCTCACGCAGGGCAGACATCCCGATGCTCCGCCTCATCCCACGCACGGACACGGCCAGCCGGATGCCGACCAGCAGGAGCGCGGCGGTCGCGAGGCCGAGCGCGAGCCGGCTCGTTTCATGCAGGTTCCCGACGAAGAGGACGGCCAGCGCGCACGCCGCGCTGATCCCCGGAATGATGAACGATGCTGGCTTCTGATCCGCCTGCAGGTCGGCTGGCTGCGACCGCAGCCAGACCGACATCGACAGCAGGAGCAGCGACGTCGGCCAGGCGATCCCGTTGAAAATGAAACCAGCCAGGGATGCCCCGAACGATGTCCCGAAGAGGTTGGCGGTGTCACCCACGGCATTGATGGCGAGTCCCGTGGCCATCAGCAGCCACGGTGCATTCCGCCTGCCGGTTATCACCGTGGACCCGCCCATGACCAGGCTGAGCAGCAGCACGTCCCCGATCGGGTAGGCCAGGTTGGTCGCTGTCCCGGCCGGATCGCCGCCCGTCAGGTGAAGGACCCGGTCGAACACGAACGCCGCGAACACCGCTGCGGTCCCCACACTCGCGATGGCACCGTCCAGCCAGCTCGGAGTGGTGAGCCTCTGGGTATCCGCGCGAATGAAGAGCACAACCGCCACATAGGCAAGCGGGTAGAACCCGAGATAGAAGGCATCCGCCAGGGAAGGTACCGGCGGGCTGGCGCCTCCCAGCGACTCCGCCGTCAGCGCGAAGTCGCCCAGCGCCCATGAGGTGATGGCGAAGCCGAGCGTCAGCGCTACCGCGCGCCCCGGCCGGTGTGTCACCCCACGGGCGAAGCAGAGGGCGCCGGCGGTCAGCTCAAAGCTGGCCGCCCCCCAGCCGCTGACCAGCAGCGAATTCCCGCCGGGGCCCCGGACGACCAGGAACGCGAGGTAACCCACCAGCAGGGCGCCCATGAGCGCGTACGTGGTCACTAGGACGGCCCGGGCGCGATCGCCCGCCCGTCGTGCGTGATGGAGCCGCCCCTGCTCGCCGCTTTCGCCCAGATCGAGCCCAGCGATGACAGCCCCCCGAACCGGATCCTGTTCAGCCCCCACAAGCTTATAGTAACCACTTAGTAACGATTTGTAACTAGTCAGCTCATCATTTGCGGCGCGGCGTGCAGGCCCGGGGCGAGCCAGGGGAGCCAGATCGTGGCCACCGCGAGAGCCAGCGCGGCGATACCCGCGAGCCGGCCGGCCGCTGGGCCCCATCGCCAGGCCTTCTCGGTCAGCACCAGAGCGGCCAGGGCGACCATGGCGGCCACGTTCATCACGCCCACCGCGATAAGGATCACCATCAGGCCCCAGCAGCAGCCCAGGCAGTATCCGCCGTGATGGGCGCCGACGCGCAGGTCGCGGGACCTGCCCCGGTAGGAGCCGTAGTGCAGGAGCAGCCCGAGCGGGGAGCGGCAGTGCGCGAGGCAGCGGTCCTTCAGGGGGCTGAGCTGGTAGATCCCGCAAACGGCGAAGACCGCCACGGCCATGACGTGAGCGGCGCTGGGATGCTTACCGGTCAGCCAGCCGGCGAGCCAGGCCAGCCCGTAAGCGGGCACGCCCGCCGCCGCCCAGACCGCGAGATAGCCCACCACGAGCCCAGCGATCCTTATCGCCCGCCTCCCCTGGATGGTCCTGGCGTACAGCGAGGCCACGGGCGACACCGACGGGAGCATCATGGCGGCCATCATCAGCGTCCACACCGGCACGAACGCGGCCAGGCCCAGCCCCATCGTGCCCGCCATCCCGGCCATCCCGCGGGCGAGCGCAAAGGTCGCGGCCCAGGCACCAGCCGCCAGGATCAGCAGGAACGCGACCTCACGGTTCGCCAGACCTGGCCGTGGCCGGGCGAGCCCGGAGGAGCCGCTCACCCGGCCCAGGAGAACGGTGCGGAAAAGCCGCTCTGCCCCTCGCGCCCCCAGTCGACCCCGAACGTCGACAGATGCGCGGCATTGGCCGGGGCGACCGTCAGTGTCGTGTTCGACGGATGGAAGACGTTCGTCAGCTGAACCGGATCCTGGCCTTCCAGGGCGACGAAGTCCTGGACGCCGACGTCGACCGTCTCGCCGATCCGGACATGGTGGCCGTGGCCGTCCTCGCTGTAGGTGATGGGAGCCTTTTCCACACCGAGCATTTCGCTGATGAGCGGGCCGAGCATGGCGGGCGGCCCGCCGAGCTGCCCGGACAGGACCGCCCCGAGCTGCCCGGCCTGGCTGTCGGACGCGGCGTCATCCAGGTAGACCCCCACCCGCCAGTTGCCCTCGGCCATGACCGGCGGGGTGTCCAGGAACAGGGCGAAACTCAGGCCGCTGACGTCCACGCCATCGATCTCGCCCGAGTCGACGTGATAGGCCAAAAGCGCCCGGCACCGGTCAAACGTCGCCTTCGCCGTGAGCGCCGACCAGGTACAGGGGCAGATCGTATCGCACGAGCAGGACTCGAAATATGTCCCATCAAGCCGCCAAGCCATGACCCCTCCTCGTTACTCAGTTGACCTCCTCGACAAGGCTGGCGCGGGCGGCAGTGATCGTCAAGACACAAGATCTATCCGCTTGCCTTGCCGAAGCGCCGCAGCCGCAGCGCGTTGCCGACGACGGTGACCGAGCTGGTGGCCATCGCGACCGCGGCGAGCACGGGCGGCAAGATCCCGGCCGCGGCCAGCGGTACGAGCAGCAGGTTGTAGCCGAAGGCCCAGCCGAGGTTCTGGCGGATGATCCGGCGGGTGGCTTGGGCGAGCATGACCGCGTCGGCCACCGCGCTGACGCCGCCGTGGACCAGGGTGATGTCGGCGGCGGCCATCGCCGCGCCGGTGCCGGTGGCCACAGCGATCCCGATGTCGGCGGCGGCGAGGGCGGGTGCGTCGTTGATGCCGTCGCCGACCATCGCGACCGGGCCGCGCTCGCGGCGCAGCCGGTCCACGAGCGCGGACTTATCGGCGGGCAGCAGCCCGGCGTGCACGCTGGTGATCCCCGCCGCGTGCGCGGTGGCCGTGGCTGCCTCCAGGGTGTCCCCGGTGGCCAGCACCGGCTGCAGCCCGAGGGCACGCAGCCGGGCGACGCCGGCCGGGCTGTCGGGGCGGAGCGGGTCGGCGATGCCCAGCAGCAGCCGCAGGCGGCCATCGACCGCGACCGCCACGGGCGTCTGCGCAGCGCCGGCCAGTTCCCGGGCAAGCCGGTCCGCGGTGGATGTGTCCACGCCGGTCTGGGCGAGCCAGGCCAGCGACCCGGCCTGCACCCGCTGCCCGGCCGCCAGCGCGGTCACGCCCCGCCCGGCCACCGCTACGACATCGCCGACCGCTGCCGGGACGATGCCCCTGCCCTCGGCCGCCGCGGCCACGGCCCGGGCCAGCGGGTGCTCGGAGGCCGCCTCGGCGCCGGCCGCCAGGGCCAGCGAGTCGCGCCCGTCGCTGCCATCCACCGGCAGCAGGCGCACCACTGCGGGGTGGCCGGCCGTCAGGGTACCGGTCTTGTCGAGCACCACGGTGGCCAGGCCGTGGACTCGTTCCAGGCTTTCGCCGCCGCGGATGAGCAGCCCGAGCTGGGCGCCGCGGCCGGTGCCGGCCATGATGGCCACCGGGGTGGCCAGCCCGAGCGCGCAGGGGCAGGCGACGACCAGCACGGCGACGGCGGTGATCAGCGCGGTCACGGTCCCGGCGCCGCCCAGCAGCCAGCCCGCGAAGGTGACGGCGGCGATCGCCAGGATGACCGGGACGAACACCGCCGAGATCCGGTCGGCGAGCTGCTGGGCTTTCGACTTCTCCTTCTGTGCGGCATCGACCAGGTCCATGATCTGGCTCAGCGCGGTCTCCGCCCCGGCGCGCGTGACCTGCAGGATCAGCGGCGCCGGGCCGTTCACGGTGCCGCCGGTCAGCGCGTCGCCGGGCGTCTTGTCCTGCGGCAGCGGCTCGCCGGTGAGCATCGACTCATCCACGATCCCGGCGCCCTCGGCCAGCTCGCCGTCGGCCGGGATGGCCTCGCCCGGCCGCACCAGCACCCTGTCACCGGGGCGCAGCGTCTCGGCCGGGACGTCGACCGCGGCCGCGGGGTCGCCGCGCTGGCCGCTGGCGGCGCGGGCGAGCAGGTGCGCGGTCCGGGGCTGCAGCTCGGCCAGGGCCTCGATGGCGGCGCCGGCGCGGGCCCGGCCGGCCAGCTCCAGGTACTTGCCGACCGCGATCAAGGTGATGATCAGCGCCGCGACGTCATAGTAGGTCGGGCGGCCCGGCAGCGCGATGGTGGCGATCACCGAGTAGCCGAAGGCCACGGTGGCGCCGAGGGAGACCAGGGTGTCCATGTTGGTGGTGCGGTGCCGCGCGGCCTCCAGCGCCCCCCGGTGGAACACCGCCCCGGTCCAGGCATATACCGGCAGCGTGAGCACCAGCTGCGCCCACCCGGCCCACGCCGGCGAGCCGAAGCCGTAGGCCACCACCAGCACCGCGGCCGACAGCACCACGCCGGTACCCAGGCGGATCCGCCGGTCGCGCAGCTCGGCGGCCTGGGCCGCCCGCCGGCGGGCCACGTCGTCGGCGCGCACGCTGGCCGGGACCGCCGCCTGGTAGCCAGCGTCGGCCACGGCCGCCACCAGCGCGCCAGCTTGCACCGGCCGGGCGAGGGTGACGTCAGCGGATTCGGCCGCCAGGTTCACCGTGGCCGCCGTGACACCGGGTACTGCCGACAGCGCCCGTTCCACCCGGCGCACGCATGAGGCGCAGGTCATCCCGGTGATCTCCAGCGCCAGGTGCGCCTCACCGGCTCCCGCCTGCGGCCCTGGCAGTGGCGGCACCGCTGGCAGCGCGGTGCCAGTGCTCATCGCGAACCGTTCCCCGCGGCCGTGGGTGCGGCGCCGGGCAGTGGCAGCGGATCGGCCTGGTGGCGGAAGTCGGTCAGCCCGGAGCTGTAGGGCAGGGCCTCCATCAGCTCGGTGATCTTCTCCTGGCCCTGGCCGGTGCGGATCGCCTCCGACACACACGTCTCCAGGTGGTTGCGCAACAGCACCCGGTTGACCTTCTCCAGCGACGCCTGCAAGGCAGCCACCTGCTTCATCAGGTCGGGGCAGTAGACCTCGTCCTCGACCATGCCGATCACGCCATCGATATGACCCCGCACCGTCTTCAGCCGCAGCAGCGCCTCACGCTTATGACTGGCAATCACCCGCCACCTCCCTCGCCTCCGCCTGACCCTACCCCACCCCGGGTGGGGTAGCAATCCTCAGCCCCCGGCCAGCGCCGGCTGCGATCGCCCTGCTGGTGCAGCACGCGGCCGCCCGGCTGGACGGGATAGGCAGGACCTCTCATCTCGCCACTGGGCCTGGGTCACGCTTCTTCTTCTTCTTCTTGCTGCCAGCATTCGATGCCTTCCCTGACCGCGAGGGCGGCGATGATGAGCGCGGCGGCGGGGTCTGCCCACCACCACCCGAGCCAGGCGTTCAGGCCCACGCCAAGCAGCGCGGCGGCGGAGGTGAAGGCGCAGAACGCGGTCTCGGCGGAGTCGGCGACCAGGGTGCGGTTGCCCAGCGCCCGCCCGGTGCGGCGCTTGGCCACGGCCAGCGCGGGCATCACGATCAGCGCGGCGGCGGTCACCGCCAGACCGGGGACGGACTGCCCGGGCCGGACCTGGGTAACCAGGTCACGGATGCTGCCCACCGCCAGGTAGGCAGCCAGGGCGAAGAACGTCACGCCGATCAGGCGCACGGCGCGGGTTTCCCGGTCCTGGCCGGCGATCTCGCCGCGCAGCTGCCAGATGACGATCACGGCGGAGAACAGCTCGATCACCGAGTCCAGGCCAAAGCCCACCAGGGCGATGGAGGTGGCGACCAGCCCCGCGGTGATCGCGACGGCGGCCTCGGCGACCATCCAGGTCACTGTGGCGTACTCCAGCCGAAAGCCGCGCCGCCGAAGACGGCCCAAGCCGTCCGCGGAAGTACTCACCGGCAACCGCTCCTCAAGAGCTGCTGAGCTGGTCCGGCCGTCATCGGTGCAAGATCGGCTCGTGATCACGGTGCCCGGGCGGCTCAATCTGGAAGGTCGAGTGCTCGATATCGAAATGATCAGACAAGCACCCGCCCAGCTGGTCGAGCACCAGGCCAGATAGCCCTTCGGCGCTGACGACCACGTGCGCCGACAGCACGTTCACGCCGCTGGTGATCGTCCAGGCGTGCAGGTCATGAACATCGATCACGCCGTGGGTCTCCAGCATGTGCCGCCGCACTTCGTTGAGATCGACGTCCTTGGGTGTGGCCTCCAGCAGTACGTCGGTGGCCTGGCGCAGCAGCTGCCAGGTCCGCGGGATGATCAGCACACCGATCAGCAGCGACGCGATCGGGTCGGCCCGCTCGAACCCGGTGACCGCGATGACCACGGCCGCCACGATCACCGCCCCCGCGCCCAGGAAATCGGACAGCACCTCCAGGAACACGCCCCGCGCGTTCAGGCTCTCGCCCTGGCCCCGGCGCAGCAGCAGCAGCGAGCAGGCGTTACCGCACAGCGCCACGATCCCGAAGGCCAGCATGATGCCGCTGGCCACCTCGGGCGGATGGATCAGCCGCCGCACCGCCTCCACGATCACAAAGATCGCGACCGCGAACAGCAGCAGCGCGTTCAGCGCCGCGGCCAGGATCTCCAGCCGCAGATAACCGAACGTGCGGGACTGCGACGGCGAGCGCCGCCCGAACCTGATAGCCAGCAGCGCCAGCGCGATGCCGCCAGCATCCATCAGCATGTGCCCCGCATCGGCCAGCAGCGTCAGCGACCCCGACAGCAACGCACCCGCCACCTCGGCCGCCAGGATCGCCACCGTGATGGCGAACACCAGCGTCAGGCGGTCCTGATGCCCGGCCGCTGCGCTGTGGCCGTGGTCATGCCCGGCACCCATCAGGCTGGGATCTCCACCCCGGTGCCGTGATCCTCGGCCGCGTGCTGCAGCGCATCGGCGAGCACGCGGCGCACATGCTCATCGGCCAGGCGGTAGTAGGCGATCCTGCCCTCCCGGGTCCGGGAGACCAGGCGACTGG
Source organism: Streptosporangiaceae bacterium (assembly GCA_036522155.1). GTDB lineage: Bacteria > Actinomycetota > Actinomycetes > Streptosporangiales > Streptosporangiaceae > UBA9676. The sequence goes on from DATDGI010000300.1 coordinate 11,124, forward strand.
TCCTCAGCAGCCGCAGATGGTGACTGACCGCCGACTCGCTCATGCCCAGGCTCGCCGCCACATCACACACGCACAGCCGAGTCACCAGGCTCAGCGCATGCAAAATCCGCGCACGGGTGGGATCGGCAAGCAGTGCGAACACTGCCGTGGCCCGCTCGATCTCCGCCATCCCGGCCAGCTGCGCGCGCGCGACCGCCACCTCGGCTGGATGGACGCACCGGACGGCGCACGAATCCACAACTATTGAACGTTTGTTCATACATTACAATATCACGGAGGCCCGAGGACGCCCGAGCCACTGCCAACGCTCCGCCACCAAACCTGGTAGATGTGCCGGGTCCATCGGTGCTGGGGACTGTCGGCGTGGTCTGTCCACCCCGCTGGTTATCCGCGCGGACCAGTGGTACCAAGGTGCTGTTGCTGCATCGCCCTCAATCGCACTTTAAAGGAGGGCCCATGAGCTATGCCAGGCAGATGCTAGACACCTATCCAGGCACCTTCGGCGTCGACGCCGGTGTGCTGGCGGCCGCCATCGACGCGCTCAGCGACTGCGCCCAGGCCTGCACCGCCGACGTCGACGCCGACTTGAGCGAGCAGAACCTGGCCGAGATGGTCACGTGCATCCGGCTCTGCCTGGACTGCGCCGATGTCTGCACCGCCACGCTCGGGGTGACGAGCCGCCAGGCGGACTACGACGCCGGCGTCACCAGGCCGCTGCTGCAGGCCTGCGTGGCCATCTGCAAGAGCTGCGGCGACGAGTGCGGGCGGCATTCCCGGATGCACGAACACTGCCGGGTCTGCGAGCAGGCCTGCCGGCGCTGTGAGCAGGCCTGCCGCGTGCTCCTGGATGCCCTGAAATAGCAGACCGGCCGTTCTGGCAGGCGCTGGCATATCGGCAGCCCGGGCGTGCTTGGCGACCAGCGCCCGAAGCGGCGGCACTCCGGGTGGGCGTGGGCCGGGTGTTACCAGGCGGGGCAGGCGGCCGCGGCGACGGCGACCATCTCGTCGACGTCCTGCTCCAGCACGAAACCCGCGGCCGCTGCCCGCATGGTGGCCTCGCGGAACGCGGCGGCGTACTCGCCCGGCCCGGCGGGATAGCGGCGCGCCAGTTCGGCGGCGCCGAACACGCGCGTGGAGCCGAGGAGGATGCCGATCCCGGTGGCGCCGGGCGGGGTCAGCCCCGACAGCGCGGCGACCGGTACGTCGACCCAGCCCGTCCTGATGCCGCCGCGGGCGATGCCCGCGGCGTCGGTGACCAGCCGCATGCGATCATCCGGGTCGGTCTCGAGCCGCGGGGAGCTGGGCGGCGGCCCGCCGCGCGCCCACCGGTCCAGGTGCGCGATCGCGGCCTGGGCCACGTAATGGTGCTGCGGCCCGGAGTTCACTGGCGCCGGGCAGGGGATGCCGAGCGGCTCGGCGGTCGGCGCCATCAGCCGGGCCAGCTCGGCGGGCGGCAGCTCACCGGAATCGCTGAAGGCGGCACCGAGCACATAGGTGTCGGCGTGCGCGGCGCCGGCGATCTCCCACCACCGGAACCGGCTGCTGTCCGGCTGCCGTGCCGTTACCCCGGCCAGCACGCCGGTCACGTCGCTCTCCGTCTGCACGGTCAGCACCGGGGCTCGGCCGTCCGTGCGGACCCGCGTGCCGTCCGGCCCCTCGGTGCGGATCCGGCCGTCCCACCCGCCCAG
>DATDGI010000301.1:0-7682 GCA_036522155.1 Streptosporangiaceae bacterium
AGCACGGGCCCGTCTTTCCCGACCGCGCTCGCGGACGCCTACGCGCTTCAGTTCGGGCAGGTCTACCTCAACGCCAGCCCCGCCACGGCGGGGCAGCGGGCCAGCGAGCTGGCCGCGTTCCTGCCGCCCGGCGGTGACCAGCAGCTCGGCTGGAACGGGTCCGGGACCCTGCAACTGCAATCCGAGACGGTCGCGGGGATCAAGGTCACCGACGCCCAGCACGCGGTGGTCACCCTGCTGGCCCGGGTCAACGCCCAGCTCATGGAGCTGGGCGTGCCGATTTACTACACCGGCGGCACCCTGGCCGTGTCCGGGGAGCCGGCCTGGCTGCCCGCGCCGCAGCGGGCCGTGGTGCCGACGCCATCGCTGGCCAATACCGACGCGGGGACGCAGGCGGAATTGATGAGCCAGCTGCCAGCCTTCTTCCAGGCCTACGCCTCCGGGAACCAGGTCACCCTCAGCCGGTTCCTGGCCCCGGGCACCACCGTGGCCGGCCTCGGCAACGAGGTGACGTTCGGCTCGCTGGCATCGGTCACCGTCCCGGTCGGCGGGGCAACCAGAAATGTCATCGCCACCGTGGTATGGAATGTCCCAGGCCAGGCGGCCACCGGGACTGCGGTCAAGCGGCCACCCCCGCCCGCTGGACTGCAGATGAGTTACTCTCTGACTATCGTGAAACGGAGCGGGACCTGGTACATCAGCCAGATCGGTCCAATGCTCCAGACTGCGGGGTCGGCTTGATGACCCTTGCAGAGGGCCGGGGGGCCAACCGCATAACCGGATTCCCTGATTCCCCCGGAGTAGGGCGATGTCCTTCCACGGATTGATCGCGGCGGCTCCTGTGTCGCTGAGCACGTCTGGCCTGGTCAGCTACTTGCAGGGCCTGTTCGGCCCGCTGTTCCTTGGCATCGTCGGGATCGTCGCCCTGTTCTTTCTTTTCACCCGGGAGATCATCCGGTTCGTGCAGTTCATGGTGCTGGCGGTGGCGATTGCCGTGGTCTTCTACACGCCGAGCATCGTGCAAACCCTGGCTCAGGGCATAGCGAAGGCCTTGGGCGTCCACTGACCTCCGTTCCCCGCGGAAGGAGCGCCGACTGGTGGAGCTGCCCACCTATACCAGCATCTGGCGGATCGAGAAACGGCTGTACAAGCTGTACGACTTCCGGCTGCCGATGCCGTTGCCGGTTGGGCAGATCGTCGTTTTCATGGCCATCACGGTCCCGTATGTGGTCCTGCTGACCCTGCTTGGCCTGCCGTTCAGCCACACCCTTTTCTGGCTGTACGTGCTGCCCCCGGGCGTCCTTACCTGGCTGGCGACCCGGCCGGTGCTGGAAAGCAAGCGGCTGCCGGAACTGGTCATGTCGCAGGCCCGCTACCTGGGGGAGCCGTCGGTCTGGTGCCGGATGGCGCCGCTGGCGGAAAAAGACGAGATCACCGTATCCGGGCGGGTCTGGCGGCGGGGCCGCATCCAGCCGGTCCTCGTGCCCTCGGCGGCGGCTGAGGCCGCTCCGGCGATCGCCCGGACGGGCGAGCGGGCCGTGGGCCGGGCCGGCCGCCGGGGCATCCCGGCCCCTGCCACCGGTCAGGCGGCCGTCCCGGTGCCGGTCCGTGCCACCGATGCCGCGGGCGGCCGGGCCCGCCCGCCGGTACCAGCCGCCCGCCGCGTTCACCAGGACTCGGTCCCCGCCGCGTTCGGCGTCTCCGGGCCGGCCGTGGCGCCGGGGCCGGCCCCGGTCGCGCCGTCACCCTGGCCGTCACCGGCCGGGCGGCCGCGACCGTTGGCAGTCCCCGGGCAGGCGCCGTTGGCGCCCCCCGGGCAAGTCTCATCCGCTCCGGCCCGGCCGCCGTCGCCTGCCCCGGCCCGACCGTCCGGGCCAGCACCAGCCCGGCCCGCGAGGGCAGCGGCGGCCGCGTCCGCGCTGTCACCAGCTCCCGCGGCGGCGTCCGCGCCGTCTCCAGCTGCGGCACCCGCGGCCCCGCCCGCGCTGCCACCGGCGTCCCCACCGGCTGCGCCGCCAGCCTCGCCACCGGTGGTGGTCGTGCCCGCGCAGCGGGCCGCGGCGGCCGGCCCGCCCGCGGTCCGGCCCCGGGCGGTCGAGCGCGCGCTCAGCGGCCCGGCCGACCAGCGCAGCGCGAACTGGCGCGATCACGTGGTGGTCGTCCCGGGCGGCCTCGGGCCAGGCCGGCCCGACCACGACAAGCGCGACCGGGTGCGGGCCGTGCTGCCGGTCGACGGCCCCCGGCTGGTGGCGGTCCTCGGCTGCACCGTCGGCGCGGGCCAGACGGTCACCACCCTGATCGTCGCCGACCTGCTGGCCAGCCTGCGCGGTGAGCCGGTGGCCGCGCTGGATCTCAACCCCGGCCCGGCCTCGCTCGGCGAACTGGTGGCACCCAGGGCGCCGGTCACGGTCGGCTCACTGCTCGCCGCCCCGGCCGCGGGCAGCGACCAGGCCGGCGGCCCCCGCCACGCCGCCCCCAGGAACCACCCGGCCCAGCAGCGCAGCCCCGGCCGGCTGGACGTGGTCACCCCCGAGGTACGCGGCGACGGCTCGCTGGCGCTGGACGACCCGGAGTACCGCCGGCTGTTCGACACGGTGTCCGCCCGCTACCCGCTCAGCTTCGCCGACCCCGGTGCCGCCGCGGTCGCCCGGGTGCTGGCCGCCGCCGACCAGCTGGTGCTGGTCACCCCGGCCAGCCCGGATGCGGCCCGGTCACTGGCCATGACCACCGAATGGCTGACCGCGCATGGCTACGACGCGCTGACCGCGAACTCCATCACGGTGCTGAACGGCCTGTCCAAGCGCAGCATGCCGCATGCCGAGCAGGCCGAACTGGTGGTCCGCGGCCGCTGCCGGGCCATCGTCCGGGTGCCCTGGGACGACCACCTGGCCGAGCCGCAGTCCGAGCAGGGCATCCGGGACAGCTTCGGCCAGGCCGGCGAGCCGTCCCGGCTGCGCCAGCTGCGGCCACCGGTCCTGCAGGCCTACACCGCGCTGGCCGGGGTGCTGGTCGCCTCGCTGGCCAGCGGCGCGCAGCAGCGGAGGGTGGCCAGATGACCCGAGCCACCCGGGGCCGCAGCCGGCTGAGCGTCCGGTATTTCGACGACCGGATCCTGCTCACCGAGACCCATGCCTGGGCGTACTACCGGCTGCCCACCCACGCGTACGAGTTCACCACTGCGCCGGAGCGGGAAGCGCTGGCCATCAACATCACCGTGGCGCTGGCCGCCATCCGGCTGCCGGACGCGGAGGTGCACCTGCGGATCGCGCACCGCGCCTACCCGGCGGCGGCGTGGGCGTCCCGGCTGGACGCCACCTCCGACGGCGGCCCGGGCTGGCACGACTACCTGGACGAGATGTACCGGAACGTGTGGTCGAAGGACTTCTGGACCAAGGAGGTCTACCTCGGGGTCCGGCTCGGCCAGCGGGGCATGCGGGCCCAGCTGTCCGGTGGTGCCTTGTCGTCGTTCATCAATGCCTACCGGGCCAGCGAGCAGGCGCTGGGCGTGAACGACGAGGCGGTCAGCGAGAGCGAGCTGACCCGCTGGACCGAGCAAGCCGAACGGCTCGGCCGGGCGCTGTCGGCCAGTGCGCTGCATGCCCGCCATGCGGCCAGCGACGAGATTGCGTGGCTGTTCGGCCACGCGCTCGCCGGGACGGCGGGCGACCCGCTGCCGTCGGCGGCCCGCCGCCGCACCTGGGGCGCGGGCGAAATCGAATCGCTGCTGGAAGCCCAGGTGCACAACGGCCGTACCATGCTCGGCCTGGAGCACCCGTCCGGGGAGTCGTTCGCGGCCTTCCTGTCGTTCTCCCGGTTCCCCGATGTCATGTCGTTCCCGGATTCTGAGCCCTGGCTCCACTACGCTGACTCGCTGCCGTTCCCGGTCGAGGTGAGTTCGCGCATGAGGCTGATCCCGCCGGCCAAGGCCAGCAAGGACGTCGGGCGCAAGCTGGCGCACGCCCGGGACATGGACGCGCACATCAGGGAGGCCGGGGTCGACCTGCCGTTGGCGCTGGCCGAGCAGCTGGAGGCGGCCCGGCTGCTGGAGCACGGCATCACCAAGGAGCGGCTGCCGTTCGTGTACGGGTGGCACCGGCTGGGTGTGACCGCGCCGTCGAAGGAACTGTGCCAGCGCCGGGTGGAGGCGCTGGTGGAGCACTACCGGGACATCGGCATCGACGTGGTCAATTCCACCGGTGACCAGTTCTCGCTGCTGTGCGAGTCGCTGCCCGGCGACCGGGTGCGGCTGTCCTCTTACGTGCAGCGGCAGCCGCTGTACACGATCGCCGGCGGGGTGCCGACCGCGACCGTGGATCTGGGCGACCGGGCGATCGGCGGGCTGGACGGCCTCGGGGACCGGGCGGGCTGGGTCGGCCCCTACATCGGCGAGACGCTGGGCCGGGCCCGGTCGATCGTGCATTTCGACCCGCTGCTGGCCGCCGCCCGTAACCGGCCCACCGCGGTCGCGATCACCGGCGAGCCCGGCGGCGGTAAGACCACGCTGGCGCTGCTGCTCATCCTCCAGCTCGCGCTGCGCGGGGTGACGGTGGCGGTCATCGACCCCAAGGGTGACGCCGAATCCCTGGTCGGTGTGCTGCAGGCGCGCGGCCGCAAGGCGCGGGTGCTCCCGCTCGGCTCGGCCGCGCCCGGCCTGCTCGACCCCTTCTCGTTCGGCGACGACCTGGCCGAGAAGCGGACCATGGCCACCGAGACGCTGCGGCTGCTGCTGCCGCGGATGAGCGAGGAGCGCGAGAGCGCGATGGTCCAGGCGGTGGCCGCGGTGGCCAGCGGGGACCGGCCGAGCCTGGGCAAGGTGGTCCGCCACCTGGAGCAGGCCACCGACCCGGCGTCGAAGAACCTGGGCGCGGTGCTGCGCTCGATGTCGGAGATGCGGCTGGCCCGGCTGTGCTTCTCGCCCACCGGCGGCCAGCGGATCGACGCGGCCGGCTGGACCACGGTCTTCACCCTCGCCGGCCTCACCTTGCCCGACGCGGCGACCGTCCGGGAGGACTTCTCCTACGAGCAGCGCCTGTCCGTTGCTCTGCTGTACCTGGTCTCCCAGTTCGCCCGCAGATTGCTTAACGGAATGGACCGCCGGCTGCCCAAGGCCATCTTCCTGGACGAGGCGTGGGCGATCACCTCCACCCCGGAGGGGGCCAAGCTCGTGCCGGAGGTCTCCCGGATGGGCCGGTCCCGCAACACCGCGCTGATCCTGGTCTCGCAGAACGCCGGCGACCTGCTGTCCGAGCAGGTCACGAACTGCATCTCCGGGGTGTTCGCGTTCCGCTCGTCCGAACGGGTGGAGGTGGCGAACGTGATGTCGCTGCTGGGCGTGGAGAACTCGGACGAGCATCTGGTGGTGCTGCGCGGGCTGGGCAATGGCGAGTGCATCTTCCGTGACCTGGAGGGCAGGGTCGGCCGGATCGGCATCGACCTGATCTCCGATGAGATGCGGGAATGGCTGGACACCAACCCGACCCGCGCCCATCCCGCCCGGCCGGCGGCGGACATCCCGCTCCCGGCCGCGGAAGCCCCGGCCCTGGGCGGTGAGCCCGGGCCCGGCGAATTGCCCGGCCCGGCCGCCGGTACCCGGCCGGAGGGCTCCCATGACCGCCCGTACGCAGGCGAACCCGCCCCCTGACCCCCGGAGGCCACCATGACCCGCTCACCGCTGATCCGGTTAGCCCGCGCCACGCTGTCCCAGTTATCGACGTCCGGAGTCCCCCCCATGCTCAGACGTTTCGCCCGGATCCCGCTGCCCGTGCGCCGGGCGCTGTTGCTGTTCGGCGTCATCGCCGCGGTGGCCGGCCTGCCCGGCCCCGCGATGGCGGCGGTGACTCAGGCCAACCCGGCGACGGTGGCCGTGCAGGCGGCGGTGACCGGGCCGGCGCACGCGCTGGCGGCCACGGCGCCGGGGCACGCCGCGGGCCCGGCCCGGGCCAGCCGGCCGGCCGCAACCGGGGGCGTCTGCCAGGTGCCTGGGGTCGGTGACGTCGGTGGCCTGGTCGGGTTCTGCGCGGCCGGCTCCAGCGGCATCATCGGCGACCTGAACAACATCTGCCAGCCGTCCGTGCCCACGCCCGAGCCCGCCACCGGCGGGATCGACGCGCTGGTCCGGCCGCCGGCCGGCACCACCCCGGCGCAGGGGACCCTGTACGACCAGTATGGCCTGGCCGGGCAGTCGTGGGCCGCCTACGGCCTGCAATGCAGCGACATGACGTCGCTGATCGGGAACAACGTCGCGGCGGTGGTGTTCGACGCGGCGAAAGCGCTGGACCGGGTGACGATCACGGTCTACCAGTCGGCCGCGGGCGAGGGCATTCTCGCCTGGCTGTCCGGCGCGGTGGACAAGCTGATCACCAGCCTCGGCAACGCGATCTACTTCCCGTACCTGGCGCCGGTGGTCATCATCGGCGCGATCTGGCTGGCCTGGCAGGGGCTCATCCGCAAGCGGGCGACCCGGACCATCGAGGGCACCATCTGGATGGTGCTGGCCTGCGCGGCTGCGATCTGGCTGATCGGCCGGCCGGCCGACTTCACCGGGGTCGGCAAGGCCGTCTCCGACGGCATCACCCAGACGCTGAACATCGCCTTCTCCAAGCTCCCCGCCCCGCACGAGAGCAGCTGTGTGCCGCTGCAGAAGGGCGACCCGCAGCTGCCGGCCGGCGCGAATTTCGCGTACACCTCGGGCAACGGGGTCGTGGACAGCAACGCCAACGAGCTGTGGACGGTGCTGGTCTGCAAGCCGTGGCTGGACGGTGAGTTCGGCACCGCCACCTACGGGGGCAAGGGCTCAGCGCAGACGGTGGTGAACAGGTACGGCCGGCAGCTGCTCTGGGCGCAGGCCATCGCCACCAATGAGAAGGCGACGACGGGGGTGATCACGGCCAAGCAGGACGCCTACGTGGGGATCGCGGCATCGATCAAGAACAACTACCCGGCCGTGTACCCGATGTTCCAGGGGAAGCAGTGGACCACCCGGCTGGAGGTCGCGTTCCTGGCGCTGTTTGCCGCCCTCGCGGCCGGACTGCTGGTGCTGCTGATCGCCGTCACCTTGATCGTTCTCAAGCTCGGCTTCCTGCTGCTGCTGGTGGCAGGCCCGTTCTTCCTCATCATCGGCACCCATCCCGGGTTCGGCCGGATCATCGCCCTGCGCTGGGTGGAGATGCTGATCGGGGTGCTGCTGAAAACGGCGGCCATCGCCCTGGTGCTGTCGGTGCTGATGTACGCCTATTCGCTCATCATGGGCGCCAGCGACCTGGCGCTGCCATGGGGGCTGAAGATCCTGATGATCTCGCTGGTGACGGTGGCGGTGTTCATCTACCGCAAGCCGTTCGGCCATCTGTTCTCGGCCGTCGGCTACGGGATGATCGGTTCCCGGGAGCGGGCCGAGGAGAGCCTGGCCCGGGCCGGGAGCACGGCCGGCCGCAACACCGTGGACGCGGCCACCGTGGGCGTGCCCGGGTTCGCCGCCTACCGCGCGGCGCGCTGGGCCCGGCGCAACCCGGCGCAGGCGGCCAGCCTGGCCGCACAGGTGGCGGCGGGCGGCGCCACCGGGGCGGCGGCCGGAGCCGCCATGGCCGGCGCCGACGGGGCCGGTGCGGCCAGCAATGGGCACGGAGCCGCCGCCGCGGCGGCCGCTCCGGATGCGGCCTCGCCCACCGCGGGTACCCGGGCCGGGG
>DATDGI010000302.1:0-17972 GCA_036522155.1 Streptosporangiaceae bacterium
GGGTGCTGCGCATCGACCCGATCATGGCCGACGTCGAACACTCGCTCCAGGCCAGCCTCGCCGGCCTGCCGGTGCTGACCCTGTTCGGCCGCAAGAACGATCGCTACGGCTGGCAAGACCGGTTCGGACAGATCTTCCCCCGGGCGGCGGCCGCCGGAATCGCCGACGGGCGCCACTTCCCGTTCAACGACGACCCAGATGCCTACAGCGCCGCGATCTCCGCCTGGTGGGCGGAGAAAATGACACCGGACCGCTGACAGGTCCGCGCAGCCGGAGAGGAATCAACTACTCACATGAGCGCATCCAATGTACTGGGAAAGGGCCGCACCGCCCTGGTCACCGGCGCCTCGCGCGGCATCGGGCCGCTGATCGCCGCCCAGATCGCCCGCCAGGGCGGGCATGTCGTGCTGACCGGCCGGTCGGCCGCCGACCTGAAGGCCGTCACCTCCGACCTGGCCGCCACCGGCGCGGACGTGTCCTTCATCCCCGCCGACCTGACCCAGCCCGGCGCCGCCGAGGCCTTGGTGCTGGCCATCGAGGATGAGCGGGGAGGCATCGACCTGCTGGTCAACAACGCCGGCGGCGACCCGCTGCGCGAGTTCCACACCATGACCATCGAGGAGAACCTGCGCACGCTCCAGCTCAACCTCATCGCACCGGTGGCGCTGACCCACGCCGCGCTGCCCGGGATGCTGGCCCGCGGCCGCGGTCACATCGTCAACATCTCCGCCATGGCCGGACGGGTCGCCTTCCCCTACACCGAGGTCTACGCCGCCGCCAAGGACGGCCTCATCGGCTTCACCCGCGTCCTGCGCGGCGACTACCACGCCCGCGGCGTCAGCGCCTCGGTCCTGATCCTCGGCGCCATCCGCGGCGCTGGCCAAGGGCAGCGGATGCTCGACGACGCGGGCATGAAGGCCGCCCGGTACATGGCACCCGCCGAGACCGTGGCCCAGGCAGTGGTCAAGGCGGTCAAGAAAGACCGCACCGAGCTGGTCGTCATGCCAGGCCCGGGCCGTTTCCTGCGGGCGGTCCTGGACTACTTCCCCCGCCTGGGCCCCGCCCTCAACCGGGCAGCCGGAACCACCACCACCATGCAAAAGATCATCAAGCTTCGGGATGCAAGGCAGGCGCGGCCACATGACGGCCACCGCGACCCAGTCATCTAACCGCCCCAGGCCGGCCGCCGCGGCCCAGCCCGGCCGCCCGCATCTGGGCGCGCCAGCACAACCTGGCACCAGAATCTCGACAGTGAGGGACAACCATCTGGCCCGGCCGTGGCCTTGCGGGGGAGGTCAAATTGGCTAATCATTCGGTTCGGGCGGTGGGCCGGTCGGGGCTCGCCGGGTCTGGCCGGGGCTTCCTGTGGTGCAGGCACGTCCCGGGGGAGGAAGGTGGGCTGTGAGCTTTGAGGTCGGGACGATCGCGGATGCGACCAGCACCACTCTGTATTTCGGCCCGTGGTACCGCAAGTCGCCGTTCTTCGAGGCGACGCTGCGGTGGGGCTGCCGAGCCTACGACGTCTACAACCACATGTACCTGCCCGCGTACTACGACGATCTGGTCACCGAGTACTGGGCGCTGGTGAACGACGTCACGCTGTGGGACGTGGGCGTGGAACGGGTGGTGCAGATCAGCGGGCCCGACGGCTTTGAGCTGGCAAACGCGCTGACCTGCCGCGACCTGACCAAGTGCGCGGCCGGGCAGGGCAAGTACGCGCCGATCACCGCCCCCGATGGCGGCATCGTCAACGACCCGGTGCTGCTGCGGCGTGATGAGAACACTTTCTGGCTGTGCCTGGCCGACGGTGACGCCCATCTGTACGCGATGGGGCTCGCCCAGGGCAGGGGCCTGAACGCCACCGTCTCGCTGCCCGAGGCCTACCCGGTGCAAGTGCAGGGACCCAAGGCGAAGGACCTCATGCGCGAGCTCGTCGGTGACGCCATCCTCGACGTGAAGTATTACTGGACCCTCGATACCGCCGTTGCGGGCATCCCGGTCGTGGTCAGCCGCACCGGCTGGACCGGCGAGGTCGGGTACGAGGTCTTTCTCACCGATCCCGCCCGCGGCGACGAACTGTGGGAGACGATCATGGAAGCGGGTGCGCCGCACCGCATCCGGCCGATCGCCCCGTGTGAGGCGCGCCGCATCGAGGCGGGCATCTTCAACTACAACTCCGACTTCACCTTGGAGAACAACCCGTTCGAGGTCATGGGGCTCGAACGGCTGGTGGAGGTGCAAGATGCCGACTACGTCGGCAAGGCCGCTCTGGAGCGCATCCGCGAGCAAGGGGTCACGCGCAGGCTGGTCGGTATCGAGGCACCCGGTCATCCCTCGTTCTTCGAGATCACCGAGGCACGGCCCGCGCTGGCCGGCGGGCAGCGAGTGGGGCACGTCACCGACCTCGTCTGGTCGCCGCGCCTGCAGCGCAACATCGGGTACGTATGGGTGCCGGCCGAACTCGCCGGCCCGGGCAACGACCTCGAAATCGAGTGGAAAAACGGAGAACGAACCCCCGCCAAGACCGCGGCGATCCCCTTCCTCGACCCGCTCAAGAACGTGCCAGCCACCTAGCCTCGCGTGCAAGGCGGCTTCCTGCACGTCCCTAAGCGGGACCCCAGCGTCGAGGGCGGCAGTGATGAACGCGTGCCGCAGCGTGTGCAGCCCGACCGGTTTGGTGATCCCCGCGCGGCCGGCTACCCGGCGGACCACCCGCGCGGCGCCGTGCCGGTCCAGCCGCCGCAGGTCCAGCTCGTAGGCCTGGCGGGTCAGGCTGCTGTAGCCGGCCAGGAATCCGGCTAGCGCCCGCCGCTCGGTGTTGCTGAACACCGGCGCAATCGGAGCCGTATCGGTATACCTGCACCCGGTGCTGAGGGCGACGCTGGCTGGCCGCAGCCTGGTTCAGGACCTTGATCGGATCAGATCAGGCGGACGTCGACGCCCCGCGCGCGGAGGTTCGCGACCTCGACCGGGTCAGCGTCTTGATCGGTGACGAGCACGTCGATGGACTCGATAGGAGCGATCGGCGTAAAGCCACGCCGACCCACCTTGGTCGAGTCCGCGACGACGATTATGCGGCGGGCCTGGTTCACGAGTGTCGTGCCGACCTCTGCGACAAGCTGGTGCGGAGTAGTCAGCCCGCCGTCGGCGCTGAGCCCGTCGCAGCCCATTACTGCGACATCGGCGCTGAGCTCCTCGAGTGCCTCGATTGACTGTGGGCCGACGAAGCACATGTATGTAGGCAGGTACGTTCCGCCGATCGCAACCAGGTGGGGGTCATCCCAGGTGCTCACCTCGTTAATGATCGGCAGGGAGTTCGTGACGATCGTCAGCGACGAGCGCACTTCATCGCTCAGGGAAGCCGCTGTTTTCGCCACGGTCGAACCGGAGTAGAAGAAGGTGATCGCCTCGGCTGGGATCAGCCCGACCGCGGCCCGCGCGATCCGTGCCTTGGCGGCGGAGTTGCGCTGCGCGCTCGCCGCGTAATGCCGCGAGGGCTCTCCAACCTGGCGCCGGGTCGCGCCTCCGCGGACCCGGGTGATCAAGCCGTCGGCTTCCAGTGCCATCAGGTCGCGGCGAACGGACATCTCGGTGAGGCCGGATTCGTTGGACAACTCCTTGACACTGACGAAATCGTGTTCCTCGAGACGTTCGAGGATGAGCGCGTGACGCGCGCGCGTACGTCCGCGGCGGGCTCTGCCCGACTCCGGCGTCGGCAGCTGCCGGGCCTCCGACATCGGTACCTCAATCCTCGCTAGACCTCCCCGCGCGGCATAGCACACGCTGGTGCAGGTGTCATGCTGCGGCGCAGAGCTTGCTCACGCCGGGAAATCGGTCAAGTGGGCCGGACAGTGCAGCTCCTGCTCGCCAGTATCACATGCGGCACAACCAAGGCTTTGGGGACGTGGTGCTGAGGCGGTCACTCCACGCCGACTATCTCGGCGCCGGCCGACGGCGTGTCCGTTGCGTGCTCCGCGAGGATGCCGATCTTGTGACGCTGCACGAACCAGTAAACGAGGAACGCGATCGCCAGGCATATCGCGGGGAACAAGATCCCGCCCCACTGCAGCCACCAGTGGAACGGGGCGATCGGGTTGTAGATGCTGCGGCGCGGCCAGGCGATATTGATGATCATGGCGACGCCCCAGACGAACGCGGCGATGCTCACCGCGAGTCCCGCCCGGCCCAGGCTGAAGTAGCCCTTCTCTGGCTGGGTCCACTTCCCGCGGATACGCAACAGCGCGAAAGGCCCGACCACCAGGACGTATGCGATCAGCGCGAGGATAACGGTGGTGCTGGTCACCACGATGAACACTTGAGGCTGCCGGATGTTGAACAGCAGAATGAGGATCGCGATCACCGCGACGCTGACCACTGGTACCACCGGCGTCTTGTCGCGTTCGGAGATCCGAGAGAGCTGGTGAGAGCCGGGGAAGCCGTTGTCCCTGGCCATCGCGAAGATCATCCGTACCGCGCCCGTCTGGTTCGCCAGGCAGCAAACGAAGATCGCAATGGCGACGCACACGAGCAGCGCATCGCCCAGGAAAGTCCCGAGAACGCTCTTGACCACATATGTCAGACCGACCGTCGACAGCCCCGGCGCCCTCAAGTTGCCGACCGCCATGAAGGCAGTGATGAGCAGCAGCGCGCCGCCGACGCCGGAGGCGAGAAGCGCCCGAATGATTGCCTGGGGGCTGGTCTTGCGTGGGTTGATGGTTTCCTCGCCGACGGATCCGGCGGTGTCGAATCCCCACATGATGTACAGGCCGAGTAGCAGGGACACAAGAAGTGCGCCAAGGTATCCGAGGTGGTAGCCGGCGCCGGTGCCGTTAGTCTGCGTCACCACGCCGGGGCCGCGCTTGGCGTGGAAGAGGAAGAGCACGACCATCAGCGCCACCGCGATCAGCTCAACGCTGACGCCAATGTTGTTGACGACCTTGACCACCTTGGTGCCGAGCAGGGAGACGATGGTGGTCCCGGCGATCATGATCGTGCCGAGGATGACGCCGTTCGTGGCGGCGTCGTACGTCCCGCTTCCGTTGCCGTAGATCCAGAACACGTTCGAGATGCTCGGCAGCACGAATTGCCAGGCCAGCGCCACGGCTGCCGTTGAGACGACGAGCGCCAGGGTGAGCGACACGCCTGCCATCCATGCCGTGCCGCGGCGGGCGATGTTCTTTGCCCAGTTGTAGACCGAGCCGGCCAGCGGGTAGTGAACGGCCAGTTCGGCGAAGGCGAGCGCGAACAACAGTTGTCCGCCGACCGCGAGCATCCATGCCCACCAGGAGGCCGGCCCGCCGCTGCCGTACGCGAACGCGAACAGCTGGAACATGCCGGTCAGGATCGAGATGAAGGCAAAGCCGACCGCAAAGGTCGAGAAGGACCCGAGAGTTCGCACCAGCTCCTGCTTGTAGCCAAACCTTGCGAGATCTTGATCGTCGCGGGCTTGCTGCGTCGCCACCATCGAATTGCTCCTTCCGGGCTGCAGTTCGGCCGTGAGTCCGCGACGGCTCGCGCGCACGGGCGAACCGACGGCGTACCGGTAGTGAACACCTCCTACGTTCGTTCGTCAACACTTTAGTGAAGAAAAGCACTCTTTTAAATGTTCGAAAGATCCATATTCTGCGATCACTTGAACATTAAGACTGTCCGTGTGTACAGTGTGACCGCAGGTGCGCCGCGACTGCGGGCCGAGGGCAGGTGAGAGCGTGGCTGACCATTCGCAGTTCGACGTGGTGATCGTCGGCGGTGGCGTGCTCGGCGCCGCGGTTGCAGAACGATTGAGCCGGACGTCAGCACGAGTCGCGCTCGTCGAGGCTGAAACCGACCTGGCCGAGGGCGCCAGCAAGGGCAATGCCGGGGTGGCCGTGTCGTACTACGGCGCCCCAGACACCCAGCAGACACAGCTGATCAACGCGAGCAACCCCGGATGGGAGGAACTGACCGGGCGGTTGGACGTTCCCTTCCGCCGTCTGGGCGGGCTGATGGTCGCGCTGAACGCGGACGAAGGGCAGCGGCTTGAGGAGACTCTCGCGGAGGTGCACGCCTGCGGTGTCCGCGGGGAGCTGCTCATGGCCCGGCAGGTACGCGACACAGAGCCGCTGGTCTCGGAGAACGCGGTAGCTGGGCTGCTCTTGCCCGACGAGGGCGTCATTGACCCGATGCGGCTCACGATCGCCTTCGCCTGGCTCGCCGCAGCTAATGGCGTCAGCATCCGGCTCGGTGAGCGCGTCCTTGGCATTGAGCACGATGGCGACCTCAGCTCGGTCATCACTTCTTGCAGTCGGCTGTGCACCCGGTTTGTAGTCAATGCCGCCGGCGTCGAGGCGGACCATATCAGTGCCTTGGCTGGCGGCGAGACCCTGCGCACCTGGCCGCGCAAGGGTCAGTACGTGGTCCTGGACCGCGCCTTCGGCGAGAAGCTGACGAAGATCGTGTTCTCCACTCACACGCTGCAGACAAAGGGCAGCAACGTCGTCCCCACCACGCACGGATCGGTGCTACTCGGACCGACCGCGCTCGACATCGAGGACCGCGACGACCGGGCCACCGACCCCGAGACTGTGGCCTGGATCCTGGAGCACGCGCGGCGTCTGGTCCCGGCAACCGCGGGCGCCTACATCATGAAAACATTTGCGGCGAACCGTCCCGCTGGGGATGAGACCCACCGGCTGCGAATCGACGCGAAACAGCCTCGCCTGGTGCATGTCACCGACCGATCGGCCGGTGTCAGCATCTCCCCGGCCGCCGCCGAACTCACGCTGGAACTGCTGAACGCGGCGGGCCTGGACGCCTGCGACCGTGACGGGGCCCTCGATGCGCTGCCGAGGATGCCCCGGCTGAGAACCAACCCGGATCCCGTGGTTCTCACTGATGTCGACCCCTTGTACGGCCAGGTCGTATGCGCGTGCGAACACGTCACTGCAGCCGAGATTAACGCCGCGCTGGCCGGCCCGGTGGCCGCCACGTCGGTGGACGGCGTGCGCAAGCGGACCGGTGCTGCGTACGGCCGCTGCCAGGGCTCCCTGTGCCAGGCCGGCATCTCGTTCCTTACCGCGATGAGCACTGGCAAGGGACCGGCATCCGTGCTGCAGACGGCGCGAGGGACGGTCGGATCGTGACCGCGCCCTACCTCGTGGTCGGCGCCGGGCCCACCGGACTTGGCTGTGCCGTAGAGCTGGCCACCGTCTACCCGGTCGAGCTCATCGACCGGCTCCCGGTCCCAGGTGGTGAGGCCGGCTGGTCCATCCCGGAGGTGACCGCGCTGATGGCGGAAGCCCGCCACCGCGGTGTCCGGTTCCGCTTGGGGAACGCCGGGGTGCGCTGGGAACCGGGCCGTCTGCTCGTGGCCGGCCCGGGCAGGATCGAGTGGCTCCCCGGCGAACGGCTGTTCTATGCCGGCGGCCTCCGGCCCGCCACGGCTGCGGACCAGTCAATCACCGGCGATCGGCCGGCTGGTGTCTTGCCGGCCACCGTCGCCCATCACCTATTGGCCGCGCAGA
This sequence comes from Streptosporangiaceae bacterium, assembly GCA_036522155.1. Lineage (GTDB taxonomy): Bacteria > Actinomycetota > Actinomycetes > Streptosporangiales > Streptosporangiaceae > UBA9676. The sequence continues at coordinate 7,503 of DATDGI010000302.1, forward strand.
ACCGGATGTGGGACCGCCTTGCGGTCATCGGGGACGGCCCATGGGCGACGACTGTCGCCACGCGTGCGCGCGCCGGGGGAAGCACCATCATTGCCATCACACGGGGCTGCAAAGCACCGGCGTGGGCCGACGAGGTGACGACGCAAGCCGCACAGATCACCATCGTCGGACGCGATCGCGTCCGTGCGGTGCGCGTCCGCGCAAAGCAGCAATGGGCAGACATCCCTTGCGATGGGGTCGTCCTCGCCGCTGACCCCCAGCCCAACCGCAACGTGACAGGCGCCCTGCACGACGACAGCCCCGGAGTGGCGTTCGTCCAGCCGGTCCACCCGGTCTCGGTCGTGGAACGCGGCGAAGCCGGCCGAAGAACTGCCCGCAGCTGGATCGCGGCGAACGGAGGAGCACGATGAAAGTCAGCTCACCGGTCGGCGAGCTCCCCTTCGAGCCAACCGCCCTGCGCTTGTGCGGCGGGCGGGTCGAGATCGAAGGCGTGATGGGAGCATGGCCCGCGCGCGTCGTCATCGAACCCGCCGACCTTCCGTCACTGCTCCGACTGGTAAGAAAACCCGCGATCGCCGCTGCCGTCCTTAGCCTCGCCGCCTTGGGCATCAGGTTCCGCCACGGCCGGTGACCACCGGAACAACCCCCGACCCACGTTCGACCACAGGAAGGAGCCCCCATGAAAGACACCTGGTACGCAGCCCGCCAAAAGGTAGTCACATTTGCACGCAAGCTCCAGGCCGAACGCCTGGTGTACTCAACGGCCGGCAACATCAGCATGCGCATCCCGGGCGATCCGAACCTCCTCGCCGTCACGCCGACATCGATTCAATACGACTTCCTCCAGCCCGAGGACATCCCCATCGTCGACATCGACGGCGAGAGAGTAGACGGGCGGACAGACCCCACGTCCGAGGTGATGATGCACACGCTCATCTGCAAACGCCGACCGGAAATCGGGTCCATCGTTCACACCCACGGGAAAGCCGTGATGACCATGGCGAACCTGGGCTGGACCCTGCCGCCGATTCTGACCGGGCTGTGCGAGGCGACCGGCGGGGCGGTCTACACCTCCCCCTATTCCCAGCCCGAGACCGTGCAAATGGCCGACTACACCGAGCCAGCGCTGCGTGACCGCGGGGCGACATTCCTGCGCTACCACGGCTTGCTCGCCTACGGCGTAGACCTCGAACACGCCTTCCACACAGCCTCGGTCGTCGAGGGCGCGTGCGAGGTGTACCTGACACTGCGGCAGCTCGGCGAGGTATACGAGCTTCCCGCTCCCCAGGTCGAGTGGATCGCGTCGTACTGGAGGGCACAGTTCCCCGGCGCACCCGAGCCGCTGCCCGCACCAGACCCGCTGCCTGGCCCGGAATCCGTCCTCGCCTGATGAGCGGATATGTCATCGGCGCGGACATCGGCTCGTCCTGCCTGAAAGCCGCGCTTATCCACCCTGACCGCGGGGTCGTGGCCATCGCCGAGCACGTCTACCCGATGCACCGGCCGCATCCGGGCTGGGCGGAGAACGACCCTGCCGACTGGTATAACGCCTTGGCACATGCGGTCCCGGAGGTTCTTGCCGCCGGAAAGGTCTCCCCGGGTGAGGTGTCGGCCTTGTGCCTGGTCGGGCAGCGCGATATCGCGGTGCTCCTCGACCAGGCTGGCGAGGCGCTTGGGCCGGTGATCCACTGGACCGACCGGCGGGACCCGGAGGAGACCACCGCGCTGTATGACCGGCTGGGCCGTAAGGAGCTGATCGACCGCAGCGGAACCCTGCCGATCCCAGGACTTGTCCTGCCGAACCTGGCGTGGGTCAAGCGCCACCAGCCCGGCACCTGGCGGCGCGTCCAGCAGGCCCTTCAGCCCAAGGACTATCTGGCGTTCCGGCTCACCAGAGACGTAGGGACCGACCCGACGGGCCCAACACGAAGCTGCATGAACGACTGGCGAACAGGCACCTGGTCCGAGGTCACCTGCGCCGCGGTCGGCATCCCTCTTGAGATCCTCCCGGAAGTGAAGTACCAGCCCTGGGAACCTCGTGGCGTACTCGGCCGGGATGCTTACGAGATTGGCCTGCTGCCCGGGACGATGCTCGTGGCCGGCGGGGGCGACGACCCGGCCGCCGCGCTTGGATCTGGCGTGGTGGATGTCGGAGACGTCAGCATCGGTACCGGTTCGTCGATGAGCTGGCGAGCCGTCGACGAGGAACCCCGGCCTGATCCGACGGGCCTGATCGGCTTGCTACCCCACGTGGTCCCGGAGCGGTATCTGCACGAGATGGTCGTCACCGGAAGCGGGACTACCCTGCGCTGGTTCCGCGACGCGTTCGGGGCCGGCGCGCACTACCCGCAGCTGATCGCGGAGGCGGCCACCGTCCCGAGGGGCAGCGACGGCCTGCTGTGCTTCCCTTTGGTCGAGGGGGCCTCGGTACCCGTGCAGGACGACAACGTGCGCGCCTGCTTCTATGGAGTCTCCAGTCACCACAGGCGCGGGCACTTCGTGCGCGCCCTGCTGGAGGGCGTCGCATACCAGTACCCGGCGCTGCTAGACATCGTCACAAGCCGCGGCCTGAAGGCGCAAACTCTCACCATCTCCGACGGCGAAGCCCGCAGTGAGCTGTGGAACCAGATCAAAGCCGACATCCTCGGCGAGGCAATGACTCCGGCGCTACGCGTCGAGGCACCATCCATCGGAGCCGCGATACTCGCCGGGTATGCAGCCGACCTGTTCGGATCGATCACCGAAGGCGTAGTGGCGGTTGTCGACGTCGCCGCCACGATCGTGCCCGATGAGACCAGCCACGTCGTCTACCGCCAGCTGCGCGCCCAATGGGAACAGGTTCATGACCAGGTATACCCAACCCTCGCAGCCTCACCGTCCGCGCCCTGATGGCGCCGGAAACCCGCCATCCGGTCAGACATGCAAGCCGGTGACCGTTTCGGCGGCGGCAGCGAAGGCGGGATCGCCGGTGGCCGCGTGCCCGCGCCGGCAGGCCTCGACGAGCTTGACCTGGTGCGGGTCCAGGCTGCGCACGGCCGCTACGGCGAGCTCACTGCCTGGCGGGCTGGCCGGGTGAGGTTGGGTCACCGGTTCGGTGGCCGCGTACAGCGCGGCGTGCTCAGCGTGCACGTGGGCCAGCGCGGCGGCGCCGTCGGTGGCCGGGATGTGGGCGGCGAGGATCTCCACGGCCATCGCGCCGGTGACGCCGTGCAGGTGGAAGATGTCGGGCCGGGCCAGGTAGCGGCGGGCGCCGTCGGCCGCGGCCCCTACCACCGCCATCCGCAGGTCACCGGCGGGGGGCAGCGGGCTGGCCGGCTGCCCCCCGCGGTAGCGAGCCGCCCAGTAGCCGAGCGCCCGGGCCAGCTCACCGCGCCGCGGCGGTGTGTCGACGGCGTCAATGGCCCGCACGGCATGGGCGGTGCGGATGGCGCCGTGGAACAGCGCGGTGGCCAGCGCGGGCATCAGCCGCGGCACCCACGTGGCGACCACAGCCGGCCAGCCATCGTTGTCAACCGCCTCCGTGAAGTAGCCGATCCACTCCGGGAGCCGGTGGTAGTCGCCGAGCGCCTGCTGCCACTCGAACCCGGCCGGCACTACCGGGTCCACCGATGCCCCGCCTGCCCGGGCGAACCGGCGCGCCCAGCTGTCGATGTCGTCTGTGCAGTCGAGCACAGCCAGCGCCTCGCAGGCCATGGCCCCGTGGTTGACGAACCCGTTCGGCAGCTCGAAGCTGGCCGGCGCCATCCGCTCGAACGCCTCATCCAGGGCTGGCGTCGCGTCACCCATGTCGTCCTCCTGCTGCGGGCCCATGAACCCTGAACCGGCCCTTCCGGCCATCCTCATCCACAAGGACGAAAGCGCCGGCGGCAGTGTGACCGGGCCGGGTGATCCGCTTCCTTGCCGCCACCGGGTGGTCAGTAGCTGAACTGCTCATGCCAACTGGCTGGGCGGCCCTCGCGGGTGAGGTCGAACAGGTTCCACAGAGGCTCGATGGTGCCGACGTGGCGGGGTTCTTGCCCGGGATCGACGGGTGCGTAGAAGAGTTCCGAGCCCCAGAAGTGGCGGATCGTCTGCCCGTCGCGGTGAAACACGTTCAGCATGGGTTGCTGGGAGCCGTCGGCGGTCTCGGCGAGGTAGTCGCGGTTGTAGGTGGTGCTGGCCGAGGACAGCAGGCGCAGCCGCCGCCAGCCGCGTTCGGCGGCGAAGGTGAGGATGCGCTCGAGCGGCGTCTTCGCGGTGACCGCGAGGTTGACGCGCTGGGAGACGTGCTCGGCCGCGCCGTCAAGCTGATCGAGCAGGGCGGTGCACGACGGGCACGGGCCTTCCGCCAAGGGCAGCAACGCGGTTCGCCCGCCTGGCGGGCCGGGACTCTTGTCGTCTGCGGCGCGGGGAAACATCATGCTGTAAATCACCAGCGAGTTTGTGCCCGGCGCGAACAGTTCGGACAGCCGCACCTCGGCCGGGCCGCCGTCGGGCCCTTGCGCCTGAAAGGCGTAGTCCTCTGGCACTTCCCCGCCGGGTGGCAGCCGCCGCCTGGCGTCAGCCACAGCCTCCATGTCGCGGCGCAGCTCGATCTCTTGGTCAAGCAGCCGGTTCCGCGCGGCCCGGTATTCGGCTGACTCTCCGGGAAACGCGACGGCCATGGTTCCTCCTGAGAACTTGCGTGCAGCCCTACGGTAGGCCAGCCCGTCATGCCGGGATCCAGGAGCCGGACCGCCGGAAGCTCCGAGTGGGGCAAACGCTGTTATCCAGAGTCGGTGGCAGGCCCGCTGAGCGCGCTAACTCCGGCCCGGCGGGCTCAGGGTCATGCGAGTGCAGATCCGCCAGTTCGGCGTGGGCGCCCGGTCGCCTGCGGGGGCTCAGGGCGGCGCGCACGGGGCAGCTCGCGGATTACCATCGGAGTTGTAGCATGCGTTACAGCGTGCTCCGGCGTGGAGGCTAGCCGGACACCTGGGCTGTCCTGGCCAGCTTTGCCCGGGTGGGTGGAGGCAGGCATGCTGTGGCATATCGCGGAGTGGGCCGGCACGGTGCTGGCCGCTGGGGTGGTCGCCGGGCTGGTGGTGCTGGCGGCGGGAGCAGCGGGGGTGTGGTGGCTGTACCGCAGGCTCCGCTGCCGCGTGGAGGCCTTCACCAGCACCGTGGCGAGGTCTGCGCTGCAGACCGCCGGCGTCGCGGCTGCCGCAAGGCGGGGGCGGTTGCCGCCGCAGGTGGTGCATGACCTTCGCCGGCGCATTAACGGCCCGCCCGAAGTGTGGTAGGCCGGTGTCCTGGCGGGTGATCACCTACCGGCTTCCGCCCGAGCCGTCGCGGCACCGGGTGGCGGCCTGGCGGGAGCTGCGCGGCTGGGCGCGGTGGCGCTGCAGCAGGGCACCTGGGCGGTGCCCGATGGGGAATCCTTCGAGGCGGGTCTGTCGCGGTGGTCGCGTCAATTAAAGCAGCGGGCGGCCAGCCAGTGGTGCTGGCCGTCGCCGGCGAAGAAGCCAGCGCGGCCCAGCTGGAGGCGCTGTTCACCGCCCAGCGCGAGGCCGAATGGGGCGAGTTCCTGTCCGGCTGCGGCAGATACGAGTCCGAACTGGCCGGTGAGGTCGCCAAGGGCAAGCTGACGCTGGCCGAGCTGGGTGAGGAGGAGCAGAGCCTGGACCGGCTGCGCCGCTGGTACCGCACGATCCGGTCCCGGGATCTGTTCGGCGCCCCCAGCGCTCCGGTGGCCGAGCGGCGGCTCAAGGAATGCACCGGGGCTCTGGAAGATTTCGCCGAGCGGGTCTACCAAGCCCGGGAACGGCCATGACCGGGCCCCCGCAGCCCCCGAGTGACCGGCCGCCCAGCGGCCCCGGCCGGAGGGAAGGCCCGAGCCCGAGCGCCACGGCGCAGATGCCTGCCCACGGCGCGGCCAAGCCGCTGTCACCGGCGCTGGACACCACCTTCAAGGTCGGCCTGGTGCTCAAGGGCCTCGACGGGATCCTGGAGGTCGCGGGCGGGATCTTGCTCCTGTTCCTGAGCCCGCAAGCGATCCAGCACCTGGTAGGGGTGCTGACCGCGCACGAGCTGAGCGAGGACCCGCACGACCTGATCGCCCGCTACCTGCTGCACACCACCGCCCACCTGAGCCACGGCACCACCTTGTTCGGCGCCATCTACCTGCTCAGCCACGGCATCGCCAAGATCGTGCTAGTGGCACTGGTGCTGAAAGGCAAGCTGTGGGCCTACCCCTGGCTGATCGGCCTGCTGCTGGCCTTCATCGCCTACCAGCTCTACCGGATCACCGCCGTCCACTTCTCCATCGGCCTAACCCTGCTGACCATCTTCGACGCCTTCCTGGTCTGGCTCACCTGGCGCGAATACCGCTCCAAACGAGCCCAGCAGCAAACCAGGGCAGCGGTGGCCGCCCCTTCCCGCGATCACCGGCCCGCCCGGCCACAGTCACACCGGAGAACCTGACGGCCGATCACACTGAGGGCGGACGCGACCGCCACGTCACACAACACGACCGTGGGCCAGCCGCATCGTGCTTTCTCACCGGTGGGGAGCCAGGACAGCATGATGATCATCGCCTGCCTTAGCCTGTGGGTCGGCGTGCACCAGCGCGGCGGCCAGCCGCGGCAGCGCATGCAGCAGGTTGTGCTCGGCGTCGACCGCGACCCGGTGCGCCTGGACCGCGCTGGCACCGGCATCGACGATGACCTCGCATTCAGCGCGCAGACGGTGCCCGATCCAGCGCAGCCGGACCTGGCCGACATCGAGCACTCCCGGCGTCGCACGCAGAGTCTGCTCCACCTGATCGACCAGGGCAGGGTCCACGGCGTCCATCAGCCGCCGGTAAATCTCGCTGGCCGCCTGCCGGAGCACGGCCAAGATCGCCACCGTGATCACCAGCCCCACCACGGGATCCGCCCAGTCCCACCCGATTGCCACACCGGCCACTCCGAGCAGGACCGCCAGCGACGTGAACCCATCGGTGCGGGCATGCAACCCATCGGCGACCAGGGCCGCCGAGCCGATCTTGCGCCCGACCCGGATCCGGTACCGGGCAACCAGCTCGTTACCGGTGAACCCAATCACCGCAGCAGCGGCCACCGCGATCAGATTCGAGACCGGGCGCGGGTGCGCCAGCCGGGTCACCGCCTCATAGCCAGCCACCGCCGAAGACGCGGCGATCACCACGACGATCACCACTCCGGCCAGGTCCTCGCCCCGCCCGTAGCCGTAGGTGTAGCGGCGAGTAGGCGGCCGCCTGCCTACCACGAACGCGATGCCCAACGGCACGGCGGTCAGCGCGTCGGCGGCGTTGTGGAGCGTGTCACCCAGGAGCGCGACCGAGCCTGAAATGGCCACCACGGCGGCCTGGAGGACCGCGGTACCACCGAGCACGGCAAGGGAGATCCACAGCGCCCGGATCCCCTCAGCACTGGCCTCCATCGCCGCATCCACCTTGCCAGTGGCATCGTGGGAATGCGGGCTCAGCAGGTGCCGAAGCCTGTCAAACACCCGAGACCTGCTGGCATGAATATGCCCGTGCCCGTGGGCGTGATCCGGGCCGCCGTGGCCAGTCTGCTGATCGCTCATGACGCCCAGGATGCGCGAGGAATCCGCTTGCAGCACATCGACAACAACCACTCCAACGTGATTGCGAAAGACTCGCAGACTCCATGCCCCCGGCATTGCCGCGCACGGGCGAACACGTCTCGACGTCGGCCGAGCCGGTCAGGTGATCTCGCACACCAGCACGGCAGGGTGGCCGCCGGAAGCGCTGAGCACCGGGAAGTAGCTGCGGCCCGTGGCCGGGTCCACAGTGACAACATGCGCGTCGTTGGCCAGGTAATTGGAGTAGATGACACGCAGCCGCTGGCCGTGGCGCTGGAGGACCGTGACCCAGCCGCTTTCGGCCGCCACATACAGGCGGCCAGCGCGCCCGTCGAAGGCCAGAACGTCGGGCTCGACGCCCACAACGGCGGTCCCCGTCACCCGCCAAGTGTTCATGTCGACCGTGAGCAGGGCCGAGTTGACGTCGCATGCGATGAAGGCGATCCGGTCCGGGCTGTCCAGCGCCAGGCTGTGGTCGTTCTCGCACCCCGGCAGCGGCACCCGGCGGATGACCGAGCGGGTGGCCGGATCGATGACAGCGAGCTGGTTACGGCCTTGCACGTCCACCAGGATGTGGCCCGAGGCCGGGTCATAAGCGACGTTGCCCGCCTCCCCACCCAGGCGCACCGTCCCCCGGGCCGCGCCGGTGGCGGCGTCGATGATGGTTTCTGACCCGCCGGATTCGTTACTGGCCCAGATCGTGCGGTTGGCCGGATCGTAGACCAGCCCGTCGGGGTATGCCCCGGCCGGAGTTCCGCCCAGGATCTGGCCAGTATCTTCATTGATCCGGACAACCATGTGGGCGCCGGTCGCCGTCGCGTAGACGCGATGCAACGAAGGCACCACCAGCACACCGTGGACCTGGGACAGGCCGCCAATCGCGCGCACCATCCGGCCGTTGCGGATGTTGATCTCAAGCACCTGGCTGGCGCCAAGATGCGCCACGAACAGCAGACCGCGGCGGGAATCAAGACTCGCGTAATCCAGCCGGGAGTTGCCGCCAGGCAAGGGAATACGCGCGACGACGCGCAAGCCCGGCGCACCCGAGGCCACCGAGGAGGCAGAGTGCACTGGGCGGCTCACGTGAGCCATACACCCTGCCGCCACCAGGCTGAGGGCGACGACCACAGCAAGACGCCTCACCACATGCTCCCTCAATACATCGGCCAGGTCAGACTGTCGCCAGCCGTCTGGACAGCGCTACTGGGAACCACCCTCTGCGAGCCGCCCAGCACATCAGCCTAGGGTGGCCATCTGAAGTAGCCCTTGGTCACCGCAGTCAAGGACGTGTGAACCTGCGCGATGCGGCGACGGTCCCCAGCGAGTGCCCGCCCCGGCGCCAGGCGGGGCCTCGCCCTAACGGATCAGCGGGCCAGAGCCCGGCGGCGCCTGCGGGGCGGCTGATCAGGGGCCGGGACGGTGGCCGCGACTGGCAGCCGGGACGGGGGCTTGACCTCCGACAGCCGCAGGTAGGTGACCAGGTTCCGGCCGCCCCGGGTGGCCAGGCTGGCCAGCACCTGCTGCAAGTCGGCGACGTCGCGGGCCACGGCGGTGATCACGTAGTCCATCTCGCCGGCCACGTTGTCCGCCGCGATGATCTGCGGCAGCGCGCGGATATGGTCCTCGAAGATGCGGGTGGACCGTTCGTCGTGCCGGCTGAGCGAAGCCGTCACATACACCTGCAGCGGAAACCCGGCCGCGACGGGGTCGAGCTGGGCGCTGATGATGCGGATGACGCCGGACTCCTTCAGCCAGCGGACCCGGTGCAAGGTGGCCGCGGGGGACAGCCCGGCCAGGCGGGCAAGCTCGACGTTCGTGCAGTCCGCGTCGGCCTGCAGCGCAGTGAGCAGCCTTACGTCAATTTCGTCAAGTTCAACGGCCATATAGCAATATGTTATATCGCTAAGATGGCACACTAGCCAAATTCTGTACATGCGGGAGCGACCATGGCTGCATGAACAGCAACCGTCGCCGCACCTTCGCCGCACTCATCAGCGCCGGGCTGCTCTGGGGCACCACGGTGCCGTTGTCCAAGCTGGCCCTGCACTGGCTCCCGCCGGGGTGGCTCACTGCCGTGCGCTTCGCCGTGGCCGCCGCGATCCTGCTGCCGATCGCGCGCCACCAACTGCGGGCCGCATTCCGGCCCGTTGTGCTGGCCTCGGGGGCGCTGGGCTACGGCGGGTCGGTCGCCCTGCAGAGCGCCGGCATTACCCGGACCAGCGTCATCCACGCCGCCCTGCTGATCGGCACGGTCCCGGTGCTGGTCGCGATCATCGCGGCGGTGTGGCACCGCACCGTGGCGCGCCCGGTGGCCTGGGCGGGCTTTGCGCTGTCGCTGGCCGGTGTCGGCCTGGTCGCTGGTGGCCGCGGCGGCGGGGCGAGCACCGCCGGGGACGCGCTGGTGCTCGCGTCGCTGGTGCTGTCGGCCACGTTCACCGTGGCCCAGGTCCGGCTGCTGCGCGGCCGCGACCCGATCGCCATGACCGCCGTGCAGTTCCTGGGTGCCGCGCTGGCCGCGCTGCCGTTCGCGGCGGTCACCGAGGCCGGGCCGGCCATGCCCGGCACCGCGGGCCCGGTCCTGGCCACCGCGGCCCTGGCGGCCGGCGGCACGCTGCTGCCCTTCGCCCTGTTCGCCTACGCGCAGAGCCGGGTGCCCGCCGAGGTAGCCGGGGCCTTTCTCAACATCGAGCCGCTGGTCGGGGCCGTTGCGGGCGTGGTGTTCTTCGGTAACCCGGCCGGGCCGGAGCAGCTCACCGGCGGGCTGGCCATCCTCGCCGGCATCGCGCTGAGCAGCCTCCCGCTGCTGGCCGGCCGTCGCATCCGGCCCGGCGCCCGGCAAGATGTCCCGGTCGGCGGCCCCAGCGCCGCTGCGGCATCAGTGCATGGTGA
>DATDGI010000303.1:0-1982 GCA_036522155.1 Streptosporangiaceae bacterium
TGGCGCAGGGCCAGGCGGCGGACCTCGGCGCTGTTCTCCCCGATGCCGCCGGTGAACACCAGCGCGTCCAGCCGTTCCAGGGCGACGACCAGCCCGGCGATCGCCTTGCCCAGCCGGTAGCAGAAGACCTCCAGCGCGAGCCGCGCCCGCTCGTTCCCGGCTGCGGCCGCGGCGACGATGGTGCGCATGTCGTTGCCTAGGCCGGACAGCCCGGCCAGCCCGCTGTCGTTCTCCAGGGTGGCCGTGATCGCCGCGGCATCGAGGTCGCTGCGGCTGGTTAGGTAGTCGATCAGGCCGGGGTCGACGTCGCCGGACCGGGTGCCCATCACCAGCCCTTCCAGCGGGGTGAGGCCCATGGTGGTGTCGGCCGACACGCCGTCGCGTACCGCGGTCGCGCTGCACCCGTTGCCGAGATGGGCGGTAACCAGCCGGAGCTCATGACCGGGCCGGCCGAGCAGGGCCGCGGCCCGCCCGGCGACATACCGGTGGCTGGTGCCGTGGAACCCGTACCGCCGCACCCCGTACCGGGTGAACCATTCCTCGGGCACCGCGTAGCGGTAGGCATGCGGAGGCATCGTCTGGTGGAAGGCGGTGTCGAACACGGCAACCTGCGGCAGGCCGGGAAGCACGGCCCGGACGGCTTCGATGCCGGCCAGGCTGGCCGGATTGTGGATCGGGGCCAGGTGGCCGATCGACCGCAGCCCGGCCAGGACCGCGTCATCCACCAGCACCGAAGCGGAGAACCGCGCCCCACCGTGCACCACCCGGTGGCCGGCCCCGAGCAACCGCGCGCTGATGTATCCGGACTTCGCCAGCTGGTCAAGGACCAGGCTTACCACCGTGTGGTGGGTGCCGCCGGGAAGCGGCTGCGTGCTGGCCTCGCCGCCGCGCCACTGAAGCCGGGCGGAGGCCCCGTCGGTGCCGAGCCGCTCGCCGAGGCCCGACATCAGGCGCTCGCCGGTGGCCGGGACCAGCAGCGCGAACTTGACCGACGAACTGCCGGAGTTAAGCACCAGCACCACGTCACGCCGATCATCCGCGTCGTGCTGGCCCGCATCCCGGGCCGTTGTCATGTCCCGGATGTTACCGAGCACGCCGTGGCCGGGGCTGGTGGGACGAATGACTCTGGACAGCGCCGGTGTGGCCGGGGTTCGATGGCTGCCGAGGGGCGGTCGCCAGGCAGCCGCCCGGTAATACGTGCCGCGGCACAGGAAGGCGGGCAGCGATGACAACCGAGGGCACCGGGCAGGAGCTGGTGGTGGTGGGTGTGGACGGCTCGGCGGAGTCGGTAGCGGCGCTCGGATGGGCCGCGCGTTATGCGTCCGCGACCGGGGCCAGGGTGCGGGCCGTGCAGGCCTGGCACTACCCCGGTGCGGTCGGCGGGCCAGCCATCGAGGTCGCACCCGAGTCCATCCGCGGCCAGACGGAGGAGCAGCAGCGGGCCGCCCTGGACGAGGCGGTCGCCCAGGTTTACGCCGGCCAGGCGCCGGCCGGGGTCGAGACAATGCTCGGTTACGGCCATGCTGCCGAGGTCCTGATCGAGGCATCGAAGGAAGCCGACCTGCTCGTGGTCGGCAGCCGCGGGCACCGGGCTTTCACCGGGATGCTGCTCGGCTCGGTGAGCCTGCACTGCGTCACGGGTGCGTTCTGCCCGGTGGTGGTGGTCCGCGGCAGTCATGGCCAGCCCTGAGCCCGGCCCGGGGGCGGAACCTGGCCCCGCCGCCAGCAGCGAGTCCGGCCCGCTGACCAGCATGGAACTAGCGCACCTGGACGCCTGCTGGCGGGCGGCCAACTACCTGACCGTGGGCCAGATCTACCTGCTGGCCAATCCGCTGCTGACCGAGCCACTGCGGCCGGAACACATCAAGCCGCGGTTGCTCGGCCACTGGGGCACCTCGCCCGGCCTGAACTTCATCTGGGCGCACCTGTCCCGCGCCATCAAGGCGCAGGGCACACCCATGATGATCGTCATCGGGCCGGGC
>DATDGI010000304.1:0-12218 GCA_036522155.1 Streptosporangiaceae bacterium
GGCCCCGGGCAGCACGGCCCCGGGCAGCACGGCCCCGGCCGGGACGGCCCCGGCCACCACCGCCCCGGCCAGCACAGCCGGGGCGGTGACCGGCACGGCCGCGACGGCGACCGGAGCGGCACCCGTGCCCAGCAACCCGGCACCCGCCGCGGCCGGCACCATCACGGCCGACACCGGCAGCGCCTCCGCGGACACCGGCAGCGTTCCGGCGGAGACCGGCTCGGCCACGGTTCAGACCGGAGCAGCCACCGTGCAGGCCGAGGTGACCCGGACCGACAGCCCTGAGGCCACCGTGACTGTCTGCGCCCTGGCCGACTGCCCCACCGGCAGCGGCAGCCGGCCGCCCACCGGGTCAAGCGGGTCCGCATCGGCCGCCGTCCGTCTCGCGCTGACCGGCGGGTCGGCCGGTTCGGGAGCTTCCTCGCTCCACGCGACGGTGGGCACGCAGCCCGCGCAGGCCGATGTCGGCCTGGACGTCGGCGCATCCTCCGGTTCCGGCCAGTCCGGCCCGGGCACGGGAGCCAGCGTGGGGGGCGGCGGTTCCGGCACCGGGGTATGCGGGGCTACTGGCTGCGGTGCGAACGTGACCCCGCCCGGTCAGGGACGCCCGCACCCGCATCCGATGCGCAAGCCCACCGGGAGCACGCGCCCTCGCCACGGCAGGCGCCCACGCGGCACCGGCACGAGCGCGGCCAACGGCACCACGGCGGGCCCGGCCACCGGGAGCGGACTGGGCTGCCTCACCCTGGCCATCACGGCCGCTGGCAACACCATCACCAACTGCACCGGTGTCAGTCTCGCCGCCGGCCCGGATGGTGGCGGGCTCACCGTCAGCAGCACGACGCTGGCCACGAGTAACGGCCTGATCGCCGCTCAGGCGGACCTGGGCAGCGCCACGACCGTGTCCAGCCCAGGCGGCCTGCTCTTCGGCACCACCCTGCTGGCAGGGGCCGGGCCAGCCCAGGAAACCGGAACCGCCGGTGTGGCCGGTCCTGGCGACCTGGTCACGATGGCCGGCCCACTGGCGGTGCGCGCCGGGGCCGCCGCCGGCTGACGCAGGCACTGGGTTCCCGAGCATAAGGAGGTGCTGCCAGGCGAGTTGACCGGAGGCCGCGGCCCGCATCCTGCGCCGCCAGGATGCGGGCCGCGGTGAGCCCTCATACCGGGCCGAGCCTCGCCGGCCGGGCTCGCGGGCCGCCGCGTCAGGCTGAGCCAGCGCCCGCGCGAGCCGTTGCCGCCGTCCGGTGCGGGTGACTACTGACCCTCGGCCACGCCATCCGGCCCGTTCCACACGCCGGGCGCGACCGTAGGTGCGGCAGGCCCACCGGCGGCCGACGCCGCAGCGGCAGGCGCACCCGCAGCGGCAGCAGCCGGCACCGCAGCCGCACCGGTCTCCACCGGCGCAGCGGGGGTAGCGGCCGGCCCGGCCGTCGCGGCCGGAGCGGATTCGGCCGGCCCATTGGCCGCGGCCGGGACCGCGGAAGCTGCCGGATCTGACGTGACCGCCCGGATACCGGTCACCCCGGCGCGGGGCGCGTCACCGGGCTCGGCCGGGCTGAAGCCGGCGGCCAGCGTCTTGAGCGCGCTGGTCAGCTCGCTCGGGATCATCCACACCGTGTTGCCCGCGCCCTGCGCCAGTTCGGGCAGCGTGCGCAGGTACTGGTAGGCGAGCAGCTGCGGATCGGGGTTACCGGCGTGGATGGCGCCGAAGACGGTGCCGATCGCCTGCGCCTGGCCCTCCGCGCGCAGGATGGCGGCCTGTTTCTCGCCCTCGGCGCGCAGGATGCTCCCCCTCTTGTCGCCCTCGGCGGTCAGGATCTGCGCCTGCTGCTGCCCCTCGGCCCCCAGGATCGCGGCCCGCTTCTCCCGTTCCGCCTTGAGCTGCTTCTCCATCGCGTCCTTGACCGTCTGCGGCGGGTCGATCGACTTGATCTCCACCCGGGTGACCCGGATCCCCCACTTGCCGGAGGCGTCGTCAAGCACCCCGCGCAGCAAGGTGTTGATCTTGTCACGGGACGTCAGCGTCTGCTCCAGGTCCATGCTCCCGATCACGCTGCGCAGCATCGTCGCCGCCAGCTGCTCGATAGCCTGGATGTAGTTCACGATCTCGTAGTCGGCCGCCCGGGGGTCGGTGACCTGGAAGAACAGCACGGTGTCGATGGCCACCACCACGTTGTCCTCGGTGATCACCCGCTGACCCGCGAACGACACGACCTGCTCGCGCAGATCGATGAGCGTCTTCACCCGGTCGATGAGCGGGATCACGAAGTTCAGCCCCGGCTCCAGCGTCTTGCGGTACCGCCCCAGCCGCTCCACGTTCCTGGCCCGTGCCTGCGGGACCATCCGGACCGAGCGGCTCAGCACGCCGAGCATCAGCACGACGACGGCGAAGATGGCGATCAGGATTGCGACCACCACACCACTGACCATGTTCTACTCCCGTGGATGAACGAGCGCCATAGCGCCCTTGATCTGCAAAACCTCGACGGTCGAGCCCGCCGGGATAACGGAGAGCTCGTCGTAGGGCCGGGCCGACCATTCCTCCCCGCCAATGCGTACCCGGCCGGCGTGCGGGGTGACGTCGTCCAGCACATATCCGCTCTGGCCGACCAGCGCCGCGGTGCCGCTGCGCATCGACGGCGACCGCCGCAGGTGCCGCAGCACGACCGGCCGCACCAGCACCAGGCCGGCCAGGGAGGCGAGCACGAACGCCGCGAATTGCCATGGCAGGCTGGCGCCCAGGGCACCGGCCACCGCGGCCACCAGCGCGCCTGCCGCGACCAGGCCGAAGGCCAGCGTGGTGGTGATGACTTCGGCGGCGCCAAGCACGATCGCGACGACCAGCCAGATAATCCAGAGGCCCATCTCAGCCGCTCCGGCACATCGCAGGTAAACACCAGCAACGCCATTAAACCGCGACGGGCCAGAAAACTCGCTGCCGGTATCGGCAGGGTAATCTGCCTTCCCTTGCCGGGCGCTGGAAAGGACAGCCGGGGAAGGCGGCCGACGCTGGGCCAGCGGCCCGGGGGCCAGCCAGTATTCCCAGCGGGCGCCGCCACGGGGCACGATGGAGCCAACCACGCCCGCCGGCCCGGCCAGCCGGATTCGCCGCCGGCGCCCGGGCCAGCCAACCGAGCCGGAGGGGCCGCCATGACCGCGGTGACGGAACCGTCCTACAGCCACGGAACGTCCGCAGTGCCGCTGCTGGGCGAGACCATCGGCGCCAACCTGCGCCGGATCGCCGCCAGCCACCCGGACAGCGAAGCGGTGGTGGACATTCCCGCCGGGCGGCGGTGGACCTACGCCCAGCTCGACGCCGGCACCGACACCCTGGCCCGCGGGCTGATCGCGGCCGGCCTGGCGGCCGGCGACCGGGTCGGCATCTGGTCGCCCAACTGCGCCGAATGGGTGCTGCTCCAGTACGCGACGGCCAAGGCCGGGATCGTGCTGGTGAACATCAATCCGGCCTACCGCAGCCACGAACTGGCGTACGCGCTGCGCCAGTCGGGGGTGCGGCTGCTGGTGTCGGCGGAGTCGTTCAAGACCAGCGACTACCGGGCGATGGTGACCGAGGTGCAGGACGGGCTCGACCGGCTGGAGCGGGTGGTGTACCTGGGATCACCGGACTGGCAGGCGCTGGCGTCGGCCGCCGCCGCGGCCGGGGACGGGCCCGGCCCGCTGGCGGCGCGGGAGGCCACGCTGTCCTTCGATGACCCGATCAACATCCAGTACACCAGCGGGACCACCGGCTTCCCCAAGGGCGCCACCCTGTCCCACCACAACATCCTCAACAACGGGTTCTTCATCGGCGAGGGCTGCCGCTACACCGAGCAGGACCGGGTCTGCATCCCGGTGCCGTTCTACCACTGCTTCGGAATGGTGCTGGGCAACCTGGCCTGCACCACGCACGGGGCGTGCATCGTCATCCCCTCCCCGGGTTTCGAGCCGGGCGCCGCGCTGGCCGCGGTGCAGGCCGAACGCTGCACGTCGCTGTACGGGGTGCCGACCATGTTCATCGCCGAGCTGGGGCTGCCCGGGTTCGCCGGCTACGACCTGTCCACCCTGCGGACCGGGATCATGGCCGGGTCGCCGTGCCCGGTCGAGGTGATGAAGCGGGTGGTCAGCGAGATGCACATGACCGAGGTCACCATCTGCTACGGGATGACAGAGACCTCGCCGGTGTCCACCCAGACCACGGCGGACGACGACATGGAACGGCGGGTGTCGACCGTCGGCCGCGTGCACCCGCACGTCGAGGTGAAGATCGTGGACCCGGAGACCGGCCTGGTGGTTCCCCGTGGCGTGGCCGGGGAACTGTGCACCCGCGGTTACTCGGTCATGCTCGGCTACTGGGACGACGAGGCGCAGACCCGGTCGGTGATCGACGCGGCCCGCTGGATGCACACCGGCGACCTGGCCGTGATGGACGCCGAGGGATACCTGAACATCGCCGGCCGGATCAAGGACATGGTCATCAGGGGCGGCGAGAACGTGTACCCGCGCGAGGTGGAGGAGTTCCTCTACGCCCACCCGGCCATCGAGGACGTCCAGGTCATTGGGGTGCCCGACATCCGCTACGGGGAGGAGCTGTGCGCCTGGGTCAAGCTACGCCCGGGTGCCACCCTCAGCCTGGACGAACTGCGTGAGTTCTGCACCGGCCAGATAGCCCACTTCAAGATCCCCCGGTACCTGCGGATCACCGATGAGTTCCCGATGACGGTGACCGGGAAGGTGCAGAAGTTCAAGATGCGCGAGGTCTCGATCGCCGAGCTCGGCCTGGCCGATGCGGCCGGCACCCGCACCGCCTGAGCCTGTTCCGCCTGGCAAGTCTCAGCAAATAGTGACTCTGCGTATGTCACTGATCTGCGGAGAGTTACGATACTGAGTGAGGAATCCTCGGTTCCCTCCCGGCAGGAACCGCGGGAGCGGATCCGCTCCCCCCGATGAGCGGCCGCACCTCAGCCCCCCCGCTGGGCTCGTCCGCCGCTGGCGGGCACCCAGCAGCCAGGAAGGATGATGCCGTGCCTGTTCGATGGCTCGCGGACCCCCACCGCGGCCGGACCCCCGGCATGCCCCCCGCCGCTCATCGCGCCTGGAACCCCCGCACGCCCGCCGCCCAGCGCGGCCACCACACACCCTCCGGCCAACGTCCGCTCCCCCGCCACCGCCGCACGCATCACCGGCGCCCGGCCGGTGGCCTGGTGCTGGCCCTAGCGGCGGCCGTCTGGTCGGTGACCATCTTCCCGGGGGATACCGACGGCGCCGCCACGGCCGTGGCCGGCCGTCCCGGTTCCCATCCCGCGGGCAGCGGCCCGCTGGCGCTGTCGCTCCAGATCACCCCGGCGCCCTACCAGCTCCCCACCGGGATTACCCGCGAGGTGGTGTTCACCCAGCGTGGAGATCTGCTCATCGCGGGCGGTCTCACCCAGCGGTCGGGCTCCACGGCCACCGTGTCCCGGCTCAACCCGGTGACCGGCCGGGTCACCCAGGCAGGCCAGCTGGCCCAGCCCACCCACGACGCGGCCGGCGCGCTGCTGGCCGGGCGCCCGTACGTGTTCGGCGGGGGGGAGCGGGCCAGCACGGCCG
Source organism: Streptosporangiaceae bacterium (assembly GCA_036522155.1). Taxonomy (GTDB): domain Bacteria; phylum Actinomycetota; class Actinomycetes; order Streptosporangiales; family Streptosporangiaceae; genus UBA9676. The sequence continues at coordinate 5,587 of DATDGI010000304.1, forward strand.
CGGTGCAGGAGGTCAGCCCGGGCCGCACCGCGATCCTGGCCGGCCGGCTGCCCGGGCCGCGTTCGGACCTGTCGTCGGTGACCGTCGGCCGGACCGCCTACCTGCTCGGCGGGTATACCGGCTCCCGCTACGCCCCGGACGTGCTGGCCACCACCGACGGCCGCAGTTTCCGCACGGTGGCCGTCCTGCCGGTGCCGGTCCGCTACCCGGCCGTGGCCGCCCTGAACGGGCACATCTGGGTCTTTGGCGGGCAGACCCGCAGCGGGCCGACCGACGTGATCCAGCAGGTCACCCCCCGCACCGGCCGCGCCCGGGTGGTGGGCTTCCTGCCGCATCGCACCACCGGTGCGGTCGCCTTCACCCTGGCCGGCCGCCTGTACCTGGCCGGCGGCCAGCAGATTCTTAACGGCGGTGCCCGCCCCCACCTCGTCACCACGGACGAGGTCCTGGCCGTCGACCCCACCCGCGTCACCGTGACCACCGCCGGTCACCTGCCGTTCCCGGTGGCCAACGCGGCCGCCGCGGTGCTGGCGGGCACCGTCTACCTGATCGGCGGCACCGGCGCGCACCGCCCGCTCCCCGCCGTCACCCGCCTCCACCTGGTTCCCCCCGCTGCCGCCCTCCCCCCCAGCACCCCCACTACCCCCAACCCGGTAACCGCCCCGGGCATCTCGTTACTGGCGGAACCGCTACCGGCCAGCGCCCCGTGGCTGGGCCCTCCGCTGACCAGCGGCCACCTTGCCCCCGGCTCGGACCCTTCCGCCCTCCCCGGCGACATCCTGATCGCCGACAACCACAACAACCGCCTGCTGATCGTGGATCCGCAGGGCCGCGTGCGCTGGCGGTTCCCAGGTCCGGGTGACCTGGCCCCGGGCCAGGCCTTCCGGCGGCCCGACGACGCGTTCTTCTCCCCCGATGGGCGGTACATCGTCGCCACCGAGGAGGACTACTCGGTCATCAGCGTGATCGACGTCGCCCGGCACCAGATCGTTTACCGGTACGGGACGCCGGGTGTGCCGGGGTACGCGGCCAACCACGTCGCGAACCCCGACGACGCCATGATGATGCCGGGCGGCATGCTCATCACCGCCGACATCGAGAACTGCCGCCTGCTGCTGCTGTCGCCGCCTGCTCACCGGCCCGACCGGGTCATCGGCCGGACCGGTGTCTGTGCGCACCACCCGCCGCAGGAGTTCGCCAGCCCGAACGGGGCCTTCCCCACCACCAACGGCCACTACCTGGTGACCGAGATCAACGGTGACTGGGCCACCGAGATCGGGCTGAACGGGCACCGCTACTGGTCGGCTCACCCACCGGGGGTCGCCTACCCATCGGACACCAACGAGGTTTACCCGGACCGGTTCCTCACCGCGGACTACTCGGCCGCCGGCCAGGTGGTCGAGTTCGACGCCCGGGGCCATCTCCTGTGGCGGTTCGGCGGGCTGAACCACCCGTCCCTGGCGCTGCCCCTGCCCAACGGCGACATCCTGGTCAACGACGACTACAACGACCGGGTCATCGTGATCGACCCGGTCAGCAACCGGATCGTGTGGCAATACGGGCATGCCGGAGTGCCCGGCCCTGCCCCCGGTTACCTTAACGACCCGGACGGCGTCGATCTCACCCCGCCCAATTCACTGGTGATCACGCACGCCGCGACTATGGGGACGGCCGGGCGGCCGTCAGCCCATCGACCAGGCGGTTAAAAAGGAGGACGGGCCCGGGCGAGCCTCAAGGCTGGCGAGCAGGCTCCGGGTGGCGGCACTGATGCTGTCGACCGCCCGGGTGAATGCCTCCTCGTTGGCCGGGTTCGGAACACGGAAGCCCCCCACCGTCCGCACATACTGGAGCGCGGCCGCTCGCACGTCCTCATCGGTCACTCCGATGGCGTACGGTGCCCGCAATGTCTTGATGTTGCGGCACATGGGATGACGTTACGCCGCAGTAGCCAGCGAGGTGGCGCACTGCGGCAAAATCATCACCCGCTGTGGCCACCCGGCCTGCGCCGCGGCCTAGTCGCGGCGGCCGGTGACGGCGAGGGCCAGGCCCAGGCCGATCATCGCCAGCCCGCCGAGCCCGCCGACCAGCGCCAGCCGCCGCGGGGAGCGGGCGAACCAGGAACGGACCCCGCTGGCCGCCAGTCCCCAGGCGCTGTCACAGATTAGCCCGATGGGCAGCGAGACCAGGCTGAGCAGCAGCAACTGCACGGGGACGTGGCCCGCCGCCCGGTTGGCGAACTGCGGCAGCACCGCTGCGAACAGGACGTATGCCTTCGGGTTGGCGATACCGACGAGGAATCCCTCGCTGGCGGCCCGGCGGTCGCCGCGCGGCTCCACCGCGACGTCGAGCGCCTCGCCGAGCGAGTGGCGGTGCCGGACCGCCTGGATGCCGAGCCACCCGAGGTAGCCCGCGCCCAGCAGTTTGACCACCGTGAACACCGCGGCCGACTGCTGCACGAGCGCGCCCACGCCGAGGGCGACACTGACCGCAACCACCTGCACCCCGGCGACATTGCCGACGACCGAGGCCAGTGCCGTGCGGCGGCCGTACGCCAGGGCCCGCCCGACCACGAACAGCACGCTTGGCCCCGGGATCGCGATCACGATCAGGCAGGTGACGGTGAAGCCGAGCAACTGGCCCGCCGATATCATCGGGCCACCCTACCGGCCGGGGCGGTGGCGCCCACCTGCGGGTGAGGCCAAACTGTGCCCTAGCCGGGACCGTCTGGCGACAACCGGAGTGGTCTAGCCGACGTCATATCTGTCAGTCGGCTCGCGGAGCCGCCCAGCACAAGGAACCCCGATGACTGCACCCGCACGCACTGCCCGGCATCTGATCGTTGCCGTCGGTCTCAGCTGTGTCGCTGCGCTCGCCGCCGGCTGCAACAGCAGCCCGGCCCCGAGGCCCACCCATACGATCACGGTCACCCCGAACACCTCAGCGAGCCCCGTGAGCAGTCCGGTCCCGGTCCCCAGTTCGCAGGTCCCGTCCTCCCCGCTCGCCCCCGTTCCGCCGCCGTGCCCAACCCGCTCGCTCGGCGTCAAGCTCGGTCTCAGCCAGGGCACGGCGGGCAGCATCTACCAGGTGATCGACTTCGCCAACATCTCGAACGTGACGTGCTCGCTCTATGGCTACCCGGGCGTCTCGGCCGGTAGCGGCACGCCGGTCACCCAGGTCGGCCTGGCGGCCTCGGAGATGCCGACCCCGCCGCGGGAACTGGTGCCCCTGGCCCCGGGCGCGGTCGCGAACGCGCTGCTGCGGATCGTGGACGCCGGCAACTTCCCGCCGAGCAAGTGCAACATGGTGCCGACGAAGTGGCTGCAGATCTACCCGCCGAACCAGACCACCCCCGTCTACCTGCGCTACAACACGCAGATCTGCACCAAGCCGGTGCAGATTCTGTCGGTCAGCGTGGTCCAGCCGGGTTCCGGCGGGTAACGCCTAACTTTCCAGGCCGAGCAGAGGGTCCAGGCCGAACGTCAGCCCAGCCGGCAGCGACAGCACGCCGCGGATCCCCAGCAGGACCCCCGGCATGAACGAGGCCCGGTCCATCGAGTCGTGCCGGATGGTCAGCGCCTCACCGTGCCCGCCGAGCAGCACCTCCTGGTGGGCCAGCAGGCCAGCCAGCCGCACCGAGTGGACGTGCACGCTGTCCACGACCGCGCCGCGGGCACCATCCAGGGCGGTCACGGTGCCATCGGGCGGCGCCCCGACCCCGGCCTCGGCCCGGGCGGCGGCGATCAGCGACGCCGTCCGGGACGCGGTACCGGACGGCGCGTCCACCTTGGCCGCGTGGTGCAGCTCGATGATCTCCGCGGACTCGAAGAAGCGCGCCGCCTGGGCGGCGAACCGCATCATCAGAACCGCGCCGATGGAGAAGTTCGGCACGACCAGCGCCCGGATGCCGGGCGCGGCGGCCAGCCACTGCCTGACCTGCTCGACCCGGCCCTCGTCGAAACCGGACGTGCCGACCACGGTGGCCAGGCCCTGGCTGATGCACCAGTGCAGGTTGTCCATGACCGCGCCCGGGTGGGTGAAGTCGACCACCACGTCGCAGCCGGTCAGCGCGGCCCGGTCGTCGCCCTGGTCCACCCCGGCGGCCAGGGTCAGGCCGTCCGCGGCGGCCACCGCCTGGCACACCTGCGAGCCCATCCGGCCCTTGGCCCCGAGTACCCCGACCTTGATCATCACTGCCTCCCTGGGCAGATCGGGCCGGGCGGGCGTCAGGCCAGCGCGGCCGTGAAGACGGCGTCGCTGTCGAACGGCCCGACCACGGCGAGCGCCTTGGGCTGGGCCAGCACCTCGGCGGCGACCCGGCGGACGTCGTCGTGGCTGACCGCCTCGATCGAGGCCAGGATCTCCTCCACCGGCTCCAGCCGCGGGTAGACCAGCTCGGCCTTGCCCAGCCGGCTCATCCGCGATGACGGATCCTCCAGCCCCAGCACGATAGACCCACGCAGCTGGCCCCGGCCACGGGCCAGCTCGGCGTCGGTCAGCCCGCCGGAGATGATGGCGGCGATCTCGTCCTGGCAGATGGCGAGTACCTCTTCGGCCTTGGCCGGCAGGCAGCCGACGTACACCCCCCACATGCCGGTGTCGGCGTGCTGTGAGGCGAAGCTGTACACCGAATAGGCCAGCCCGCGCTTCTCCCGCACCTCCTGGAACAGCCGGGAGGACATGCCGCCGCCCAGGGCGGCGTTCAGCACCCCGAGGGCGAACCTGCGGTCGTCGGTCCGGGACACGCCCTCGCAGCCGAGCACCAGGTTGGCCTGCTCGATGCCGCGTGACACCAGCCGCACCCCGCGGCCGGTCGCGCCGGGCAGCGGCGCCGCCCCGCCCGCCAGCCGGGGCCCGGCTGGTTCGGCGTCCCCGGCCAGGTGGGCGCCGAACGCCTCGCGGACACCGCTGACCACGTCGTCGTGCCGGACGTTGCCGGCCGCGGCCACCACCAGGCTGGGCGGGGTGTATCTGGCCGCATAGTGCTCGGCGATCTGCTCGCGGGTGATCGAGTTGATCGAGCCGGCGGTGCCGAGGATCGGCCGGCCGAGCGGGGTGTCGCCGAACAACTGGGCCGCGAACGCCTCGTGCACGGTGTCGGAGGGATCGTCGTCGTTCATGGCGATCTCTTCGAGGATCACCCCGCGCTCGGCGTCCACGTCCTTGGGCTCGATCAGCGACCCGGACACCATGTCGGACAGGACGTCGATCGCCAGTGGCAGGTCGTCGTCGAGCACCCGCGCGTAGTAACAGGTGTACTCCTTGCCGGTGAACGCGTTCAGTTCACCGCCGACGGCGTCCATGGCCGCGGAGATCTCCAGCGCGGTGCGCTTGCCCGTCCCCTTGAACAGCAGGTGTTCCAGGTAGTGGGTGGCGCCGGCGTGGGTCGGCTGCTCGTCGGCCGAACCCACCCCGGCCCAGATGCCGAACGCGGCCGAGCGCACCGCGGGCAGGTGCTCGGTGACGACCCGCAGCCCGCCCGGCAGCACCGTACGGGCCACCACGTCGCTGCCCGCGGCTGGCGTGCCCCGGGTCACTGGTCGCGGCGCCGGCGCTCGCGGTGACGCGTGCGGTGACCGTCGCGGTCCCCGCCGTAGCCACCGCGGGGCTCGCCGCGATCGCGGTCCCGATCCCGGTCACCGTCGCGGTCACCGCCGTGGTCACCGCCCTGGTCACCAGCGTGGTCGCCGCTGCCGTCACCGGCTGCGCCGGCGGCCGCCTCCCGCTCCACGACCTCCACCGGGACCAGCGACAGCTTGCCGCGGTCGTCCACCTCGCGGATCTCGACCTGGATCTTGTCGCCGACCTTGACCACGTCGTCGACGTTCTCGATCCGGGCCCCGCCGTGCAGCTTGCGGATCTGGGTGATGTGCAGCAGGCCGTCCTTGCCGGGCAGCAGCGAGACGAACGCGCCGAACGTGGTCGTCTTGACCACGGTGCCGAGGAACCGCTCCCCCACTTCCGGGATGTGCGGGTTGGCGATCGCGTTGATGGTGGCCCGGGCCGCTTCCGCGGACGGCCCGTCGGTGGCGCCGATGTAGATGGTGCCGTCGTCCTCGATGGTGATCTCGGCGCCGGTGTCCTCCTGGATGGAATTGATCATCTTGCCCTTGGGGCCGATCACCTCACCGATCTTGTCCACCGGCACCTTGATGGTGATGATCCGCGGCGCGTTCGGGCTCATCTCGGCCGGGGCGTCGATGGCCTCGCGCATCACGTCGAGGATGGTCAGCCTGGCCCCCCTGGCCTGGGTCAGCGCCGCGGCGAGCACCGACGCCGGGATGCCGCCGAGCTTGGTGTCGAGCTGCAGCGCGGTGATCACGTCCTTGGTCCCGGCGACCTTGAAGTCCATGTCACCGAACGCGTCCTCGGCGCCGAGGATGTCGGTCAGCGTGACGAACTCGCCGCCTTCGCTGATCAGGCCCATCGCGATGCCGGACACCATGTCCTTGAGCGGGACGCCCGCGTCCAGCAGCGACATGGTGGACGCGCAGACCGACCCCATCGACGTGGAGCCGTTGGACCCGATCGCCTCGGACACCTGCCGGATCGCGTAGGGGAACTCTTCCCGGGTGGGCAGCACTGGGAGCACGGCCCGCTCGGCCAGCGCGCCGTGGCCGATCTCTCGCCGCTTG
>DATDGI010000305.1:0-3424 GCA_036522155.1 Streptosporangiaceae bacterium
CCGGGCCGGCCCCGGCTCGGCCGGCCCGGCCTGGGCCGCCAGGCAGCACGTGGAACGGAGCCCGAGATGATGACACGCCGCCAGCTACCGGGGGCGATGACGTGGGGGGTGCTGGCCATCATGGTGGCCGGGGTCGTGACCGGCGCGGCCGCCTGTGGCACGGTGATCGCCGGATCGGGGGGCCAGCCGTCCCCGGCGTCGAGTTCTTCCCCTATCCCCCCGGGCGCGAACAGTCCCGCGCCCACCCCGGCCGGGAGCAGCAGCGTGGCGGCCAGCGCCGTCCCGCTGTGCGCCAACATCAGCCATCTGAGCACGCTGGTGGTCAGCCTGACCGGGGTGCTGGAGCGCAGCCGTATGCCGGCCGTGCTGCCGGTGGGTTACACCTTCCGCGACCCGGCGCGGGTGCAGGCGGTCGCCAGCGCGCTGTGCGCCCTGCCCCCGACGACGGGCCTCCCGGTCAACTGCCCGGCCGACTTCGGGGGGTCCTACCGGCTCGTCTTCGGTGGCGCCGGGCAGAGCTACCCGGCCGTCCTGGTCAAGGTGAGCGGGTGCCGCACGGTGTCCGGGCTGGGGCCGGTGCGGACCACCTCGACGGCGTTCTGGGCCACGCTGACCAGGGAACTGGGTACCCGCCATACCATGCCGCCCATGCCCCCGGTCATGCCCTGACCGGCGGCCGCGTCAGTCGGGCCGGGCACTCCGCCGGGTGCCCGCGGCCGTGCTTCAGCCGCGCGGGCAGGCGGCCCGGCGGGGAAACGGTGATGCGGGGAAGCGTTACGTTGTGTATCTATCCGATCTCTTTTGGCCGGCATAACGATGATAGTGTGATCAAAGTGGCTTGGGCGCTGCCGCTTTTCGCTGGGGGGAGCGATGGGATGGGTTCGCCGTCCGGGCGCGATGAGCCCCGGCGGCGCCGGTGGGGACTGGGCCCGCGGGGGTGAGCCGGCCGGGTGCGGATGACCGGCGTGGTCTTGTCCGTGGGCCGGGGCCTGCGGTCCGGCTGGGTGCCGATGCCAAAACCGGTCCGGGCCCTGATTGTGGCCGCCGCGGTCCTGGGTGCCGCCGCGCTGGCGGCGGCCGCGGCCGGGGCGGTGATGACCGGCGGGACCGCGTCCTGGCTGGTCACGATGGGCTGGGCGGTCAGCGGGATGGCGGCCGTGTGCGGGACCCTCGCCGCGGGGCTGCTGCGGGCTCCGGGGTCGGCGGTACGCGGCGCCTGGCTGATGTGGACCGCGGCCTCCGTCTGCTGGGTGGCCGGGGCGGTCTACCGGCTCGCCGTGACCAGCAGCGCACTGAGCCCGGTGGCGGGGTGCCTGTGGCTTGCCTTCGCGGTGCTGAGCATGGCCTCCTACGCCCGGCGGCTGCCCCGGGCGGTGATCTTCGGCATCTTCCTGCTTGACGCCATCCCGGTGATCCTGCTGATCGTGGCGATCGACCGGCTGCTGGTCCCGGTCCCGCCGGGCACGCCCGTGGTACCCGCGCTGTTCCTCAGCCTCTATCCCGCCCTGTTCGGGCTGTGCGCGGCCAACGCCGTCCAGATGGCCGGCATCCACCGCGACCTGCGCAGCATCCCCGCCTCGGTCTGGCTGTTCACGATGGGCTTTTGCCTGATGGGGCTGGCCGCTCTGGTCTGGGCGCCCGCCGTGGTGATCACCAGGTCGGTGACCGGGCATCCCGCCGACGGGCTGTGGACGCTCGGCCTGCTGCTGATCGCCGCCGCCGCGCTCACCCGCGCGTTCCGGCTCACCGGGGCGCTCGTGCTGCCGCCGGTGGAGAAGGAAAGCGGCCCGCACGCGCTGCCCCCGGCGGCCGCGGTCCTGGGCCTGATCATCCTGCTGACGCTGGTCCCGGCCGATCTGCATCTGCTGATCCAGGTGTTCGTGCTGGCGTCGGCGGTCACCCTGTTCTGCCGGGTCTACCTGATCCGCCGGGAGGACGTCCGGCTGCTGCGGGCCCTGGTCCGGTCGCAGGAGGCGGCCGAGACGGCGGCCCTGCTGGCCCGCAGGCGGGCGGAACGGCTCCGGTTGCTCGCCGATGTCACATCCCGGCTGAAGAGCCCGATGCCGGCCGAACTGATGCAGGCGACCTGTGACGCGGCCCGCGAGCTGATCGGGGCCAGATACGCGGCGTTCGGCCTGGCGGACGCCGGTGGCCACGGTTTCAGCCATTTCCTCACCTCGGGCATGACCGCCGCGGCCCATGACCAGCTGGCCGGGCAGCCGGATGTGCCGCAGCTGCTCAGGACGCTGGTCGGGCCGGGCGCCCCGGTCCGGATCAGTGAGTTCAGCCGTCACCCGGCGGCCGCGGTGCTGCCAGCCCCGCCGCCACCGCTGGACGGCTTCCTGGGTGTGCCGGTGCGGGTCGACACCAGCCGCGGGGTGCTCTGCCTGACCGGGAAGGAAGGCGGGTTCGACGAGGACGACGAGACGCTGGCCCAGCTGCTGGCGGCCAACGCGGGCAGTGCGCTGGTCAGCGCGGAGCTGTACGCCGAGTCCCAGGCCCAGCAGGAACTGCTGACCACGCAGAACGAGCAGCTGCGTGAGCTCGACCAGATGAAGGACGAGTTCATCGCCGTGGTCTCGCACGAGCTGCGGACGCCGCTGACCTCGATCATCGGCTACCTGGAACTGATGGAGGACGCGGAGGAATCCGGGCTGGCCAGGGAGCGGCGCAAGTTCACCACGGAACGGCGCAAGTTCACCACGGTCATGCACCGCAACGCCGACCGGCTGCTGCGGCTGGTCGGTGACCTGCTGTTCCTGGCCGGGCTGCAGACCGGCGAGCTGGCGATCGAGCACGGCGAGGCGGACCTGCCCGAGCTGGCCCGCTCCGCCATCGAGACCGCCAGATCCGCGGCCGAGCGGAAGCACATCAGCCTGACCTGCGCGGCCACCGAGGTGCCCGGCGTCCCTGGCGACCCCGGTCGGCTCGGCCAGCTACTCGACAACCTGCTGTCCAACGCGCTCAAGTTCACCCCCGAGGAGGGCGAGGTCGCGCTGGTGGTGGGGGTGCAGGGCCGCAGCGCGGTGATCTCAGTCAGCGACAACGGGATGGGCATGTCGGTGCACGAGCAGCAGCACATCTTCGAGCGGTTCTTCCGCACCGAGCTGGCCACCGACCAGGCCATCCAGGGTCTCGGCCTGGGCCTGACCATCGTCAAGGCCATCGTGGACGCGCACAACGGCAGCATCTCGGTGCACAGCCAGCCGGGCCAGGGGACGACGTTCCGGGTCCGGCTCCCGCTGGCGCAGGCGCCGCCGGGCCGGGCGGGCACCGGCCCGGCGGGCGCGGGCGTGGCGGGCAGCGGCGCGCCCGATCCGGTCACGATGGCGGAGCAAGGTCGCGGCGGGCGGTTATCACCAGCCAGGTGAGCAACCCGGCGATCACCGCTGGCGTGGCCGGCGCCCAGCCCGCGACGATGACG
>DATDGI010000306.1:0-2561 GCA_036522155.1 Streptosporangiaceae bacterium
GTCCCGGCCGCGTGCCCGTTCCCGGCCGCGGCTCCCTTCGGCCCGGGCACGCTCACCCGCACCGGGCCAAGCTTCAGCCGGGTTCCCCCGAGCAGCGTCCACGCCCCGGGCGCGGGCGTGCAGGCGCGGATCTGGCGGCCGACCACATACGCGGGCGCGTGCCAGCGCACGCGGGCATCCTCGGCCGTCAGTTTCGGCGCGTAGCTCACCCCGTCGGCAGGCTGGGGCCGGGCCTGCACCTGCCCGGCCTCTATCCCGTCCAGGGTGGCCACCAGCAGGCCGGCCCCGGACCGGGCGAGCCGGGCCAGCAGGTCGCCGGCCGTGTCGGTGTCACCGATGGGCGCGGTCACCACCCCATAGACCGGGCCGGCGTCGAGCTCGGCGACCAGCCGGAAGGTGGTCGCCCCGGTGATGTCGTCGCCGTGCGCGATGGCATGCGGCACCGGTGCGGCCCCGCGCCAGGCGGGCAGCAGCGAGAAGTGCAGGTTCACCCAGCCGTGCGGGGGGATCTCCAGCGCCGCCCGCGGGATCAGCGCGCCATAGGCGGTGACCGGGCAGCAGTCCGGCGCCAGCGCCCGCAGCCGGCCGAGGAAGGCCTCGTCCCGGGGGGTGGGCGGCTTGAGCACCTCCAGGCCCGCGCCGGCGGCCCGCTTGGCGACCGGGCTGGGCCCGATCCGGCGGCCGCGGCCCGCCGGGGCGTCCGGCCGGGTGATGACCGCGGCCACCTCGTGCCGGGACGCCAGCAGCGCGTCGAGCGAGGGCACCGCGGCCGCCGGGGTGCCGGCAAAAACCAGGCGCATGGCCTAGCCCGCCTCCCCCCTGCCGGCCGGCGCGGTCACCCGCACCTCAGAACGCCTTACCCCAGGTGCGATGGGGCGAGATCCTGACTTCGGGCACAGGCTCGCCCCACCATTCCGCCGCCCGGATCTCCTTCATGGCCAGCTTCCGCTGCGCCGGGTCGAGCCGGTCGATGAACAGCACCCCGTCGAGGTGGTCCGTCTCGTGCTGCACGCAGCGCGCCAGGTGGCCGGTGCCGGTCAGGGTGACCGGTTCCCCGTACATGTCGAAGCCGTGGGCGACGACGCCGTAGGCGCGCTTGGTCGGGAAGGCCAGGCCGGGAAAGGACAGGCAGCCCTCGTCGTCGGTTTCCTCCTCGGCCGACAGCTCTAGCGTCGGGTTGATGAGGTGGCCCAGCTGATCGTCGATGTGGTAGGTGAACACCCGCAGGCCGACCCCGATCTGCGGCGCGGCCAGGCCCACCCCCGGCGCGTCCAGCATGGTGTCGGTCAGATCCGCGACCAGCCTGCGCAGCTCGGCGTCAAAGTCGGTGACCGGGTCGGCGGGCGTGCGCAGCACCGGGTCGCCAAAAATGCGGATGGGCTTGACGCTGATGGTGGCACCGTCCTTTCGGCGTTCTCAGGCCCCGCCGGAAATTCTATGAACTCCGGGAGGTCTTTCCGGCCTTGCGCGCGCGGGCCGACCGCCCGGCCAGCGGCGACCGTGCCTTGAACGCCGCCTTCCTGGCCGCCCTGGCGACGGCCGGATCCGGATGATGGTCGCTGAGCGCGGTCAGCAGGTCGGTGACGCCCGGGTGGCTCACCTCCCACAGCCCGGCCACCAGCTCGGCCTGGGCCGCGGGCGGCACATCCGGCAGCAGTTCGGCCACGACGTCCCGCGGGTCGGCCTCCTCCAGCAGCCCGGCGCCCAGGTCCACCAGCAGCCAGGCCCGGTCGCCGGGCCCAAGGTCGGCTTCCTCCCCGTGCTCGTGCAGCCAGACGGCCGCGTGCGCGTGCAGCACCGGGTCGTCGAGCGCGGACCGGACGGCGGGCACCGCGTCGGCCCCGATCCGGTCGAGCACCGCGAATCCGGCGCCGCGCAGCCCGGGTGATCCCTGGCTGGCCGCCTCGACCAGTTCCTGGGCGGCGTTCTCGCCGGTGCGCGCGGCCAGCCAGGCCGCGATCTCGGCCTCCCCGTCCTCGACGTCGCAGCTCGCCAGGGTGGCCAGCAGCGCCGCGGCGTCGCCGCGGGCACCGTTGCCCTGCACCGGAACATGCCAGCCCTGGGCCCGCAGCCGCCGGTGCACCCCCCAGATGCCTAGCCGGGACAGCGTCACGGTCAGGCCGCCGGCGGACTCATCGGTCCCGAGTTCGACCACCCCGAGGTCGGCCAGCGCTTCCAGCGCCGAGGACAGGCCCGCGGCCTGGTCCTGGTTCTCGTCGCCGCCGGGGTCATCGGGACCGGGCTGGCCGCCCGCGCTTCCGGCGGCCGCCACGTAGGCGTCGAACAGGGCGTCCATCTTCACCGGCCCGCCGACCGTGTACAGGGCGGTGGCCATGCCGTCAAGATCCTCGGCGTCGAGCATCAGGGTGAGGGCGTCGTCCCAGACGGCCAGCACCTGCTCGGCGTCACCGGCGGCGAGCACGTTGACCTGGCGCCCGATGTCGGCGCGGCCGCCGGCGACGTCCAGCATCCCGGTGCGGGCGGCGACCCGCCACGCCGCGTCCAGTTCCCCGGGGGCAAGTTCCAGTTCGGCGGCGGCGTCGTCCGCCACGGCGGCCGGC
>DATDGI010000307.1:0-8053 GCA_036522155.1 Streptosporangiaceae bacterium
GACATGCAGGACATGATCAAGGTCAAGCAGCAGGTGCGGCAGATGTGAGCGAGCCAGCTTCCGCTGCAGTTCGGCGCCAGCCCGGCCGTCGCCGGCCCTGGCCACCGCCAGCACGCAGGCCGCCAGATCCAGCCCGGCGTCGGCGATCAGGGGCCCGGCCATCCGCTCGTCGATGCGATGGTCGAGAAGCTGGCCGAGCAGGTCCGCGCCCAGCCGCTGCTGCCGCTCTTGCACCGCGGCGAGCTGGGCCAGCTCCAGCGCGCCACCGGTGGCGATGTGATGGAGCAGGACCAGGCTGGGCGGCTGGCTGCCGACCGGTTCGGCGACGAGCGCGGTTGGCTGGTCACCAGGCACCTCGACGGCGAACGCGGCGGGCTCGCCCGGTGCGGCCTGCGGCCGGCTCAGCCGCAGCACCCCGGGGATCGCGTTGCCGTGGGCGGCGTAACTGCTGGCCAGCGCCGAGGCGAAGGCGGTGCGCTCCCCGTTGCCGAACAAGGACAGTCCCGTCTCAGGGTCGACCAGGAAGAGCCGCACGCCCAGCTCCTCACCCAGCCGCCGGAACAGCTCCGGCCCCGGGTGCCCGGCGATCACCGAGGCCCGCAGCACCTCGTAGACCCGGGCCACCCGCCCGAGCAGGAGCGCCTCCTCCTGGCCGTTGGCGTCGGCGACCGCCCGGGCCACCGCGGTGAACGGCATGCTGTAGGGGACAGCCATCAGCGGCAGCGCGAGCTCATCGGCCCGCCGGGCGGCCTGGGCGGAGAGCGGCGGGCCGGGCATCCCCGCCCCGATGCCCAGGCCGCTGGCGCCCGCTTCCACCAGCCGGTCGATGAACCGGACCTGGGCCGTCTCCTCCGCGCTCAGGCTGGTCCCGTTGGTCAGCAGCAGCTCGGCCGGCCCGAGCCACTGCCACGGGTCCGGCAGATCCGAGCTGTGCACCCAGCTGACCTCGCGATCGAGGCCGGCCTCGCCCGCGGTCAGGGTCAGCCGCAGATGGGGCAGTTGCAGAAGCTCACGGACGGTAATCGACATCCAAGCTCCCCGGGCTGCCCGCGGACGGGCAGATGGCATCTGCGGTGCCGGTCGCCGCACCAGTGCTCGGTGGCCCTTCGGCCCTGATTCACCAGTTCATACCCCAGTACAAGCCCGTTGGGAAGATTTGCGCGCAAGTCGGATGGCTCCTGCCAGTCATGATCCGTATTGTCACCGGCAACGACCAGCGCTGGAGCCGCCGATGACCCGCGGTGAACCACCCCAGCCAGCCGGCCGGCTGGCAAGCGCTTCCGTTCCGCCCGAGCCGATCACCTGGCCACCCGGGGTAACCGCCGCGGCCTGCCTCACCTTCGACATGGACGCCGAGGCGGCGGTGCTGACCGCGGACATCTCCTCGATCAGCCGGATGACCCCGATGAGCCACCAGTCGTACGGCCCGCTGGTCGGGGTGCCCCGGATCCTGGCCCTGCTCCAGCGGCATGGGATCACGGCGACCTTCTTCATCCCCGGCTACTCCGCACACCGCTACCCGGAGGTGGTGCGGACGGTCGCCGAGGCCGGCCATGAGATCGCGCACCACAGCTACTTCCACGAGAACACCATCGGCATGGACGAGAAGACCGAGGCTGACATGCTCGACCTCGGCCTCCAGGCGCTCCATGACGTCGCCGGCGTCCGGCCCGTCGGCTACCGGGCGCCGATGTGGGAGATGAACTTCCACACGCCCAAGCTGCTGGCCGAACGCGGGTTCCGGTACGACTCCAGCCTGATGGACGCCGATTACCCGTATGTCCTGGCCGTCGATGAGGAGCACGGCGCCCGGCCCGCAGCCCCGGGGGCGGCCGGGACGCTGGTCGAGATACCGGTGTCGTGGGGCCTGGACGACTGGGAGCAGTACGCGTTCCTGCCCGGCCTGATCGGCTCGGGGGTCATCGAGAGCCCGGCCAAGGCACTGGAGATGTGGACGCTGGAGCTGGAGGCGATGCACCGGCTCGGCGCGGCGTTCGTCTTGTGCTGCCACCCCTTCCTGTCCGGGCGGCCGTCCCGGGCCGAAGCGCTGGAGCGGCTGATCGAACGGATGAAGTCGCTTGAGGGGCTCTGGATCACCACGGTGGGCCAGGTAGCCGAGCACACAGAGTCACTGAACCTGCCGGCCCGCACGAGCCCGCGGCCGGTCCTTCCCGCCGACGCCTACTGGGTCGCCCGGCCACAGGACCAACCTCCCGCCTGAGAGGACAGCCATGACTGAGATGTCGACGATCGCAGATCCGGCAGAGAAGCGGCCGGTCAGAGACTTCAAGCTGCGCTCGGCGTTCGCGCTGTCGTTCGCCGACCTGTCGCCCATCGTCGGCATCTACACCGTGTTCGCCATCGGCCTGATCGCGGCGGGCCCGGCGTTCCTGTGGGCCTTCCCGCTGGTGCTGGTCGGGCAGTTGTTCGTATGTGGCGTCTTCGGCAACCTGGTCTCCAAATGGCCGCTTCAGGGCAGTGTGTACGCCTGGTCGCGGGAACTGATCGGCCCGCGTTACGGATGGTTCACCGGCTGGTCCTACATGTGGGGGCTCACGCTCACCCTGGCGGTCCTGCCGATCACCGCGTCCCCTTACATCCTGGGTGCGGCGGGCGTGAACTCTCCCTCCCAGACCACCGTCGAACTGGTGGCGGTCGGGGTCCTGCTGGGCGGCTCGGCCGTGAACCTGATCGGCGGGCGGCTGCTGAAGGGCCTGATCTTCATCGCCCTGGGCGCGGAGATCATCGCCTCCGCCGGGATCGGCATCACGCTGCTGATCAGCCACCGGGTCAACCCGCTGTCGATCATCTTCAACACGGCCGGCACCGGGCATGGGGCCGGCTGGCTGTTCGGGGCGTTCCTGCTGCCGGTCGCGTACATCGCCTATTCGTTCATCGGCTTCGAGGCCTCGGCGTCCATCGGCGAGGAGGTCCAGGAATCCCGGAAGGTCCTGCCGAAGGCCGTCATTCTCTCGCTCGCGGTCGGCGGGGTGCTGGTCATCGTCGCCTGCCTCGGCCTCGTGCTGGCCATCCCCGACATGTCCGCGGTGATGTCGGGCAAGGACACCAACCCCATCGCCACCACCCTGGAGACCGCCTACGGGTCGGGGGCCGGCCGGTCGCTGCTCATCGCGCTCGCGGTCGGCTTCACCTCCAGCATGATCGCGGTGCAGACCGCGGTGACCCGGGCGATCTGGGCCAACGCCCGGGACAAGGTGCTGCCAGGAACCCGGCTGCTGGGCAAGCTGTCGGGGCGCGAGCACCTGCCCCGGTGGGCGATCGCGCTGACCGTGGTCATCGCCGGGGCGCTGATCTTCGCCGGCGCGTCCAAGGTGTTCGCGCTGCTGGTGTCGTTCTCCGCCTTCGGCTTCATCCTGTCCTACTACCTGCCGATCGCGGCGCTGGGGTACAAGCAGTGGCGCGGCCAGCGGCCGACCAGCGGCGCGTGGGGAGAACGGTCGATCCGGCTGGTGACGGCCGTCGCCGCGATCTGGCTGACCGCTGAGATCGTGAACCTGGTCTGGCCCCGGCCGGTGAACAGCGCGTGGTACCTCAACTGGGGTGTCCTCATCATGACCGGGCTGCTGGGCGTGGTCGGGGCGATCATCTGCTGGTGGGCCTTCCGGCCCGGGTCGGCGGGGGCACAGGCCGCACACGTGACCCACGCGGTGATCGACGTGGAGGATGCGTGACGCCAGACGGCAGCGGCCGGCCCGCCGCCGTCATCACCGGTGCCGCCAGCGGGATCGGCCAGGCATGCGCCGCGCTGATGCGCCGATCCGGCTGGCGGACCGCGGGGATCGACCTCAACCCGTCCGGCACCGACCTGTCGCTGCAGGCCGACGTCGCTGACCGGGCCGCGGTGACCGCGGCGGTGGACCAGGCCGCAGCGCAGTTCGGCCAGATCGACCTGCTGGTCAGCGCCGCGGGTTACTACGAGGAGGGCATCGACGTCGCGGACATCACCCGCGCTCAGTGGGACCGGATGCTCGCGGTGATCCTCGGAGGGACGGTCAACTGCTGCGCGGCCGTGCTGCCTCACATGCTGCGCCGGGGCCAGGGCACCATCGTCGCGATCTCCTCGGAGCTGGCGCTGGCGGGCAGCGCCACCGATCTGCACTACGTCGCGGCCAAGGGAGCCGTGCTCGGCCTGGTGAAGTCGCTGGCGATGGAGGTCGCGGAGACCGCCATCCGGGTGAATGCGGTGGCCCCCGGGCCGACCGACACCCCGTTGCTGGCCGCCGACTCACTGTGGCGCAAGCCCGACTACCTGGCCACCCTGCCACTGGGCCGGCTGGTCACCCCGGACGAGATCGCTGCCGCCGTGTACTACCTGGCCACCGAGGGGTCCATGTACTGCGGCGAGGTCCTGTCACCCAATGCCGGGGCGGTGATCTGACATGGCTGGCCAGACCGGCCCGGGCCAGGCACGGCGCCCGGTGGCCCTGGTCACCGGGGCCGCCCAGGGGCTCGGCCGGGCGACGGCGGTGCGGCTGGCCGCCGACGGGTTCGCCGTCGCGGTCAACGACATTTCCGACGACGGCCGGCTGGCCGCGCTCGCCGGGCAGATCGGCGGCCTCGCCGTCCCGGCGGACATCGCCGACCCCGCCGCCGGGCCGGCCATGGTCGCGGCCATCGCCGGCCAGCTCGGCCCGGTGCAGGTCCTGGTGGCCAACGCCGCGGCCATGGCGATGAGCCCGTTCCTGGAGGCCAAGCCGGACGAGTGGTGGCATCAGATCGACGTGAACCTGTCCGGGCACTTCCGGATCATCCAGGCCGTCATCCCGGCCATGTGCGCGCAGCGCCATGGCCGCATCGTGATCATCGCGTCGGGCTGGGGCGTGATCGGGCACCCGAACGCCACCGCCTACGCCGCCTCCAAGGCGGGCCTCATCGCGCTGACCAAGGGCCTGGGCCGGGAACTGGGCCCGCAGGGAATCCTCACCAATGCCATCGCGCCGTCCTTCATCGACACCGAGCAGCTGCGGGTCGATGCCGACGATGCCGGCCTCACGCTGGACCAGATGCGCGAGCGTTACCGCGAGCTCATCCCGGTCCGCCAGCTTGCCAGCGTGGAGGACATCGCCGCGGCGGTGGCCTTCCTGGCGGGCCCCGGGTCGGGTGCGGTGATCGGCCAGGTGCTGCAGCCCAACGGCGGAGTGACCCGGACCCGTGCCTGACTTCTCGCGATCCACTGACGGGAGGCTCCATGCCTGATCCCACGCGCGAGCCGGTCGGGCCGGTGGACGGGAGGAAGGTGCCCCGGTTCGCCGGCTCGGGGTCGTTCGCCCGGATTCCGGAAATCGACCGGGTCGCGGACTATGACGTCGCCGTCCTGGGCGTGCCGTTCGACAACGGCACCTCTTACCGCCCGGGAGCCCGGTTCGGCCCGATGGCGGTCCGGCAGGCGTCACGGCACCTGCGGCCCGGTCATCACGTCGAGCTGGACTGCGCCCCGTTCGCGGCCATCCAGGTCGCCGACGCCGGGGACGTGCCGGTCACGCCGTTCTCGATCGACGAGGCCGTGCAGCAGATCGCCGGGCACGCCAGCGAACTGCTGCGGGACGGCCGGAAGGTCATCGCCATCGGCGGCGACCACACGATCGCGCTGCCGATGCTGCGGTCGGTGACCCGCGTCCACGGCCCGGTCGCGCTGGTCCACTTCGACGCGCACCTGGACACCTGGGACACCTACTTCAACGCGCCCACCACGCACGGCACGATCTTCCGCCGCGCGTTCGAGGAAAACCTCCTGGTCGCGGATCATTCGATCCACGTCGGCATCCGCGGCCCGATCTACGGCAGCGCCGACCTGGACGATGACCGGCGGTTCGGCTTCCGGACCATCCGGGCCAGCGACATCGACGACCTCGGGGTCCCAGGGACGATCGCCGCGATCACCGACCGGGTGGCCGGCCTGCCCGTCTACCTGTCCATCGACATCGATGTCCTTGACCCGTCCTACGCGCCGGGCACCGGGACACCGGAGGCGGGCGGGCTGTCCAGCCGGGAACTGCTCCGGGTGCTGCGGGGCCTGACCAGCCTCCACCTGGTCAGCGCCGACCTGGTCGAGGTGTCACCCGCCTACGACCACGCCGAGATCACCTCGATCGCCGCCGCCACCGTGATCTTCGACATCATCGCCCTGCTCGGCAGGGAGTCCTGATGGCGCCGAGATCCGCCGCCGAACCCCTGGCGGTGGACGTGATCGTCATCGGCGGCGGGCTGTCCGGCGGCCTGCCGGCCGCCGCGTACCTGCAAAAGGCCGGCCTGCAGGTCCTGGTCGTGGAGGCCAACGCCGAACCCGGGTCGTTTTGCTGCACGCACGAGACGTGGCCGCAGACCCTGGACAGCCCGCACGTAGGGGTCTCATTCGCCGGCAACTCACCGGTGATCGCCGACCTGGACCTGGCTCGCTACGGGTTCAGGTTCGCCGCCTCACCGGTCGTGCTCGCCACGACCTACCGGGACGGCACCAACTGCCTGATCTGCCAGGATCCCGCGCGGACCGCCGAGAACTTCGCCCGGCATTCACGCCGCGATGGCCAGCGGATGCTGGAGATCCAGTCCCGGGTCCACGAGACGATGGTGGAGTTCAACGAGCTGAGTTCCTTCTCGCCGCACCCCGACCCGAACAAGCTGCCGCGGGTCTTCGAACTGTGCGCCTACGCCATGGACTTCCCGGTCGAGCAGATGATGGAGATGACCGGACCCGAACTGTGCGAGCGCACGTTCGAGTCCGACCCGTGCCGGCAGATCCTGATGACCCCGGTGGCGTTCTGGGAGCATGGCGCCCCGTTCGCCCGGGGGCAGGGTGCGTTCGGCACGACCTTCGCCCTCTACTACACCACGGGCGTCGGAATCGGCGGCAACGAGATTCAGGTCGATGCGCTGACGCGGTGCTTCCTCGACCACGGCGGGCAGTTGTGGACGTCGGCCGCGGTCGAGGAAGTCCTCGTCGAGAACGACCGCGCGGCCGGCGTCCGGCTGTCGCAGCGGTCCGTCTATCCGGGCCTGGAGGTCCGCGCGCGGCTCGCCGTGATCAGCAACGTGGGCGTCCCGGAGACGCTACGCCTGGTCGGGGATCACGTACTGGAATCCGCCGACCCGCTCCTGGCCGCGAAGATGCGGTACTGGAAGATGGGCCTGCGCGGGTCGCACGTGACATCGTGGCTGCTCGACAGGCGTCTGTCGTGGCATTCAGGCGACTTCGACCCGCTGATCGACGAGGCGATCCTGGTGTACCGGGCCTTCGACTCCTGGGAGGGTACCAAGCAGTACCTGGTCGACATGCTCGGCAACGAAACCTGGAAAGCGGCCGGCCAGCTCATGGAGTTCACCTACCCGGCCCCGGCGGACCCGACCAGCACCTCGCCCGAAGGGTATACGGTGCTCCGCGCCGAGGAATGCTTCCCGTACGCGCTGCACGGCCTGGGCGGGCCGCGGTCATGGGACGGGCCGCTGCGCCACGAGCTCGTGGCCGCCAGAAACTCGATGATGAGCCAGCTCGTGCGGGACTGGGACGCCGCGGTCCTGGACTATTACGACTGGACGCCGCTGGACAACTGGCGGCTCAACCGGTCGGCGAAGTTCGGCCAGGTGGTCGGCGGGGACTTCACGGAGGATCAGTGGATCCTCGACCGCATGCCCTACCGGCTGCCGATCGCGGGGCTGTACATGTCCAACGGGGTCTGGCCGGTCGGCCTCAGCTGGATGGCCGCCGGCTACAACGCCGCCCAGGTCGTCGCCGCGGATGCGGGCGTACGCGATCAGCCGTGGTGGACCGCCCGGCCATGCGAGTGGTATGAGCACAATCTTCCGCGCCTGCTGGCGCGGGACCCCGCCGCGAGCTTGGCCGGGTAGGCAGCGCCGTGGCCGGGGATTACGACGTCGCCATCATCGGTGGCGGGCCGAACGGCCTGACCGCAGCCGCCTACCTGGCCCGGTCCGGCGCGGACGTGGTCGTGCTTGAGCAGCGGTTCGAGCGGGGCGGGACGATGGCCTCGGACGACTACTCCACCCCGTTTACCTACAACCAAGCCCAGGCCGCCCT
>DATDGI010000308.1:0-3550 GCA_036522155.1 Streptosporangiaceae bacterium
GGCCCCGGCGATCACCCCCAGCGGCTGCAGCGGGGCGGCGATGACCGCGGCCTGCTCACTGGTCGGCTCGGGCAGGCCGAGCAGCCGGGCCAGTTGCGCCGGGCTGTACCGGGGCGGCGCGGTCACGTCGTCACCTGCTCCCCCGAGGCCTGCGCCGGGCAGCACGCCGCGACCGGGCAGTTCCGGCAGCCCGGGTTCAGCCTGGCCTCGAACAGCGGTCCGGCCATGCCGGCCGCGACCGTCTCGACCAGATCCTGCGCCCAGCCGGGACCGGGGTCGTCCATCAGCGAGCGCTGGGGCTGCACCCGAACCTGCGCGGCCAGGCTCGCCTTGCCGACCTGGACGAGCTCGGCACCGCCCGGCTCGGTCAGGCCCAGCCGCTCGAACGCGCCCAGCAGCACGGCCAGCTGGTACACCCCCAGCTGCGGGTGGCGGTCCAGGTCGGCGCTGGGCACGGGCGTGGAGCTGGTCTTCAGGTCGACCACGATGGCCCGGCCCTCACCGTCGCGCTCCAGCCGGTCCACCCGGCCGGTGATCTCCACCGCGCCCACCTGCGCCCGCACCCGCTCCTCGTACGCCACCAGCTCCCGCGGGTTTTCCCGGTGCCAGGCCAGGAACTTGGCCACCATCTGGCGTGCCTGTTCCCGCTGTTTCTCGCTGTACCAGGCGCTGCCGAAGTCCAGGTGGTGCCAGACCTCGTCGATCCGCTCGTCGATCGTGGTCTCGGTGGCGCCTTCGGCGGCCAGCACGGCGGCAGCGTGGATGACGATGCCGAAATGACGGACCACGTCCGCCGATCCGGCCCCGGCAGCGATCTCCAGCAGCCAGCGCAGCCCGCACCGGGTGAACGTTTCCACCTGCGACGGCGAGACCCTGATCAGCTCGGCGCCGGCGGGCGGGCCGGGGAGGAGGGCGGGCTCCGGGGAGGAGCCCGGTGGCGGGCCAGTGAGCGGGACCTGCGCCGGGTGGGCCAGCGGGCCGGCCTCGGACAGCTCGGTGAGCTGGTACCACTGGCGTGGGTCGGCGCCGCGGACCCCGGCCTGCGCCAGCCGTGCCAGCTGGGCGGCGGCGGCTTCGCGCAGGGCGGGCGGGCACCGGACGTCGGCCGCGGCCCGCCGCAGATCCGCGGTCAGCGCGGGCAGCGACAGCCAGCGCACACCAGAGCCGGACACGTGCTCGATCGCGACTTTGTCGCCCACCAGCTCGGCCAGGAAGCGGGACGGGCGCTCCTCGCTATCGTCCCCGCCGGCGGCCGTCACCACCAGGGTGCGACGGGCGCGGGTGACCGCGACGTAGAACAGCCGCCGTTCCTCGGCCAGCAGCTTGGAGGCGAGCGCAGCGGCCGCCGCGTCGGTCCCGGCCGGGCCGGCCACCCCGTCCGCGATGTCCACCAGCTCGTCCATGCCCAGCAGCGACGAGCGGAGCCGCAGGTCGGGCCAGATGCCTTCCTGGACACCGGCCACCACCACCACGTCCCACTCCAGGCCCTTGGCCCGGTGGGCGGTGAGCAGGCGCACGGCCTCGCCGGGGGGCGAACGCTGGGCCAGCGTGTCGCCCGGAATCTCCTGGCCGGTCAGGCTGTCCAGGAACAGCTGCGGGGAGCCCGGCGGGAGGCGGGCGGTGAAGCGCTCGGCCGCCTCGAACAGCGCCACCACGGCGTCCAGATCCCGGTCGGCGGCCGCGCCGCGGGCCCCGCCCGCCGCGCTGACCGTCTGCCAGGCCCGGGCCAGGCCGGACTCCGCCCACACCGCCCACAGCGTTTCGTGCGCGGTGCCTTCGGCGGCCGTGCCAGCGGCCAGCCTGAGCAGGGCGGCGACCCGCCGCGCCGCATCCGCGGCCGGGCCGTCGGCCAGCAGCAGTTCGCGCGGGTCACGCAGGGCTGCCGCCAGCGGCTCCGTGGCCGGTTCCGCGCCCGCGGCCTGCGCGGCCATCCGCAGCGCCCGCCGTAGCCTGCGCAGGCCGAGCGCGTCGGTGCCGCCGAGGGGGCCGGTGAGCAGCTGCGCCGCGGCATCCTCGTCGAGCGCGTCCGGGCGCAGCGCGCAGCGCAGCAGCAGGAGCAGCGGCTGCGCCCCCGGCTCGGCGGTCAGCGGCAGCTCGTCCCCGGCCACGACGGTCGGCACCCCGGCCGCCATCAGCGCCCGGCGCAGCAGCGGGACCTGATGCGTCACCGACCGGACCAGCACGGCCATGGCCGACCAGGGCACCCTGTCCTGCAGGTGGGCGCGGCGCAGCACGTCGGCCACCACCGCCGCCTCCTGGCTGGCACTGGTGGCGGTGATCACCCGCACCGCGCCCGTGAGGGCCGACGGGGACGGGGCCAGCTCACGGTGGCCGGCCAGCCCGGCCGGCAGCCGTCTGGCGATCCGCCGCGAGGCGGCCAGCATCACCGGGCCGCTGCGGCGGCAGGTGCGCAACGCGATGACCTTGGCCGACTGGCCGTCCGGGGTGCGGAACAGCCGCGGGAAACGGGTGATGCCGTGGACGTCGGCGCCGCGGAAGGCGTAGATCGACTGGTCCGGGTCGCCGACCGCGATCAGCTCCCGGCCGTCCCCGGCGAGCGCGTGCAGGAGCGCTTCCTGGGCCGGGTCGGTGTCCTGGTACTCGTCCACCAGCACCACGTCGTAGGCCTTGCGCTCGCGGTCCCTGACCGCGCCCTGGGCCAGCAGCGAGGCGGCGATCCTGATGATCTCCGCGTAGTCGTAGGCGGGTACCGGGGCGAGGTCGAACCGCGCCTCGTACCGGCTGAGGAACCCGCCCGCCGCCTCCCAGTCGTCCCGTCCGCGCCGCCGGCCGAGCCGGGCCAGGCCCGGGCCGTCCAGCCCGCGTTCGGCCGCCCGGAGCAGGAAGTCGCGCAGTTCGGCGGCGAAGCCACGGGTGGCCAGGGCCGGCCGCAGCCGCTCCGGCCAGCGCAGCCCACCGTCCCCGGCTTCCCCCCGGAGCATGCGCCGGACCTCCAGCAGCTGCTCGGGGCCGGACAGCAAGGTCGGCGGCTCGTCGCCGGCCAGCACGTACTCCCGGCACACCAGGCCGTAGGCGTAGCTGTGGAAGGTCAGGGCCAGCGGCTCGCGGGTGGTCCGGCGCAGCCGGGCGGTGATCCGCTCCCGCAACTCCTCGGCCGCCTTGCGGCTGAAGGTGAGCACGAGCACCCGTTCCGGGTCGATCCCGCGGTTGGCGATGCGGTCAGCCACCGTCTCCACGATGGTGGCGGTCTTGCCGGTACCAGGCCCGGCCAGCACCAGCAACGGGCCCCCGGCGTGGTCGACCACGGCCCGCTGCGCGGCGTCGAGTGTGATCGCCTGGTCGGCTCGGCCGGGCGAGCGGACCAGGCGGTACCCGGGTGGCTGCCTGTCCATGTCCGTAGCGCACGGACTGACCGTCTGGTGCGGTCCAGGGGCATCCGCGCGGATCGCCTCTACCTGTAGCACGCACCCACGACAGTCCGCGATTGTCCACGCCCATCCGTTCGCGTTGGCTCCCGGATTTGGCTCCCAGACTCCGTTACACGACGGCCCCGCCGCGGCGTAGCAACGCCCGGCGAGGCCTTGATCCA
>DATDGI010000309.1:0-3363 GCA_036522155.1 Streptosporangiaceae bacterium
GTCACCGTCGTACAGGCCGTCTACGTCTGACAGGAGGATCAGCGCGCTCGCCCGCGTGACGTGCGCGACAAGCGCCGCCAGCCGGTCGTTGTCGCCGAACCGGATTTCGTCGGTGGCGACCGTGTCGTTCTCGTTGACGACCGGCAGGATGCCCAGTTCCAGCAGCCGGTTCAGGGTGCGCTGGGCGTTGCGGTAGTGGGCCCGGCGCACCAGGTCGTCGGCGGTGAGCAGGATCTGCCCGGCCTGCACCCCAAGGGCCGCCAAGGCGGCCGAATACCGGGCCATCAGCAGGCCCTGCCCGACGCTGGCCGCCGCTTGCTGGGTGGCCAGGTCGTTCGGGCGGCGGGACAGCCGGAGCGGCGCCAGCCCGGCGGCGATCGCGCCGGATGTGACCAGCACGACCTGGCCGCCGCCGCGTACCCGGCCGACGAGAACCTCGGTCAGCTGCGTGATCCGCGTATCGTCGATCGCGCCCGCCGTGGTGGTAAGCGACGACGACCCCACCTTGACCACCACCCGCCCCGCCCCCGCGATATCGGCCCGCGGCCCGCTCACGCAGCTTCCCGGCCCTTTCTCCGGAATGTGGTCGATTTGGGCTGTGATGGCGACCCGAATCGACCACGTCTGCGGGCGGCGGGCGCTGTCATCGGGGCAGGCGGCGGTCGGTGCCGCGGGGGCCGAACCGGTGCGGCGAGCCCGCCGGGATGTCGGGGTCCCAGTCGAACACGACCGCGTCCGGGCCATCCCCGATCATCACCTCGGCGCCGGCGGTGGCGCCGGCCTCGGCCAGGGCCTGCTCCACGCCCAGCCGGGCCAGCCGGTCGGCCAGGAAACCGACCGCCTCGGAGTTGCCGAAGTCGGTCTGGAGCACCCACCGGCGCGGCTTGTCGCCGTGCACGGCGAAGGTGTTGCCGCCCAGCGCCACCACCTCGAACTCGGGGCCGCTCACCGGAGCGGGGCGGATCACCTGCCGGGTCGGCTTGGGCGGCGGGACCGCCGCCCGAGCCGCCGCCACCACGTCCCCGATCAGGTAACCGAGCTCCCGCACCCCTTCGTGGCTGGCCGCGGAGACCAGGGCGACGGTCAGCCCGCGGCCGGTGAGTTCGGCCGCGGCCCGCTCGGCCACGTCCCGGGCGGCGGGGACGTCGATCTTGTTCAGCGCGACCAGCCGGGGGCGGCCCGCCAGGCCAGCGCCGGTGGCGGCCTCGTACGCGGCCAGTTCCGCCTCGATCACGTCGAGGTCGGCGACCGGATCACGGCCCGGTTCCCCGGCCGGTCCGGCCGCGCAGTCCAGCACATGCACCAGCACGGCGCAGCGTTCCACGTGCCGGAGGAAGTCCAGCCCGAGGCCCTTGCCGCGGCTGGCGCCGGGGATGAGCCCGGGCACGTCCGCCACCACGAACTGGGTCTGGCCCGCCTCGACCACCCCCAGATGCGGGGTGAGCGTGGTGAACGGGTAGCCGGCGATCTTGGGCCGGGCCGCGGACATGGCCGCGATCAGCGAGGACTTCCCGGCGTTGGGGAACCCGACCAGGCCGGCGTCGGCGACGGTCTTCAGTTCCAGCACCAGGGCGTGCTCGGCGCCCGGCTCGCCGCGCAGCGCGAACCCGGGGGCTTTGCGCCGCGGGGAGGCCAGCGCGGCGTTGCCGAGGCCGCCCCGGCCGCCGCGGGCGGCGACGAACCTGGTGCCCGCCCCGACCAGGTCGGCGAGCACCTCGCCGTCCCCGGTCTTGACCACGGTGCCGTCCGGTACCCCGATCACCAGGTTGGCGCCGGCGGCGCCGCTCCGGTTCGAGCCGGACCCCTGCTTGCCGTTGCCGGCCCGGCGGACCGGCCGCCGGTGGAAGTCGAGCAGGGTGGCCGAGCTCGGGTCGACCTCGAGGATCACATCGCCGCCCCGGCCGCCGTTGCCGCCGTCCGGGCCGCCGAGCGGCTTGAACTTCTCCCGGTGGATGGACGCGCAGCCGTGCCCGCCGTCCCCGGCCTTCACCCGCAGGGCGGCCTGGTCGGCGAACTCAGCCACTGCTGCCTTCCTCCTGGCTGGCCGGACTGGCGCCGGGCTGGCGCCAGATGCGTCAGGGGCGGACCGGCGTGCGGTCCGCCCCTGACATCAGCCTCGATCTGCTCGCGGAACCGTCCTATTTCGCCGCCGGGACGGCGCTGCCGGTCGGCCGTTCGGCGACGATGCTGATGGCCCGCCGGCCCCGCACGCTGCCGAACGTCACGTAGCCGGCGACCAGGGCGAACAGCGTGTCGTCCCCGCCACGGCCGACCCCGGGACCGGGGTGGAAGTGGGTACCGCGCTGGCGGACCAGGATCTCTCCGGCGTTGACGCGCTGGCCGCCGAACCGCTTCACGCCCAGCCGCTGCGCCGACGAGTCACGGCCGTTCCGGCTGGACGACGCGCCCTTCTTGTGTGCCATCGTCAGCCCTTCTTCCCGGCCGCGGCCGTCTTGCTGCCCGCCGCGCTGCTCCTGGCCGGGGTCTTCCCGGCGCTGGCCTGGCCGGCACCAACCTTGTCCGCGCCGACCTTGTCCGCGCTGGCCTTGGCCGTGCTGCGCTTGGCGGGGCCGGTACCGTCCGAGATACCGGTGATCTTCACCTGGGTGTAGCGCTGGCGGTGACCCAGCCGGCGCCGGTAACCGGTCTTGTTCCGGTAGTGAATCATGTTGATCTTGGGGCCGGCGATGGCGCCCATGATCTCGGCCGTGACCTGGTAGCGGCTCACCTCGGCCGGGTCGCTGATGACCTTGCTGCCGTCGACGATGAGCAAGGCGGGCAGCGTCACGCTGGAACCGACCTCGCCCGGCAGCGTGTCGACGGTGAGGACGTCGTTCACCGTCGCCTTCTCCTGCCTGCCACCGCAGCGCACGATCGCGTACACCCGAGAACTCACTCTCTGCCTTGTTGGGGCTGCTTCAGGGGCTCGCCTGCCTGAGCACGGGACTCGTATGAGGGTCCCCCACCCCCAGATCCATCCTGGGAAAGGTTATCAGACCTGGCGGTGCCCTCAGCCCGGCGCGGCTTCGCCCGCCTCCGGCCCGGTGGCGGCGCTGCCGTCACCGGCTGGGCCGAAGCCGGGCAGCGGGCTGGGCTGGGCGAACGACTCCGGCGGGCCCTGCTCGCGGGTCGCGGCCCGGTGCCGCCGACGGCCCGCGGCCTGCTGGCCGCCGTCAGCGTCGCTGATGTCCGCCGGGCCGTCAGCGGCCGTCGGCACGTCGCCGTTTCCGGCCGCCACGGCCAGGTCACTCCCGGCCTGCGCGCCGCCGTCCCCGGCCTCACCGGCGATCTCATCGGACGGGCCGGTGCCCCCTGCCGGGCCGGCGTCCCCGGCCGGGCCGGTGTCCCCAGCCGCGCCAGCGT
>DATDGI010000310.1:0-15441 GCA_036522155.1 Streptosporangiaceae bacterium
GTAGTCTCATTGTGACTACCGGGATCAGGCGCGGCCGCTGGCCGTTGCCTGCGCGGCGATCGCCGGCCGGCCGCGACGGGTGGCCGGCTGCGCCGCGGGCAAGGGAGTTGAGCATTCATGACAGTGACTCTGGACCGCAACGTCGAGCAGTTCATCGGGGCGCAACGGCAGCTGTTCATCAACGGGCAGTGGACCGACGCCGCGTCAGGCAAGACCTTCGCCACGCCCAACCCGGCGACCGGCGAGACCCTCGCGCACATCGCCGAGGGCGAGGCCGACGACATCGACCGCGCGGTGCGGGCGGCGCGCAAGGCGTTTGAGGAAGGCCCATGGGGCCGGATGACCGCCTCCGAGCGCGGCCGGATCATCTGGCGGATAGGTGACCTCATCCTGGAGCACACCGACGAACTCGCCCAGCTCGAATCGCTGGACAATGGCAAGCCGTTCGTCATCGCCCAGGCGGCCGACGTGCCGCTGTCCGCCGACCTGTTCCACTACATGGCCGGCTGGGCCACCAAGATCGAGGGCAACACGATCAGCATCTCGGTGCCCTACATGCCGGGTGCCAACTTCCACTCCTACACCCTGCGCGAGCCGGTCGGCGTCTGTGGCCAGATCATCCCCTGGAACTTCCCGCTGCTCATGGCGGCGTGGAAGCTCGGCCCGGCACTGGCGGCCGGCAACTGCGTGATCCTCAAGCCGGCCGAGCAGACCCCGCTGAGCGCGCTGCGGCTGGCCGAGCTGATGGCCGAGGCCGGCCTGCCGGACGGCGTTGTGAACGTGGTGACCGGTTTCGGCGAGACCGCCGGGGCGGCGCTCGCCGCGCATGCCGACGTGGACAAGATCGCCTTCACCGGATCTACTGAGGTGGGCAGGCTGATCGTGCAGGCGGCCGCGGGGAACCTGAAGAAGGTCAGCCTGGAACTGGGCGGCAAGAGCCCGAACATCGTGTTCGATGACGCCGAGCCGGGCGCGATCGAAGGTGCCGCCAGCGCGATCCTCTTCAACCACGGGCAGTGCTGCGTCGCGGGCTCCCGCCTGTTCGTGCAGCAGAGCCGTTTCGACGAGGTCGTGGACGGGGTCGCCGAAATCGCGAAGTCCATCCGGCTCGGCCCGGGCATGGAGCAGGGCACCCAGATGGGCCCGCTGGTCTCCGACGAGCAGTTGCAGCGGGTGACCGGCTACCTGGAGTCCGGCAAGGCCGAGGGCGCCACCGCCGTCACCGGTGGCGGGCGGTTCGGCGAGCGGGGCTACTTCGTCGAGCCCACCGTGCTCACCAACACCCGCCCGGACATGAAGGTGGTCCGGGAGGAGATCTTCGGGCCGGTGGTGGTGGCCGCCCCGTTCAGCGACCTGGACGAGATCGCGGCCGCCGCCAACGACACCGAGTACGGCCTCGGGGCCGGCATCTGGACCAGGGACATATCCAAGGCCCATGCCCTCGCCAAGAAGATCAAGGCCGGCACGGTCTGGATCAACTGCTACAACGTGTTCGATGCGGCGCTGCCGTTCGGCGGCTACAAGCAGTCCGGCTGGGGCCGGGAGATGGGCCACGAGGTGCTGGAGGCCTACACCGAGGTCAAGGCGGTCACCACCCAGCTGTGACAGGCGGCAGGGGGCCCGGGCCGGGGGTCATGGCCGCCCGGGTCCCCTCGCCCGGCCCGCCAGGCTGGGTCAGAGCGGCTCGTCCGGCGGGGTGAGCGTGGTGATGCAGAACGGGTGACCGGCCGGGTCGAGCAGCACCCGCCAGCGTGGATCGGGCTGGTGCTGCGCCGGGACGGCGCCGGCGGCGAGCGCGCGGGCGGTGGCGGCTACCAGGTCACCACCCGCGGCCAGGTCCAGGTGGACCAGCGAGGTTCCTGGCCATTCCGGCGGGCGGTAGCCCGCGACCCGCTGCATCACCAGCAGCACGCCCGGCACCCGCACACCGGCGCTGCTGGCCGACCGCCACATCACCTCGCCGCCGAGCAGCCTCAGGTAGAAGCTGGCCAGCGCGTCCGGTTCGGCGCAGTCCAGCGACACCCCGGCGAACGTGACTGGCTCCCCGGGCGGATCCCCGCTCACCGCGGTCAGGGCTTCTTCGCGCGGCTGGGCGCGACCCGCGGCGGCTCGTCCGGCTGCTTGGGGTAGACCGGTGGCCAGGGCGCGTCAAGGAGCCCGGCCGCCCGGTCCCGCGCGTTCATCTCCAGCAGCGGCTCCAGCGACTGGGGCTGGTCGTTCATGCCCAGCCAGGGGTCACCGGCCGCGGCCAGCCGGTCGGTCATCGAGGCGATCGTGAACTGGTCCGGGTGGATGCTGTCGAGTTCCTCCCAGGCGACCGGGGTGGACACCTGGGCCCCCGGCCGGGCCCGGACCGACCAGGCGCCGAACACGGTCTTGTGCGGCGCGTTCTGGTTGTAGTCGACGAACACCCGCGCCCCCCGCTCCTCCTTCCACCATGCGGCGGTGATCAGATCGGGCCGGCGCCGCTCCAGCTCGCGGCCGGTGGCCACGGCCGCGGAACGCACCTGGTAGGAGTCCCAGCGCGGCTCCAGCCGCACGTAGACGTGCAGGCCGCGGTTGCCGGTCGTCTTCGGGTAGCCGGTGATGCCCAGCTCGGTGAACAGCCGCCGCAGCTCATGGCCGGCCTGGCGGATGTGGCGGAAATCCACCCCCGGGGTCGGGTCCAGGTCGATCCGCAGCTCGTCGATGTGCTCCGGGTCCGCGGCCAGGTACGGCCAGACGTGGAAACCCAGGCAGCCGAGGTTCACCGCCCACAGCACGTGGTCGATGTCGGCCGCCACCAGCGCCTCGGACGTGGTGCCGTTCACCGTGGCCACGGTGGTGGTCTGCAGCCATTCCGGGGCGTTCTTGGGCACCCGCTTCTGGAAGAACGACTTGCCACCCGCCCCGTCCGGGTACCGCTCCAGCAGCACCGGCCGGCCGCCCATCGTGCGCAGCAGTGGCCCGGCGACCCGCTGGTAATACCCGGCGAGGTCGCCCTTGGTCTCCCCCCGTTCGGCGAACAGCACCTTGTCCGGGTGGCTGATCAGGCCGTTGTCCATGACACCAGGATGCCTGGCCGGGTCAGGCCCGGCCACACGGGACCGTCCCCTTGACCACGGTGCCCTGGCCGGGAGCCGACTCCACCCGCAGGCTGCCACCCAGCGCGCGCACCCGGTCGGTCATGTTGACGAACCCGGCGCCGTGCCCGCGCTGGCCGGGATCGAACCCGGCGCCGTCGTCGGTGACCTCGAAGCTGAGCAGGCCGGCCCCGGCCCGCAGCCGCACGGTCAGGGTGGCCCCGGCTCCGGCGTGCTTGCTCGCGTTCTGGATGGCCTCCAGGCAGCAGAAGTAGACGGTGGCCTCGACCTCGGCCGGGTAGCGGCCGAGCGAGGTGGCCTCGACCTGAGCCGGGATGGCCGACCTGCCCGCCGCCGCGGTGAGCGCGGCCGCCAGCCCGCACTCCGCCAGCAGTGGCGGGTAGATGCCGTGCGCCAGGTGCCGCAGTTCCTCGGCGGTATCCCTGACGTCGTGGCACAGCTCGGCCAGCAGGCCGCGGACTTCCCCGGCCCCGGGGCCGGCCAGCTCCGCGGCCAGGTTCAGCTTGATGGCCAGCGCGGCGAGCCGCTGCTGGGCGCCGTCGTGCAGGTTGCGCTCGATCCGGCGGCGCTCGGCGTCGGCCGCGGTGACGATCCGCGCCCGTGACGCCTGCAGCTCGCCGGCCTGGTCGCGCAGCTCAGCCGCCTGCCGGTGCAGCTGCACGGTCGACGCCGCCAGCGCGGAGCCAAGCTGCTCGTTGCGGGCGGTGAGCTGGGCCCGGGTCGGCCCTGGCCAGCCGGTGGCCAGGCGCATCCGCCGGGCGCCGGGGCGAGGCCGGCCGAACCCGGTGGCGATGGCCGCCGGCGTGCTGAACGGCTGCGATGTCATACCGCCCAGGCTGCGGAAAAGGGCGTACCGCCACATCGGCAGTCATTCGTATTCAGGCTGGCGAAGATTGACTACCCGGCCGTGACCCGGACACTTTCATGATGTGGCGGGATTGCTGCCGATGGTCGGCCGGGACGACGAGCGCCAGGCCATCACGGCCGCCTACGCCCGGGCGCTGGCCGGCCAGTGCCAGCTGCTCCTGATCACCGGCGAGGCCGGCCTGGGCAAGACCCGGCTGGTCGAGGAGTTGCTCAGCCAGGCAGCACCACCGGCCGGCCAGGCCGAGGTCCGGATGGGGGAGTCGGCGCCACTGGCCGGGACCTCCCTGGCCTACGGGCCGTTCCTGGCCGCGCTGGGCGAGCAGGTCAGCTGGCTGCTGGCGGACGACGGCAGCACCGACATGGTGGTGGCGCGGCACCGCCTGTTCGAGCGGGTGGCCGGGCTGCTGGCCGGGCTGGCCGATCAGGCTCCGCAGGTGCTGGTGCTTGAGGACCTCCACTGGGCCGACGAGTCGTCGCACGAGCTGCTGACCTTCCTGGCCGTCCGGCTGCGCGCGCATCCGCTGCTGATGGTCGCGACCATGCGGGACGACGAGCTGGCGGAGGAGGCGCGGCGGTGGCTGACCGACCTGGAACGGCACCCCCGGGTGACCCGGGTGCGGCTGGCCGGCCTGGCCCCGGCCGAGGTCGCCGGGCTGGTCTCCGGCCAGGTGCCGGCCGGCACCAGCCCGGACCAGGTAGCCGCGGTGGTCCGGGCGGCCGAAGGCAATCCGCTGTACGCGCTGGAGATGGCGGCCACCGGCGAGCATCGGCCACCGGCATCGATCGCGGATGCGGTGCTGGCCCGGGCGGCGGGGCTGGCGCCGCAGGTGCGGGCGCTGGTCGACCAGGTGTGCGTGATGGACGGCGGCATGCCGCACGACCTGCTGGCCGCGACCGTGGCACTGCCGGAGGACGCGCTGCTGGCCGCCGCCCGGGAGGCGGTCGCGCGCCGGCTGCTGGTCCCGGCCGCCGACGGCTACGCCTTCGGCCATGCGCTGATCCGGCGGGTGTTCTACAACGAGCTGCTGCCCGGTGAACGCCGCCGTCTGCACCACCGGCTGGCGTCCGCGCTGGCCGCCCGGGGCGAGCTGGATCAGGCCCGGCTGGCCCTGCACTGGCGGCTCGCGGACCGGCCGGAGCGCGCCGCTCCGGCGGCTGTGCTGGCCGCCCGGCAGGCGGTCGCCGCGCGGGCCTACCCGGAAGCCGACCGCTGTTACACCATGGCGGTCGAGCTGGCGCAGTGGCTGCCGGGGCCGGATCATGGCCTGCTGGCCGAGGCGGCGCAGGCGGCGAGCTGGGCCGGGCATCCGGACCGGGCGGCCCGATATGCCGCCGACGCGCTGGCCCAGTCCGGCACGGCCCGGGCGGCCGGCCGGGCCCGGCTGCTGGAGCGGCTCGGGCGCTACCACTGGGAGGCCGGCGACCTGCGCGCCGCGGTCGAGGCCACCGAGCAGGCCAGGGCGCTGCTGGCGGCCGAGCCACCCTCGGCCCTGCAGGCCCGGGTCCTGGCCGCGCTCGCCACCTGGCGGATGCTGCGCGGCGAGCCGGGCGCGGCGATGCCACTGGCCGTGCAGGCGGTCGCGCTGGCCGAGCAGACCGGCGCGGCCATCGAGCAGGCACACGGGCTGGCCACGCTCGGTATCGTCCAGGCCCAGCGCGGGCAGCTGGCCGAGGGCCTGGCCGCCCTGGACACCTCGTTCACCCTCGCCTACCAGGCCGGCAGTGTCGAGGGGGTGGTCCGGGCCGCCGCCAACCACATGTACCTGCTCTATACCGCCGGCCGTCTCACCGAGGCGCTGGCGGTCGCGCGCACCGGCCGGGAGGCCGCCCGCTCGCTGGCCGCCCCGCCCGCCCTGACCTGGGTGCTGGACAACAACACCGCGGCCGTGCTGGTCGAGACCGGGCGGTGGGCGGAAGCCGGCCGGCTGCTGGCCGAGCTGCTCAGCGAGTCCCAGGCGAACGTCACCCACTACCTGCAGCTGCTGCAGCTGGAACTGGCCGCCGGCCGGGGCGAATCCAGCCAGGTGGAGTCGCTGGCCGGCATCTTGCGGCCGGTACCGGACGACCCGCGGCTGCACGGGCCGCTGCACGCCTGCCTGGCCGAGCACGCACTGAACGCCGGGGACCCGGTCACCGCGGCGGGCGAGGTGCTGGCCGGGCTGGCCGCGCTGGCCGGGGCGGCGCTGGCCGAGGAGGAGATCCGGCTGCTCGCCGCCGGGGCCCGGGCCAGCACCGACCTGGCTGCGCTGCCCGGTGCCGCCCGGCCGGGCCGCCTCCCGGACGGCTGGGAGCAGGCGGCGTCCGGCCTGGCCGCCCGCGCCCGCGCGATCACGGGCGAGCACGGGGCCGGGCAGCCCGCGGTGGCCGCTTTCGGCGCGCTGGTGGCCGCCGAGGACGCCCGCCGGGAGGGAGCCGGCAGCCGGGCGGTGTGGCGGGCGGTGGCCGACGCCTGGCAGCGGCTTGGCCAGCCGTACCGGGAGGCCTACGCGCGGCTGCGCGAGGCCGGCGCGGCGGCCCGGGCCGGCCGCCGGGAGCAGGCGGAACGTGCGCTGGCGGCGTGCCAGTCCCTGGCCGGCCAGCTCCCGTCGGCGCCGCTCCTGGCCATGGCCGGTGAGCTGGCGCAACGGGCCAGGCTGGCCACCCAGCCGCAGCCGCCAGCCAGGCCGTCCGCGGCCCGCGCCCGGTACGACCTGACCGACCGCGAGACCGACGTGCTGGCCCTGCTGGTCACGGGCGACAGCAACCGGCAGATCGCCCGGGCCCTGTTCATCAGTGACCGGACAGTCGCCGTGCACGTATCGCGCATCCTTGACAAACTGGGCGTGCGCAACCGCACCGAAGCAGCGACGCTCGGCGCGCAGCTGGGCCTGTCCCCGTCACCCCCGCCATCCCGAGACGATCCGGCGCAAGCAGGTGAGGAGCCCGATGTTCAGCATTCTGCGGATCGAAGGTGACCCGACCGCCTGGTACGTCGACCCGCCGGTCACCGCTGGGCAGCTCACCGCCGGCTCACCGGTCGCGCTGCCGCTGGCCAGCCCGCTTGCGGGCAGGCTCCTGCTGTCGCCCCGGGCCGTGGGGAGCGTTGCAGTCATGGATCCCGGACCCGGGCATGGGGTGATTCCCAGCGGCGCCCAGCTGCCGGAGCCGTGCCTGTACCTGCCGTCCCCGGCCGGCGCCGGTGGCCAGCCACGCTACCCGCTGCCGCCGCTGACCGACCTGGCCGCGCTGGAGAGCCAGATCATGGCCGCCATGGGCGCGGGCAGCTTCGTCACGGTGGAGCTGACCGCGGTCGCCGACACCGGCGTGCTCGTGCTCAACGGCGCTGCCCTGTCGTTCGCCGTCCTCTGCCCGGCCTCTCCGAAGGGCTGACCGGGGCGGTCACGGCGACCCGGCGCCGCAGCACCCACCGTTCGGCGAGCGTCCAGGCGGTCGTGGTGACCAGGTAGAGCCCGGCGGCCAGCGGCACGATGGCGGCCATGACCACGGTCATCGCGGGGGCCAGCACGGTCAACAGCCGGGCCGCACCGGCGGGCTGGCCCGCGGGCCGCGCGGCGGCCACTGGCGCCCGTGCCAGCCGGGCCTGCAGCCAGCCGATCACCGCGAGCACGCCGAATACCCCCAGGAAGACGGCGCCCTGCCAGCTCACCGGCCCGGGGACGGTCAGCCAGTGACTGGCCAGCGGCGCGCCCAGCAGGTGGTGGCCGAGCAGGCCGTTGGCCGTGCCGCCGACCCGCGGCGAGCGGAACAGCAGGTACATGACGCTGAAGAAGGGCGCCTGCAGCAGCAGCGGCAGGCAGCCGGCCAGCAGGCTGGTGCCCTCCCGCTGGTACAGGCCGTTGAGTTCGGCCTGGAACCGCTGCGGGTCGCGGGCGTGGCGCTGGCGCAGTTCGGCGACCTGCGGCGCGAGCCGGGCCTGCGCCGCCTGCCCCCGCATCGCGGACAGGCTGAGCGGCAGCACCAGCAGCCGGACCCCGATCGTGAACACGACGATCGCGATCGCGGCGGCCGCGCCGCCGAGCAGCGGGGTCAGGCCGGAGGCCAGGGCGGAGACGATGTAATAGGCGATACCAACGGGAATGTTGAGCAGACTGAGCATGGTGAGCACCCTCCAGCGGGCCAGATACGGCGGTTGACGGCTGGAGACGGCCGTGATCACCATCGCCGGGGTGGTGCCCGGGCGGATGCGAGCGGGTTCAGGGCAGAGCGCACACCGGCGCCGCGCGCTCAATGCGCCCCGGCGGCCCGCAGTGATCAGGCGGCCGCCGGGGCCGCCGAAGGTGCCCTGGGCCTGGCCCGGCCGGGCGCGTCTGGATCGCGCTGCCGCAGGTAGGCGGCGCACCAGGATTTTTGCCGCAGTGCGGAGGCGCGGCTCACCAGCGGCCCGACGGTTTCCGTGCGGGCGCCGCGGGCCGCGAGCGCGAGGATCGCCGCCAGCACGCCGGTGACCACAGTGGTGGCCAGCAGGGTCGCGGCGACCGCCATCACCGACGGCGGGGCGGCTAGCGCGTGCCCGGCCAGCTGCATCAGGGCGGCAAACAGGGCGGGCAGGCCGCTGAACCCGGTCAGCCCCACCGGCCACCTCCCGTCAGGCCCCACGCCGCGGCCGCTGCGGCGCCCTCAGCGTACGCCGTCACGGCTGAGTCACGCCAAAACGAGACTACGTCCCGCCCTCCGTCGGCCCGGGTGGGGGTGGGCTGGTGGATCCGCCCTCCGCTGGCCGGGTGAGACTGGAGCATGGCCCACTGGGTCCTGCACGTCGACCTCGACCAGTTCATCGCGGCCGTCGAGGTGCTGCGCCATCCCGAGCTGCGCGGCCGGCCGGTGGTGGTCGGCGGCGACGGGGATCCGGCCAAACGCGGCGTGGTCAGCACCGCCTCTTACGAGGCGCGCGCCTGCGGGGTGCACTCCGGGCTGCCGCTGCGGACCGCCTACCGGCGCTGCCCGGAGGCGGTCTTCCTGCCGGTGGACCGGGAGGCTTACGAGGCGGCCTCGGCGCAGGTGATGGCCGCGCTGGCCGCTACCGGCGCGGTGGTGGAGGTGTTCGGCTGGGATGAGGCGTTCCTGGCGGTGGACACCGGCGACCCGGAGGGCTGTGCGTACGTCATTCAGCGGCGGGTCCTTGCCGCGACCGGGCTGGAGTGCACGGTCGGGATCGGGGAGAACAAGCTCCAGGCCAAGCTGGCGGCCGGGTTCGGCAAGCCAGCCGGGGTGTTCCGGCTCACCCACGGCAACTGGCTGGAGGTGATGGGCGGCCGGCCGACGGAGGCGCTGTGGGGGATCGGGGCGAAGACCGCGCAGCGGCTGGCCGGGCTGGGTATCGGCACCGTGGCCGAGCTGGCGGCCACCGATCCACGCGCACTGGCCGCCCAGCTGGGGCCGACCACCGGGCCGTGGCTGGTGCAGACCGCGCGCGGCCTCGGCTCGGCGCATGTGGAATCCGCGCCCTACGTGCCGCGCTCGCACGGCCGGGAGGTCACCTTCCAGCAGGACCTGACCGACTGGGAGCAGGTGCGGCAGGAGGTGAGCCGGCTGGCCCGGCAGGTGGCCGCCGAGATCGCCGAGCAGCAGCGGCCCGCCGCGCGGGTGGAGGTGAAGGTCCGCTACGTCCCGTTCTTCACCCGGATCCACGGCCGCAAGCTGCCCGCCGCCACCGGCGACGCGGCCGCGATCGAGCAGGCCGCCCAGGCCGTGCTCGGCCAGTTCACCAGCCGCAGGCCGGTCCGGCTGGTCGGCGTGCGCGCGGAGTTCCCCCGCTGACCGGTCAGCCGCCACGCGCCGTCCGCCGGAGGCGGACGGCGAAGTAGACGGCGGCGGCCAGGGCCGCCGTGGCCAGGCTGAACGGCTGCCCGGCACCTGCCCCCCGGGTGGCCGTGATGCTGTTGAGCGCCATGCCGAGGGTGGCCACCATCACCAGGCCGGCCAGGATCACGCCCACCGCTTCCGCGCTGCCGGCGGGCAGCGCGGTCAGGGTGCCGTGGTCCCGCCAGCGCCGCTGAAGAACGCCGAAGGCCAGCAGAGCCAGCAGCCCGAGCACGCCCGCGGCGGTGGACCAGAGCACGATGTCACCGATGTGATCGGCGGTCATGGCGGTAACGCAGTTGCGGGTGCCGGGGTCGCCGGCCAGCCAGCGGGCGCAGTCCGCCTGGCTGTAGCTGCCGGGCGGGAACCGGGCGATCACGAATAGGCCGCCCGCCAGGCCGGCCAGAGCCCAGGAGATCGCCCCGGCCACGCCGATCGCCACCAGCCCGACCCCGCCGATCAGCGAGCCCGCCAGCACGGCCCGGCGGAGCAGAGCCGCGATGGGCTGGGCGAACTGGGCGGTGTGCCCGGTCACCGCGCTCGGCGGGCCGATCCGCCGGACGGCCGCGGCCTGGGCTTCGGCGTCAGACAGCCCGGCCGTGAGCCCCTCGGCCACCGCGTCCTGCAGGTGCGCTTCCACCTCGGCGAGGGTGTACCGGATGTGCCGCGGTGATCCGGTGAGTGTGAGCAGCAGTTTGTCGAGGTACTCCTGGACCGGCTCATCGGCCTGTGCCGGGCCGGCCGTGGGCGTCATCGGCGACCGGATGCCGGTCATGCGCTGCCGCCGATGACCAGGGCGACGGAACCGCTGAACGCCCGCCACTGCCGGGCCTGGTCGGAGAGCGACTCCTGCCCGGCCGCGGTGAGCCGGTAGATGCGCCGGCGGCGCCCAGCCGCCTGGTCCCACGTGCTGGCCAGCAGCCCGGCCGCCTCCAGCCGGTGCAGGGCCGGGTACATGGTGCCCTCCGGCAGGTCGAAGGCGCCCTCGCTGCGCTCCCGGAGCCGGCTGATGACCGAGTAGCCATGGCCCGGCCCGGCCGCCAGGACCGACAGCAGCAGCAGGTCAAGGTTGCCCTTGAGCTTCTCGGAGTCCATGCCTAGGGAGGCTAGGTGTCGGCGCGGCCGGCTGTCAATCGGGCCAGTGGGCTGACCGTTCCGTGTGGACTCCCTGACCATGCGTTACCGGCGGCTTGACCGACGGCCTGCCGGGCCCGGGAACGCTGGCCGATCCACTGCGTGACGGCGCTGGACCTGGATACGCTCAAGCCGCAGCGGCAGGCTGGGAACCCGGTGCGGGGAGGGGGATGCCGTGCGCATGGCTCGCGGTCCGGCCAGGATGCGGATGGCGGTGACCGTCGCCGCGCTGGTCACCGTGAGCCTGTCCGCATGCCAGGCCGGCGCGGCGGTGTCCGGGCATTCCCCAGCGACCTCGCGGCCGCCGGGGCCGCCGGCCCCGCTGCCGGCCGGGAATCCGCCCGGCCCGTGGCACCTGATCTTCCAGGACGGGTTCAACGCCGCGTCGCTGGACACGGCCCACTGGTCGACCGGCTGGCTGTCGGGAGGCATCACCGTGCCGGTCCAGCCGGCCGAGCTGGAATGCTACGACCCGGCCCAGGTCACGCTGGCGGGCGGCGCGCTCGAGCTGACGCTGATCAGCAAGCCGGAGAGCTGCGGGGGCCAGACCAGGCCCTACGCCAGCGGCATGGTGAACACCCAGGGAAAGCTCTTCTTCAGCTTCGGCTTCCTGGAGGCCCGCATCTGGCTGCCCGGGGGACGGCGGATCGCCAACTGGCCCGCGTTCTGGGCGGTCGGCCAGCACTGGCCCAAGGACGGTGAGATCGACGTGCTGGAAGGCCTCCAGGGCAGGGCCTGCTGGCACTTCATCAACCAGGCCAAGAAGCGGGGGAACTGTACCCAGGCGCGTGTCGCCGGGGGCTGGCACACCTACGGGGCCGACTGGGAGCCGGGATCCATCACCTACTACTACGACGGCCAGGTGATGGGGACGATCCGGTCCGGGATCACCTCTGCGCCCATGTACCTCGTCCTCAACAACGCCACCGAGCCGCGGATCGGCGGGCATGTGCTGGCACCCGCCACCATGCGGGTCGACTACGTGCGCGTATGGCAGCACGGGCCGTAGCGGGCCGGGCGCGGGGGCGGGCCGCCACGCCGACACCACCCCCGCGGCCACGCTTCCCCCACGACCACGCTTCCCCACGGCCACGCTTCCCTGGGGCCAGGCTTCCCCGCGCCCACGCTCCCCCGCGGCCGGCGGTGGCATTGGCCGGCGCCGATACCATGGATGTATGAGCATGAAGGTCCGGCTGGATCCGGATACGGCAGACGCCTTCACCGACGACGACGATTCTGCCTGGGAGTAGTACGGCCTGATCCCG
Source organism: Streptosporangiaceae bacterium (assembly GCA_036522155.1). Classification (GTDB taxonomy): domain Bacteria; phylum Actinomycetota; class Actinomycetes; order Streptosporangiales; family Streptosporangiaceae; genus UBA9676. The sequence goes on from DATDGI010000310.1 coordinate 12,149, forward strand.
GCTAGTTTCCTGGCGAGGCAGGCGCCGGGGGCGGGGGAGCCGGGGGCGTGGGGTCCTGCCCGTCCAGCGCGGCCGCTATCGCCGCCGCGCCCTTCCCGGCGAAGGCCCCCAGGTATCTCCTCCGCTGCTTTTCCCGGTTGCCCGGCGATGCGCTCTCATCCCGCCTGACCAGGGCAAGCTTTGCCAGCCCCTGATCCCAGAGAGGCTGCCCAGGCTCGCTGTAGCGCAGGTAGGCCCAGGCAACGGTCTCAAGTTTGTGCACGTCTATCCCCTGCTGATCCAGTTCCGCCGCCATATCGAGCACCCGTTTCCTGTCCCCCGGGTCGGCCTTAGTGGCGAGGTAATACACCATGTTGCCGGTGCAGATGCGGACGCCCTGCTGGTACCTGGGCCGGTCATGCAGACGGTCAGGGACCCGGCCCAGCTCACCGCTCGCCTCCTCGGCATTGCTAATGGCACTTTCCAGGAATTCCTGAACGTCTGCGTTGCTCTTGATGAACGAGTCTGAGTAATTGGCCTTCCGCCACAAGTCCTCGTAGCTGAGGAAGGCCTGGTAGCTGATGTTGATGAAGAGTTTCGAGTTCGCGATGGCCGCGTTCAGCCTGAGATTGTCCTGCAAATCCCCGGCGTCACTCTCGGCCCGTGTCCGCAGGTCGTCGTACAGCTTCGTGCCCCGCTCCTCCAGCCGCGCCTCGGTTCGCCGCTCCACGAGTTGATAGGCGACCACCCCGAACACCGCGAGGACCAGGGACATGATCGTCACCACGATGCCCACCAGGCTGGCGAGATCGGGGGAGACGGCGGGCAGCCTCCGGTTCAGCACCTCCGACCAGATCAGGGGCTGCAGCAGCGAGTAGCCCACCAGGCCTATCACCAGCAGAAGCAGCACCCGCAGGCCAAGCCAGTCGACGACCCGGCCCACTCCACGGAAGAACTTCACAGTCGGCTCCCCTGCGATCGATGACGCCCTGGATTCTCGCGGGTTTCCCCGGCCCATGCGGACAACTCCGGGCAAGAATGGCACGCCGGGGCGGCCGCGCCTATCACGGCCGCGCCGGTGCGGATCACCTCAAGGCGAGCAGGTGAAAGCGCCACGGGTCCAGGGCGACGAACAGCCCGGGACCGGCCATCTCATCGCCGTCCCGCTCGAAGACGGTCCCGGCGAGCAGGTCGGTGAGACGCCAGCCGCGGCCAGGCAGGTCGGGCCAGCCCAGCGGGATCCGCCCTTGCGCGGGCTGCCCGGAGAAGTTGACCACCACCAAGTGCCGGTCCCTGCCGTCGCCGTTGCCGTCGCCGCTGTCCCAGGACCAGGCGAGCAGGTGCTGGCAGGACTGATTGTCCGGCCAGCCGGTAGCTTCCAGCAGCCGCCAGCCGCCGGTCCGTACCCGGTGACCGGCGACAGTGGCCAGCAGCCGCTGGTACCAGCCGGCCATGCCGTGGTCGAGCGGTTCGTCCGGGCGGCGGGACAGGAAGACCGGCGGCCGCACCCGCCGGCCCTCGAACTGCCCCTCGTGCCACATGGTCGCACCGGGCAGCGTGGCGACGGCCACCGCCGCGGCCCGCTCGGCATCCGCTGGCAGGCGGCTGGCGATCCGGGGCTCGTCGTGGTTTTCCAGGAAGCGCATCAGCCGGGACTGGTAGCTCAGGTCGGCGCGCAGGTGATCGCGGACGGCTGAGGCGTCGGAGCTGACAAGCCGGTCGTAGAGCCGCTTGTCGTAGCAGAAGCTGAATCCCTGCTGCTGAAGCTCCCACTCCAGATCCCAGTAGGTCTCGGCGATGAGCACGGTCTCCGGGTGAGCGCGCCGCAGCACCCCGAGCACGGTGGGCCAGAACTCCGCGGCCGGCTCACGCCCGGCCCGGTCACCCCAAGTCCGGTGGAAGACCTGATCGGTCATCAGCATGGCCATGTCGCAACGGATGCCGTCGCACTGCCCGGCGATGCTCGCGAGCGTGTCCGCCGTCGCGGCCCGCAGCGCGGGCGAGAAGGCATCCAGCTGCACCACGTCGGGCCAGGGCGGGAAGTACGGGTCACGCCCATGGGCCAGCACCTGCCCGCCAGCTGACATCCAGCCCGCCGGATTGGACTGCAGGTCGTGCTCGCCGCCGCGCACGAAGAACTCCGGGTGGCTCGTCACCCAGGGATGGTCCGGGGCGACATGGTTGGGCACGTAGTCGAGCAGCAGCTTTGCGCCGCGGGCGGCCAGCGCGGCACGTGCCGCGGCCAGCCCGGCCGGGCCGCCGAAGCCCGGGTCGGCGACGTACCGGCGCACGCAGTACGGCGAGCCGATCACGTCCGCAGGCCGCAGATCCGGCAGCGCGTCGCGGAACGACGCCACCAGCCCGCCGTCCGCGTTCGCGATGGCCAGCCCGGCCGGGCTCCGTTCCCACACCCCCATCAGCCAGACGGCGCCGACACCGTCCGGGGTGACCGCATCCCAGTCGGCAGGGGCGACGTCGGCCAGGGTGACCCGCTGCCCGGAGGCCCGGGACAGGCTGTCCAGCCAGACCGCGGTGTTGATCTCGTAGATCACCGGCTGACCGGGCCAGCCCATCGTCGTGGTGGTCATGGTGTCACTATGCGGCTGGCGGCTGGCTACCGGTTCGGTGGCCTCGACGGGGCGCGGCCGCTTCACTCACAGCGGACCCTCACGTTCAGCCAGGCTGCCCGGTCCCGCCCGGCACGGTCGTCACCCCCGCGGGGTGATTGCGCCGGGCCCCGGGGTTCACCGGCATGTGTGCGCCCGGTCCCGGCGCCCGGTCATCTGCCTTACAGTTGCTGACGCCGCCGGTCTCTCACCCCGTGGAGCCAGGATGTCCCAGCGTGATGCCATGCGCCGATCGGCGCAGATAGTCCTTGGCCAGCGGATGCAGGGTGTCTGGGGTCATGTCGTTGCTCCCAAGTCAAGGAGGGTGTCGACGGAGTCGCGAAACCGCGCCCATGGCCCGCGAACGCCCGCAGCGCCGCGTGTGCACCAAGAGCAAAGAGGCCGGTCCCCGTGTTCGGGATCGGCCTCTGATGTTGGTGGAGCTGAGGGGATTTGAACCCCTGACCCCCTCGATGCGAAGGAGGATCAAGCTGTGGTCGGTTGTTGCTGGCCGTGGCTGAACGCGAGGTCACACAAGTAGATCGAACGCTTGAGCGGTCTCAATGTGGCCTGGTGTTGGTGGAGAATGGCTCCCCACTTGGCTCCCCGCCATCCACTGTCGTCGGTGCCCGTGCCATCGCGCACAAGTTCGAACTCGCCGACTCAGCCATCACGAAGAGTCAGGTAGCCCGTACACCTGCTCTGTCA
>DATDGI010000311.1:0-1621 GCA_036522155.1 Streptosporangiaceae bacterium
CCTTGACCCCGTCCGGGTAGCTGCCAGGGTCCAGGCCGGCGCGGACGGTCAGGCCGGCGCGGGTGGTGGTGGCGGCGATCGTGGAGACGATGACGTCGTGGCTGGTCAGCGGGCGGCCGCGCCAGTTCATCGTGATGTGGGAGAACAGCCGGTGCTCGATCTTGTTCCACTTGGAGGTGCCGGGCCAATGCCGTTGCTTGACTTACTGAACTATCGCGGGGTGGAGTGTGAGCACCTTGGCGGCCACCCGGCGGGTAGGACGGCGGGCCTGGCCTGCCTTGCGGAAGGAGTACTTGGAGGCCGGGCGTTTGAGGAACCGGTCAGCCTCCCGCAAGCGTCTGACGCCGTTGTCGAGTTTGCGGCAGGCCTTCGCGGCCATCGTCGCCATGAACTGCTTGATCTGCACAGATGTCTGTGCGCATTGACGGATGACGCTGCGTCGCACGTGCTTGAGGACCTTAACAAAGGAAATGCGGTCCGGGTCGATCCGCTCCTGGCCGGCCAGCCGCATGATGATCCGGGTCATGCAGTGGTGCACCGCGAGATGCGCCCACACCTCCTGACGCACCAGCTCCGGGTCCGCCGACCGCAAGATCTCCTGCGGGCCGCGCTGGAACGTCTTGACCTGCCGGAATGAAGATTCACTTTCCCACCGCTGATGGTAGAGGGCGGCGAGCTCCCCGGCGGGGAAGGCCGCGGGGTCCATCAGGCTGGTCAGCAGCCTGACGACCTCGCCCCCGTCGACGCGGTATTCGATCACCCTCACCAGGACCCCGCCGGGATGCGCGCCCTTCTGCCCGGCCAGGTTCATCCGCGCCAGGTACGTCCCGTCGTCCAGGACCGTCACCGGGCGGCGGGCCACGCTGGACCGTACCCGGATCAGCAGATGCGCCCTGGCCTGCGTATAGGCCTTCCACAGCGCCACCCCGGGAAAGCCCCGGTCCATGATCACCAGCATCCCGGCCGCGCTGGGCGCCATCGCGATCGCCAGTTCCGGCTCCCCGCCGCGGAACCCGCCCACGCTCGCGTCGATCGAGGAGTGCGTCCCGGTCTCGGTCAACGTCACCACCCTGGCCTGCGGGAACCCCGCTGGCTGGCCTTTAGCGTCCGCCGGCCCGCCGAACGCGGCCCGGTTAGCCGGCGTGTCCGGCACGTCGAGCACGAACCCGTCCACCGCGGCCACCCGCATCCCCCGCCAGAACGCGCCGTCCAGGCTGGCCGGGGCCACCGGCCCGGCCAGCCTGCGGAACACCGCCTCGATCACCCCCGCACCCAGCCGCTGCCGGGCCCGGGTGAACGACGACTTGTTCGGAATCGCCTCCTCCATCCCCTCCAGCGCCCCCACCAGATTCTCCGCGACATCGTCATAGGAGTCCTGCTGGAACAGGGCAAGAGCGAGCACGTAGTAGACCATGAACCGGGCAGGAAGCGCCCCGGGTTTCCTGTCCCGCCGGCCGCACTCAGCCAGGACCTCGTCCACCAGATCGGCAGTCACCCACTCGGTGAGCACGCCCAGCCGCACGTCATCAGATAACCCGGTCCACGGATGCACACCCAGCATCATCCACCCACGGCTAACTGTTCACGAACGATAGTTCGCACCCGACAAGCAACGGCATTG
>DATDGI010000312.1:0-8789 GCA_036522155.1 Streptosporangiaceae bacterium
AGCCGGCGGCGGGCTGGACGCCGGGCGGAACCTGGCCGCCAGCCGGGAGCTGGCCGCCAGCGGGCGGCAGGCCGGGCGGCGGCCAGGCCCAGGGCGGCGATGGCACCCGGACCGGTCCGCCCGCGGCCGGCAGCAGGCTGTCAGCGAGCCACGCGGTGGCCGCGGCCGGGTCCAGCGGGCCGCAGTAGTACCAGCCCTGCGCGGCGTCGCAGCCCATGGCGGCCAGGGCGACCGCCACCTCGGGTGACTCCACCCCCTCGGCCACCGAGCGGATGCCCAGCGCCCGCACCAGATCGACCAGCGACCGCACGACCAGTGCGCTGTCCGGGCCGTCGAACATGCGGGCGATGACGGAGCCGTCGATCTTGATCTCGCTGACCGGCAGCCGCCGCAGCCGGACCAGCGAGGAGTAGCCGGTGCCGAAATCGTCCAGGCTCAGCGGGACGCCCAGCGAGGCCAGCCCGGCCAGCGCGCCCGAGGTGTGCGCATGCTCGTTCGCCAGCACCCGCTCGCTGATTTCCAGCATGAGCTGCCCCGGCGGCAGGCCGTGGCTGCTCAGGCCGCGCTCGACCATGTCCGCGAGCCGGGTGTCGAGCAGGTCGCGGGCGGAGAGATTGACCGATACCTGCACCGGCAGGCCGTCCGCCCGCCAGCGGGCCGCCTGGGCCAGCGCGGCGTCCACCACGTAAGCGGTGAGATCCCGCACCAGGTAGGACTGCTCGGTGACCGGGATAAACTCGGCGGGCATGATCAGCCCCAGCCGGGGGTGCCGCCACCGGACCAGTGCCTCCATGCCACCTACCAGGCCGTCGGCGAGCAGGACCTTGGGCAGGTAGTGGAGTTCCAGTTCGCCCATGTCGATGCCGTGCCGCAGGTCCCCCATCAGGGACAGCCGGGCCGGGGAATTCCTGTCGTCCTCCGACGCGTACATCTCCACCCCGGTGCGGCGCTCTTTGGCCAGGTACATCGCCACGTCCGCGCGCTGCAGCAGGACGTCGGCGGCGGTCGCGTCGTCCGGGTACAGGGCGATGCCCACGCTGGCCTCGATCTCGAAGGACATCCCCTCCAGCCGCACCGGCTCGGCCAGCGCGGCCCGCAGCCGCGCCGCCACCTCGCGGGCCACCGCGCCTTCCCGTACCGCCGGGAGCAGCACGGCGAACTCGTCACCGCCGAGCCGGGCGACCAGGTCACCAGGGCGCACGCTGTGCGCGAGCCGGTTGGCGACGATCCGCAGCAGGGCGTCGCCGACGGCATGCCCCAGGGTGTCGTTGACCTCCTTGAAGCGGTCGAGGTCGAGCAGCAGGAAACCGGCCCGGCTGCCGGACCGGGCCGCTTCGGCCAGCGCGTCCTCGGTCCGCGCGGACAGCAGGGTCCGGTTGGGCAGGCCGGTCAGCTCGTCGTGGTGGGCCTGGTGCTCACGCCGCAGCGACGCCGCCACACTGGCGTAGATGGCGCACAGCGGCAGCAGGAACAGCAGCACCAGCAGTACGGAGCGGGCCATCACCACCGCGACCAGCGGCGCCGCCGACAGCAGGACCAGGTTGACGAACGCCTGGTAGGGCAGGGCGGCCCGGAGCGCGGCCAGGATCCGGGTGCGCGAGTGCAGGGCCACCGCCACATCCACCAGCACGAAGCTGACGGCGAAGTAGGCGGCGCCGGCCAGGGCCAGGGCCGGTAGCTGGCCGCCGGACGGCAGCCAGGGCGCCAGCGGCCGCGGCTGGACGCCGGCCGCCGACAGGACCAGCCCGGCCGCGCCCAGGCTGAGCGTGAACTGGGCGACGTTGAACGAGGCACGGAACAGCGAGTGCCGCTGCACCACCGCGGCGATCAGCGTGGTGGCCGCCCGCAGCAGCGCGGCCACGCCGAAGCCCCAGTACAGAAAGGCGGCGAAACAGAAGGTCAGGGCGGCGCTGCCCGACTCGGGCCGTGATTTCCCCGGTGGCACAAGCGGCCTGCCCTCGCCCATCAGGGCCAGGCCGGCGATGACCCAGAACAGCGGCTGGGACAGCAGGTGGGACAGCCCGGCCATGGGCAGCCGGACCACAGCCACCACCAGCGCACTGGCCCCCGCCACGATGACCGACGCCATGTACAGCCACAGCGGCGAGCCAATCCGCGGACGGATGTCCCGTGAGTCGTTCGGATCCCTCATTGCGTCCTCGTGCCACCGGCAGCCGATGGGATACGCAGTTCCCCAGGAGAAGAGTAAGGCGAAAACCATACTTCGCGAAGCCACTTGCATACTATCCGTTACAAGCCATTGGTCTTGGGGAGAAAAGGTGCAGGTCAGAGCCATTCCGTTGACTGGTGGCAAACGGCGGCCGGACGATCCGGCGGACGGCCCGGGGTCAGGTGACCGCGTGCAGCCAGGCGGTGAAGCCGGGCGAGGCCGGCGGCCAGCAAATGGCCAGGGCCAGCTGGGCCACGGCGGCCAGGATCAGCACGTGCCGGTTCTGCCGCGAAGCGGTGTCCGCGACGATGACCAGCGCCAGGACCGTGAACATGAAGAACGCGCTGAGCTGCGGATAGGGGAAGCCGAGCCAGAGGCTGATGGCCAGCGCCACGATCGGGAGCACCAGGCCCACGGTGGCCAGCGGCCGCAGCCGGTACAGCCCCACCGCGACGATCAGGTACAGCGGCACGTGCAGCACGTCCAGCCCGGTCGTGACCGCCGCCCGGGCCAGGCCGCGGCCCACCCCCGCCGGGAAGGTGAACGGGTGGGCACCGGCCGCGTAGGCCAGCGAGCCCGGGAAGGTGCCGGCGAACTTCCAGACCAGGAAGAACCAGCTGAGCGTGGCCGCGGCGACCGGGAAGAACACCACGGCGGCGATGCCCACGGTGGCGGCCGGGTCGTCCTGGTAGCGGACGTGGCTGATCAGCGGGGCGACGGCGCACATCACCACCGCGAACAGGATCGCGCCGGGGTCGAAGCCGTAGGCCAGGGCCAGCGCGATCCCGGCCACGAAACCGCCCTCGGTCTCGCCGCGGGCGGTGAACCTGATGAACGCGCCGAGCGCGATCGCGAGGAAGGCCAGGCTGGCGTCGGTGGCGATGAGCTGCGTGGAGGCGTACCACATAGCCGGCACGGCGACGAAGGCGGCCAGCAGGGCCAGCGTGGCTGGCACCGGCAGCCGGCGGAGCAGCCGCTCGGCCAGGTAGGTCAGGATGACACCGGAGAACAGGCACGCGGTAATGCTGAGCGCGAGCGTCCCGCCGGGCAGGATGATGGCCAGCAGCAGGGGCAGCGGCGGGTAGCCGTACCGCAGGCTTTTCAGGTCCGGGCCGCCGCCGCGGAGCAGGTCGGCCCGGTGCTCAAGCAGCCGCAGTTCGCCGCTGGCGAAGCCGCGGTGCGCGGTCCACAGCGCGAGCGCGATCAGCGGGAGCGCCGCCAGCAACCGGACGGCCCACCGCTGCCAGGACAGCCACGGCTGGTGTTCAGCTGCGGACGCTGGCCGGGATGGCGACCGGATCGCCGGTGAGCCTGCTGATGCCATGGGTCGTCTTCTCCCAGTAGTGGGGCCTGGTCACGAGCTGCCAGAGGGCCTTGTACGACGCGATGCTGTGCAGCACCCAGTAGGCGGGGTTGAGCAGCGCCCACAGCACCAGCCGGTACCGGCGCCGCTTGAAGGCGCCCATCATGCAGACGTAGATCATCAGCCCGTTGCCCAGGATCAGGTTGACCAGGCTCAGCCACAGCACCCAGCCGGGGAACAGCTCGCTGTAGACCGGGGACGGGACGATCAGCGAGGCCAGGAAGACCGCGTACAGCGGCAGCGTGAGCAGGAACGTGACCGGGGTGCCCGCGATGAGCAGCAGGAAACCGATGACCTGGCGCAGGCCGGTGGTCCGGACGAACGAGACCGGGCGGCGGGTGTGCACCAGGACCGTCTGCAGGTAGCCCTTGATCCACCGGGAGCGCTGCCGGATCCAGTTGGGCGCCGAGCGGTTCGCCTCCTCGAACGTGGTGCTGTTGACGACCCCGACGGTGTACCCGAGCGCCGCCGCCCGGATGCCGAGGTCGGCGTCCTCGGTGACGTTGAACGGATCCCAGCCACCCAGCCGCCGCAGCCCGTCGGTGCGGAAGTGGTTGGACGTCCCGCCCAGCGGGATCGGGAGCCGCAGCGCGTCCAGCCCGGGCAGCATGTAGTCGAACCAGAACGAGTACTCCAGGGTGAACATCCGGGTGAGGACGTCCTCGTCCACGTTCCAGTAATTCAGTGCGGCCTGCACGCAGACCAGCCGGTCGTCCCCGCGGCTGAAGGCCACCACCGCCTTCTTGAGCTGGTCCGGCTCGGGCCGGTCCTCCGCGTCATAGATGACCAGGTACTCGCCGCGGGCGAAGAACAGCCCGACGTTGCAGGCCTTGGGCTTGGTCTGCGGCTGGCCCTCGGGGACCAGGATCAGCGTCATCGTCGGCGGCGCTCCGGCCGCCTTGACCGCGTTGATGGTCCCGGTGTCGTTCTCCTCCAGCAGCAGCAGGATGTCCAGCTTGTCGGCGGGGTAGTCGAGCTGGGCCAGGTTCGCGATCAGGTCACCGATGACGTTGGCCTCCCGGAACAGCGGCACCAGCACCGTGTAGGAGGGCAGATCCTCCTCCCGCAGGGCTCGCACGTCGGCGTCGGAAACGGCCTCGTCCTGCTCCCGGCTCGCGCCTGCCATGCACACCACGAACTTGAATGCCACGCCGGCCAGGAAGGCCAGGCCGACAACCACCGAGGCGGTCTGCAAGGTGCCGAGCGGGTGCGTGACGACGGCCGCCAGCAGCACGGCGGCGGTCAGCCCCAGCGCCACTTGCTGCCGGGGGAACAGGCTGCGCCGCGCCGACTGGGCCTCGGAGCGGCGCCACAGGCCCAGGGCCGCCTGGTCCAGCGCCACGTCGCGCAGGGTGAGCTGCAGTGCGTACCGGATGTCCCAGTCGGTGGTGATGGCCAGCTCGACCGGCTCGCCCAGGGCCCGGGTGATGGCCGCCAGCCAGGCGGCGGTCGGGGCCCGCGGGCTGGCGACCAGGATGGAACCCTCGTCGGTCCGGCGGACGGGCACCCAGCCGGCCCGGATCAGCCGCCCGGTGTCGAGCCCGGCCAGCAGTGACGAGTCCAGCGGCGTCTCGGTCAGGTCGACGTAGGGGTGCCCCCAGATGTCGGCCAGCACCGGATAGAGGTCCTGCCGGCGCACCAGCCCGGCGGCCACCAGCACGGCCTCCAGCGGCGAGCCGGTGCGCTCCCGCACGTCCAGTGCCCAGTCCCGCTGCCCGGCGGTGAGCAGGCCACGCCGCACCAGGATGTCGCCGACTTCAGTCTGCGAGACGTACTCACGCGCCCCCGTCGTCACCCCATGAAATTACCCTGAGTAAGAACTAACTACACGAAGTGACGACTGGCTACGGGCCGCGGGAGACGGGTGCTACAAGCCGCGGGCCGCGGCCGGGCCGTCGGCCAGCAGCACCCGCAGCCCGGCTTCGTCCAGCACCGGCACCCCCAGCGCTAGTGCCTTGTCGTGCTTCGAGCCCGGGTTGTCCCCGGCCACCACGAAGTCGGTCTTCTTCGACACCGAGGACCCCGCCTTCCCGCCCAGCGCCACCACCGCCTCCGCCGCCTCGTCCCGGGTGAAACCGGCCAGCGTGCCGGTGATCACCACGGTGATCCCGGCCAGCGGCAGCTCAGCGCTTCCACCGTCGGCGGCGGGCTGCCGGGCCGTGCCGAAGTCGACGCCGGCGGCCCGCCACTTGTCCACGATCGCCCGGTGCCAGTCCACGCCAAACCAGTCGATCACCGACGCGGCGATGGTCGGCCCGACCCCGTCCACCGCGGCCAGCCGGTCGGCCGGGGCGGCCGCGATCGCGTCCAGCGAGCCGAACTCGGCCGCCAGCGCCCGGGCCGCGGTCGGGCCCACGTGCCGGATCGACAGCCCGACCAGGATCCGCCACAGCGGCCGGTGCCTGGCATCCTCCAGGTTGCGCACCAGCCGGCCCGCGTTGACCGTCAGCGTGCCCTGCTTGTTGACGAAGAACGGGCAGGTGGCGAGCTTCTCCTCGGTCAGCGTGAACAGGTCGCCCTCGTCGGTCACCAGGTGTGAGTCGAGCATCGCCACGATCGACTCATAGCCCAGCACCTCGATGTCCAGCGCCGCCCGGCTGGCCAGGTGGAACAGCCGCTCCCGCAGCTGGGCCGGGCAGGCCCGGGTGTTCGGGCACCGCCAGTCCACCTCGCCCTCGTCCCGCTCCAGCGTGGTCCCGCAGGCCGGGCACACGGTGGGGAACTCGAACTCCCGCTCGTCACCGGTCCGGAGGTCGGCCACCGGCCCGACGATCTCCGGGATCACGTCGCCGGCCTTGCGGAGCACCACCATGTCGCCGATCAGGACGCCCTTGCGCTTGATCTCGTCGGCGTTGTGCAGCGTCGCGTTCGCCACGGTAGACCCGGCCACCTTGACCGGTTCCATGGTCGCGAAGGGCGTGACCCGGCCGGTCCGGCCCACGTTGACCTCGATGCGCAGCAGCCGGGTCGTGACCTCCTCCGGCGGGTACTTGTAGGCGATCGCCCACCGCGGCGCCCGGCTGGTGGCGCCGAGCGCCAGCTGCTGCTCGAGCCGGTCGAGCTTGATCACCACCCCGTCGATCTCGTACGGCGGATCGTGCCGGTGCTCGCCGTAGTAGGCGACGTAGGCCCGCACCTCATCCAGGCCGGGCACGACCTTGACCAGGTCGCTGACCGGCAGGCCCCAGCCGCGCAGCCGTTCGTACCAGCCTGACTGGGTGTCCGGGGTGCCGGCCGGGCCCGCCTCACCGGGCGCGGGCATCCCGGCCGCGCCGGTATCGGTGCCGGGCACCGCCAGCCCGTGCACGATCAGCCCGAGCGGGCGGCTGGCCGTGACCTTCGGGTCTTTCTGCCGCAACGACCCGGCCGCCGCGCTGCGCGGGTTGGCGAACAGCGGCTTGCCGGCATCGGCAAGCCGCTCGTTAAGCTCATGGAACCCCGCGACCGGGAAGAAGACCTCGCCCCGGACCTCAAGCTCGGCGGGCAGGCCCGGCCCGGCCAGCCGGGACGGCACGGACGCGATGGTCCGCAGGTTGGGCGTGACATCCTCGCCGGTGCTGCCGTCGCCGCGGGTCGCGCCCCGGACCAGCCGCCCGTCCCGGTAGACCAGCGCGATCGCCAGCCCGTCGATCTTCACCTCGCACAGATACGGCCCGTCGCCGCCCAGCCTGGCCGCCCGGGCGGCCCAGGCGTCGAGCTCGTCCGCCGAGAACGCGTTGTCGAGGCTGAGCATCCGCTCCAGATGCTGGACCGGCGTGAACAGGGTGGACACACCGCCGCCGGGCTGCTGGGTCGGCGAATCGGGCGTGCGCAGCTCCGGGTGGCGCTCCTCCAGGTCCCGCAGCTCGCGCATGAGCACGTCGTACTCGGCGTCGGAGACCAGCGGCGAATCCAGGATGTAGTACCGGTAATCGTTCTCGCTGATCTCCGCGCTGAGCTGCGCGTGCCGCTGCGCGGCGGCGACGTCCTCGGGCACGCCCGTCATGACTCCTCCTCGATCAGCTCGGGCAGCAGCGCCGCCGCCTCCCGGCAGCGGGCCAGGACGGCCCGGGCATACCCGGGCGTGGCGCCGGCCAGCCCGCAGCCCGGTGTCAGTACCACCTGGCCGGTCACGCCCTGGCGGCCCTCGGCGGCGCCATCCCTGGCCACCGGCCAGCCCAGCCGCCGCCACAGCCCGGTCACCCGCCCGGCCATCTCCCGCGCCGGCGGCGGCGCGGCCCCGGTCGCCGCTGCCACCCCGGCGAAGATCCCCAGGCCCGCCTCCACGGCTTCGGCCAGTGCGTCCTCTTCCGCCCGCCCCAGCTGGCTCAGGTCACAGCCGGCGCCGTCCGCCCCGGCACCGAAGATGATGCCAAACGGAACCTGACGGGCACAGCAATGCACGACGGTGAAGGCTCGCGCGGCGCGGATGATGGCGGCCAGGCCGGCCTGCGCGTCGGTGTCCTCGGGCACCGGCAGCCGGTTGAGCCCGCTGGCCGTCGGCACCTGGCCGGCCAGCACCGCGGGCAGGGACGGCTCGTCCAGCTGGACCAGCAGCCGACCGCCGGGAACCCGCTTGCCGACGTCGGCCAGGTGCGCGCGGACGCCCTCGGCCAGTGACTCGGTGAGATCGGCCACCGCGCCGGGATCGGCCAGCGCCGGGTCCTGGCTGCGGGCCAGCTCGATGGTCGCCGCGAGCGTCCAGGGCCCGCAGATCTGGATCTTCAGCGGCCCGGAGTAGCCGCTGGCGGCCTCCTCCAGCGCATCCAGGTCGCTGGCCAGCAGGTCGCGCGCGCGGCTCAGGTCGCGGCCCGGCCGGCCGGTGAACCGCCAGCCGGTGGGTGTGATCTCTACCGGCAGGCCGACCAGCAGGCCGGCGGTCCGGCCGGTCAGCTGGGCGCCGGGGCCGCGGGCCGGCAGTTCGGCCAGATGGGGCAGGCCCGGCAGCTCGCCGAGGATGATCCGGAGGGCTTCGGCCGGGTCGGTCCCTGGCATGGACCCGACCCCGGTCGCACTGGCCGCAGGCCACGGATAGCGCGGCTGAGAGCTGACGTCGGGCACGCTGCCGAGCTTAGTGAGTGTCTGATTAATCGGTGGTCGCGGCCAGGCGGTGGGTCATTAGGGCGATCATGGCCCACAAGATCATGGCTTCGTGGCTGGCGGGCAGGCGCTCGTAGTCGCGGACGGTGCGGCGGTGTTTGCTGATCCAGGCGAAGGTCCGCTCGACAACCCAGCGGCGGGGCAGTACTTCGAAGGTGTGCGGGTTGCGCTTGGAGA
>DATDGI010000313.1:0-3733 GCA_036522155.1 Streptosporangiaceae bacterium
GCGGCTGGTCAGCACGGCCGGGGCCGCCGCGGTGGCCCGCCAGCACTGGCCGGAGACCCTGGTCACGGTGGCCGGGAACGGCGCCCAGGCGGGCCAGGAAGGCCTGAGAGGCCAGGAGGTGGCCGGGGCGGGCCGGGTACAGGCCTGGGTGGCCGGCCCCGGCATGGGCACGCAGGAGGCGGCCAGGGACCGGCTGGCGGCCGTGCTGGCCACCGACCTGCCGGTGCTGGCCGACGCGGACGCGCTGACCCTGATCGGCCAGGAGCCTGGCCTGCTCGGCCGGGCCGCGCCCACGCTGCTGACCCCGCACGCCGGGGAACTGGCCAGGCTGCTGGGCACCGAGCCGGGCCAGGTGGAGGCGACCCGGCTGGCGCACGCCCGGGCCGCGGCGGACCGGTTCGGCGCGACGGTGCTGCTCAAGGGCTCGACCACGGTCATCGCCCCGGCCGGGGGCGGGACCGTGCTGGTCAACCCGACGGGCACGTCCTGGCTGGCGACGGCCGGCACCGGGGACGTGCTGGCCGGGCTGGCGGGCGCCCTGCTGGCGCACGGGCTGCCGGCGCCGCAGGCGGCCGCGGCCGCCGCCTACCTGCACGGCCTGGCGGGCCGGCTGGCCGCGGCCGGCCGGCGGGGGGCGGCGGAGAGCCCGATCGCCGCTGGCGACGTGATCCGCGCCCTCCCCGCCGCCATCCGCCGGGTCCGCGCGAGCCCAATTCCATGATCGCGGACCCGCGCAGTCATGGTCACTGACAGGACTCCGTGATCATGGCGATCGCGCCGTCGGGCGCCGGCCGGCTGGCACACTGGGAGGCCATGGACGGGTTCGCGGAGACACTCATCGACCTGGACGCCATCAGTGCCAACGTGGCGGCGCTGCGGCAGCATGTCGGCGGGCCCGGCGTCATGGCGGTGGTCAAGTCCGACGGCTACGGCCACGGCATGGTGCCCGCGGCGCGGGCGGCGCTGGCGGGGGGCGCCAGCTGGCTGGGCGTGATCGCCGTGCCGGAGGCGCTCGCGCTGCGTGCCGCCGGAGTGACCGCCCCGGTGCTGTGCCTGATGGGCGTGCCCGGGTCGGACCACGAGGCCGCCATCCGGGCCGGGGTGGATCTGTCCGCCGGGACCACCGGGCTGGTCACCGAGCTGGCCGCCGCCGCCCGGCAGGCGGGCCGCCCGGCCCGGCTGCACCTCAAGGCGGACACCGGCATGTCGCGGGGCGGCGCCACCGCCCGCGACTGGCCGGGCGTCGTGGCCGCCGCGCTCGCCGCGCAATCCGCCGGGGATGCCCGGATCATTGGCATCTGGTCGCACCTGGCCTGCGCGGACATACCCGGTCACCCGTCGATCGGCGCCCAGGTCGCCGCGTTCCACGAGGCGCTGGCGGTGGCGGGGCGGGCCGGAGCCGAGCCGGAACTGCGGCATCTGGCCAACACCCCGGCCACCCTCACCCTGCCGCAGACCTGGTTCGACCTGGTCCGGACGGGCGGTGGCAGCTACGGGCTGTCCACGCTGCCGGGCGGGCCGCCTCCCTGGCTGCGCCCGGCCATGACGGTCCGCGCCCGGCTGGTACAGGTCAAACGGGTGCCCGCCGGCACCGGGGTGTCGTATGGTCACCGCTACCACACCACCGGGCCAGCCACGCTGGGGCTGGTCCCGCTGGGCTATGGCGAGGGCATCCCGCGCGATGCCTCCGGGCGGGCGCCGGTGCAGGTGCGGGGCCGGCGGCAGCAGATCGCGGGCACCGTCTGCATGAACCAGTTCGTGATCGACTTCGGCGACGGCCCGGCCGCGGAGGGGGATGAGGTCATCCTGTTTGGGCCCGGCGATGCGGGGGAGCCAACCCCGCAGGACTGGGCCGACGCGCTGGGGACGCTCTCCTATGAGATCGTCACCAGGTTCGGGGGGAGAACTCCCAGAAGCTACTTTGGAGTAGCATACAGGGACGATCCCGTGCACGCCGGTGCGGGCACCGAGGTGCCGGGGAGTATTCCGGCACCACCCGCATAACAGCACCGCCTGGCGCAGGCACGGGACAGGTTGCGGGAGGACGGATGGCCAGTTGGCGACGGGTCACCGGCGCCGCCGGGCTGGTCGCGGGCACGGCCGCGGCGGGGGCGGGGGCGATCCTGGCCGCCGAGCGGATCGCGGTCGGCCGGCTGCGCGGCCGTGCCGATCCGGAGTCGGCCGAGCTGCTGGGGGAGCTTCGCGGCCTGCCGCTCACCGTGCTGACCGAGGACGGGGTCGCGCTCCACGTGGAGACGAACGGGCCGGACTCGGCCCCGGTCAGCGTCGTCTTCTGCCACGGTTACACGCTCAACCAGGACTGCTGGCACTTCCAGCGGCGGGATCTGGCTGGCCACCGGCTGGTCTTCTGGGACCAGCGGGATCATGGCCGGTCCGGCCGGTCGGAGGCGGGGGCGGCCGGCATCGGCCAGCTTGGCGCCGACCTGAAGGCGGTGCTGGACGCCACCGTGCCCGGTGACGCGCAGGCGGTGCTGGTCGGTCACTCCATGGGCGGGATGACCATCATGGCGCTGGCCGAGCAGCATCCCGAGCTGTTCGGCACCAAGGTCGCGGGGGTGGTCCTGATCAGCACCACCGCCCGGGGGCTGGAGGGCGGCAGCCCGTGGATGCCCGGCCCGATCCGGCCCGTGCTCAGCCGGGCCCTCCCGGGCATGCTCAGCGGCGCGGCCAAGGGGAAGCGGGCCATCCTCGTCGAGCACGGGCGGCGCTCGGCCGACATGGCGCTGCTGTCCACCCGGTTCCTCGGGTTCGGCGACGGCGAGGTCAGCCCGGCGGTGGTCGCCTTCCTCAGCCAGATGATCGCTTCCACCCCGATCGAGGTGATCGCGCGGTTCGGCCAGGCCCTGCTGACGGTGGACAAGCGGGACGCGCTACCGGTTCTCGGCCGGGTGCCGGTCACGGTGCTGGTCGGCGAGAAGGACCGGCTGATAGCGTCCCGGCTGGGCATCGAACTGGCCATGGACATCCCCGGCGCCCAGCTGGTGTGGGTGCCCGGTGGCGGGCATGCGCTCATCCTGGAGCGCCCGGCCGTGGTCAACGAGGCCATCACGACCATGCTGTCCCGGGTGGGCGCCGACGGCGGCCTGACCAGGTCGGCCTGACCCGCGGCCAGGGAGCGAACCGGGTGCGTGCCGAACTCACCGTCGCCAGCGCGGCCGGCATGCGGGCGCTGGGCCGGCGGCTGGCGGCCGTGCTGCGGCCCGGCGACCTGGTCCTGCTCAGCGGCCCGCTGGGGGCGGGCAAGACCACCCTGGTCCAGGGCATCGGCGAGGGCCTCCGGGTGCGCGGGCCGGTCACCTCGCCCACGTTCGTGATCGCCCGGGTGCATCCCCCGCTGGCCAGCGGGCCGGCCCTGGTCCACGCCGACGCCTACCGGCTGGCCAGCCCGGCCGAGGTGGATGACCTCGACCTGGACACCAGCCTGGAGACCTCGGTCACGGTGGTGGAGTGGGGCGGCGGGCTGGCCGAGGGGCTGGCCGCCGACCGGCTGGACGTGACCATCAGCCTGCCCGCGGGGGCGCCGGATCTGGCCGCCGCGGCCGGGCCGGACCTGCGGCCGCGGACGGTGCGGCTGGCGGGCCGTGGGGACCGGTGGGGTACCGGCGATTCAGCGCGTCTGGCCCTCGATGACGCGCCGGAGGCCATATAGTTTCGAGCGTCCCGAGCCTGCCTGGCCGGCCGGTCATGGCCGGCCAGGCCTGGCTGTCATGTG
>DATDGI010000314.1:0-19495 GCA_036522155.1 Streptosporangiaceae bacterium
AGCGTGACCGGTGGGAGGCCAGACTGCAGTGCCGCCGCGTTGACGCTGGGAGCGAACCAGGCGACGTCGGCCAGCAGCACGAGGAGAGCCGCGGGCAGCACCAGCCAGTAACGCCGCAGCCGGGCAGTCGGCCCCGTCAACCGCCCGAGGCGCCGACGCAGTGCCCGGGCCAGGCTCAGGGCGCCAGAAACTCCCCGCCTTGGGGCCGTCGCACGCGGGATGCCCGCACGGTCTTCGGCGCCGGCCGCCGGGAACCACCTGCTTTCGCCGCCACCACCAGAGCCGCCATGCCGTCCCCGCCGCCCTCCGGAATGGCCTTTGGGTTCCGGTTCCGGGGCCGGGGGGTCGAAGTCACCTTTCTTCACGCCATCCAGGAATGCGCGCCATTCGGGCATAGCGAACGTAAGAACATCCCCGCTGGGATCTCGCGAGTTCCGTACTGTGACCTTGTCCCGTACTATTGCGACCTCGACACAGGCTCCGTTGCCAGCGCTACTGCACGCCCTTTGCCAGACGAGCGTAAGCCTCGTTGAAAAGGTTCCAGACATCGATACCCCAAGTCATCCTTGTGGTAGCTGGCAGGTTCAAAAGTTACTAGCCAGTAGCATCTGGCCGACGGCAATCCCGGCCGACTGTCCGGCTTGGCTGAGCGTCGTGGAAGTGTGGGTTCAGGAGCTGTGATCGTACGTGCCGTCTTTGGCGCCGAGCAGGAATGCGCGCCAGGCGACGGCCCCACACCTGAGGATTGGCCCCTCAAGGTTCTTGGAGTCACGGATGGCGATCATGCCATCGATAGAGGCGAGCTCAACGCACGCCCCATTGTTAGCACTGCTCTGCGCCTTACGCCAGGCGAGTTCAGGGCCTGGCGAACCTTTTTCGCCCATCCGTTCCCCTTGAAGGTCATAGGACTGCGGCACACCAGCTAGGGAGCTGGCTAACTTGTCTTGAAGATCTCGCCGAGCCGCGCCATCAGATCAAGTGACTGCTGCTGACTGAGCGAGAGCGTACACAGGCGGTCGAAGACCTGGGTGTATCTTCCCACATCTGAAGCCTTCTCCAGGTACATCTGCCCCACGAGTCCATCTACGTAAACCACGCCTGGAACCGGTGGCGTGAACGTGAGCAGGGTGAACGTGCTGTCCTGAGCGGGGTAGGCGCCAGCGCTGTAGGGCAGCACCCGCACGTTGACGTTCGGCAGGGCGCACGCTTCGATGACGCGGTCCATCTGGGCCGCCATAACCAGTGGCCCGCCCACCACCCTGTGCAGGACTGCCTCATCAATGACCACCGCGAACTCTGGTGGATCATCCCGGGTAAGAACGGCCTGCCGACCACGGCGAACCTCGATTCGCTGGTCGATCCCAGCCGGGCTGAGCCGGGGCAGGGCCGCCTCGTGAATCGCCCGGGCATAGTCGGAGGTCTGCAGCAGCCCGGGGAACACTCCCGGTTCGAAGTCGCTGATCGAAACGGCAGCGGATTCCAGGCCCACATAGGTCGCATAGGGCAGGTCGAAGGGCTGCCACCAGGCTTGTTCGCGCCCCTCTTTGGCCAAGGTGGCCAGATGCTCGCGCTGCTCAGGGTCATCGACGCGGTAAAGGCCGCAGAGGTCACGGATGTCCCTGGCGCTGGCACCCCGCTGGCCGGTTTCCAGCCTGCTCACCTTCGAGGGGGACACCAGCAGGGCGTCGGCCACCTGCTCCACGGTCATCCCGGCGTCCGTGCGCAAAGCACGCAGCAGCGCGCCGAGTTCACGACGGCGAACTGTGGGACTGCGGGCATCCGCCACGCGTGGCCGCTCCTTCCCGTGGGTGTTCGTCAGCGTCACCACAGGACCGGGACCCTTGGCTTGCGCAGGAGACATTGCTTTTGGCACTTGCCAAACGCGCTTGCCAAAGCGACCATTGAAGCAGAAACGAGCAACATCCTCAAGCGGAACGCCCGGTGTGTCACACAACAGTGATCATCGGGGCCGTAGACGGACCGCCGCTGACGCCAGGGGGCCCGGCGGCAGAGAGGAGGCGCGTTTCCTTGGTCCGCGACCTCAGCGGCCATTTCCGGCCCGTCCCCGGGAAATGGTCCCGCGTCGGCGATGCAGCGCGGCACCGCGACGCCCCCCGTCCGGCCTGAAACGGCGATTGCAGTCAGTAGCCGGGCATTCCTTACCGACACAAAGCTGGACCGATGCTGTCACATCGGTCCAGCCGATACACCATCCCGGCTCTTGGGTGAGCGGAAGGAACAGTGTCTTGATCAACGTACCCAGCCCGAGCAGCGAAAACAAGGTGCGGAACCGCCTTGTTCGCTGGCTGCGGAACTGCCTGGAAAGAGCCGGGAACCGGCTCTTCGCCAGCAGCGATCGGGCCGCGGACGAGCAGGGCTGGCAGGTCACTCGCCGTCACGGCGGGCTGAGCCGCCGACACCGGGATCCCCGTTTTGATGGCCTCATCGGCTGCCCCTGCTGCCACGGCAACGGGGAGGCCGGCGGCTCGGTTTGCCGGCCCTGCCGGGGAACCGGCCGGCTGACCAGAGGCCAGAACGGCCCGGACTGCACAGGGACCGCGGCATGATCCGCCCCCGGCCGCGCCGGCGCAGCGAGGCGCAACTCGCCGCCGACCTGAACGACCTGCTACGGCCGTACCGGAGCAGCCCGTTCGGGGCGCCATGGCGGTGGCGATACGAGCTCGCGCTGGTGGCCGGCCTCACCATGGCAGCAGTGATCCTGCTCCGCCTGGTGGGCGCCGAAGCGACGGTCCTCGCCGCCTCCGCCCTGGCCGGCCTGCTGTCACCGCCCTGGCCGCCACCGCTCAGGGCGGCCGCCTGGCACGTCATCACGCCGCACCGGCTCAGGTCCGGGATGGCGCACGCGCGGATCCAGTCCCGGCGCGGACGGCTGCCGTTCATCGTCCGCACCTTGACCACTCCGTACGGCGAGCGGGTGCTGCTCTGGTGCCGGGCGGGCACCTCGGCCGAGGACCTGCGCTCGGCCCGGGCCCTGCTCCGCGCCGCCTGCTGGGCGAGCGACATCCAGGTCACCGCCGACGAACAGGGCGCCCACCTGGTGTGCGTGGATGTCATCAGGCGCGGGCCGGTGGATGACGATCACCCGGACGACGCCGGGCACGACCCGGCCGCCTGGCCCCACGCCGCCTGACTATATGCGGGGGCGGCCCGGCTACCCGCTGTCGCGCGCCCGCAGGCGGGCCCGCAGCGCCGCGCATTCCTGCTCGAGCTCGGCGACCCGCGCCTCAAGTGCCAGGATGCGCTGGATCCCCTCCAGCCCAGCCTCAGCCGACCCGCTCGATGATGGTCGCGTTCGCCTGCCCGCCACCCTCGCACATGGTCTGCAGCCCGTACCGGCCGCCGGTGCGCTCCAGTTCGTGCACCAGCTTGGTCATCAGCACGGCACCGGTCGCGCCGAGCGGATGCCCGAGCGCGATGGCACCGCCGTTTGGATTCGTCTTGCCGAGCGAGGCGCCGGTGTCGGCGGACCAGGCGATAAGCACCGGCGCGAACGCCTCGTTGACCTCGAACACGTCGATGTCGCCGATGCCCAGCCCGGCCCGGGTGAGCACCTGCTCGGTGGCCGGGATCGGCGCGGTGAGCATGAACACCGGGTCGCCGCCGGTGACCGCCAGGGCCACGATCCGCGCGCGCGGGGTGAGCCCGTAACGCTCGATCGCCTCCCCGGACGCGACCAGCACCGCCGCCGCCCCGTCGGAAATCTGGGATGCGGTCGCGGCGGTGATCTCCCAGCCCTCGCGCAGCGGCGCGAGCGCGGCCATCTTGGCCAGCGTGGTGTCGCGGCGCGGCCCTTCGTCCACGCTCAGCCCGTTCACCGGCGCGATCTCCCGCTCGAACCGGCCCTCGTCGATGGCCGCCACCGCCCGCCGGTGGCTCTCCAGCGCGAACTCCTCCAGCTGCGCCCGCTTGATCCCCCACTTCTCGCAGACCAGCTGCGCGCCGCGGAACTGGGAGATCTCCTGGTCGCCGTACCGTTCACGCCAGCCCTCGCCGAACGGCAGCGGCATGCCCTTCTCGGCCGCCAGCATCACCGACGACCCCATCGGGACCACGCTCATGCTCTCCACGCCGGCCGCCACCACCAGGTCCTGCGTCCCGGACAGCACGGCCTGGGCGGCGAAGTGGACCGCCTGCTGCGACGAGCCGCACTGGCGGTCGATGGTCACCCCCGGCACGTGCTCGGGCAGCCCGGCCGACAGCCACGCCTGCCGCGCGATGTCCAGCGACTGCGGCCCGATCTGGGAGACGCACCCCATGATCACGTCCTCGACCGCGCTGGGGTCGGCGCCGCTGCGCGCCATCAGCTCCTTGAGCGCATGCGCGGCCAGGTCCACCGGGTTCAGCCCGGCCAGCCCGCCGTTGCGCCTGCCAACCGGGGTACGGACCGCCCCGGCGATGTATGCCTCCGTCACGGTTTCCCTCCGCACGCCTGGTGGGTGAGCCCGCCACCCCTCGATGTTACCGCCGGGTTAACGTCAAAACCCATGGCGGCCAAACGGCGGATGCCGCCCACCGCCGTATCCCCACGGCACCATTGCCTGGCGGGCCGGGAACTGACCCGCCGTCGGTGCCCGGCCCTATGCTCGTACCCGGGAAACCCCGGCTGGACCCGGGATCCGGCGCAGCGCCAGGAGGTGTGCGATGACCACCGGGCTGATCCTGCTGGGCCTGATCGCCGTCCTGGTGGCGCTGGGCTGGGCCAGGTTCCGCCGCCGGCTGGGCATGAGCACCTCCGGCCGGGCGTGGCTGACCGTCGTGGCCGTCGTGGTGATCGGCGTGCTGGCCCTGTGGGCGTACAGCACGCACGGGTGACCCGGGCGGTACCGGCCGCAGTCAGCCCGTCCCCGTCCTGATCGGCATCTCGAACCAGACCGCCTTGCCGTCCTTGGTTGGCCGCGTGCCCCAGCGGGAGGCAATCTGGTCAACCAGGAACAGTCCCCGCCCGCCCTCGTCAGTCTCGCCCGCGCTGCGGATCCGCGGCAGCCGCAGGTCGGAGTCGAACACCTCGACCCACACCGCGGCGGCGCCGCGGCGCAGCCGGAGGGTGAACTGCTTGGGCCACGGTGGCGCTTGCTCCATGGCCGGGGGCGGTGGCTGGGGCGGGGGCCAGGGCGGCTGCGGGCCGGTGGCCGCCAATGCGGCAGCGGCTGGCGCCAGCGCGAGCCGGCGGCGGCGGATCGGCAGGGCCGTGTGCAGGACGACGTTGGTGATGACCTCGGAGACCAGCAGGCAGATCAGTTCGGCCTGCCGGGCTGGCACCCGCCAGCGGGCCAGCGTGGTCTGGGCCTGGCGGCGGGCCTGCGAGACCTGGATCGCCTCGGCCGGGAACGAGCACTCCCACATGGCCAGGTCGGTCCGCGAGGTGCGCACCACCACGATGGCCATGTCGTCGTCGATGTCTCCTGGCACCGCCTCCTCGGCCGCCTGGGCGACCTGCTCGACCCCGGCGCCGGCGGCCTTGCCGACCGCGGCCCGGAGCATCGCCTGCGCCTCCGCCTCGGTGTAGTGGCCACCGTCCTGGCGCTGCCGCCGGTCGGTGAGCCCGTCGGTGTACAGCACCAGGGTGCTGCCGGGCGGGATCTGACGGGTTTCCTCGTGGTAGGTCGGCGCGCCGGGCATGCCCTTGCCGCGCACGCCCAGCAGCAGGCCCTTGTGCTCGATCTCCAGCTCGCCCACCTCGCCGCCGGTGACCAGCAGCGGCGCGTCATGCCCGGCGTTGGCGAACCACAGGGTCCGCGTCCAGGCGTCGTAGACCAGATAGGTGCAGCTCACGATCGGCGGGTCGAGCTGGCTGCTGGCACCGGGGGTGGTGCTGCCCAGCGTCCGGCACCAGTCGTCCAGCTTGCGCAACATCTCGGCCGGCGGCTTGTCGTCCTGTGCGAAGGCCCGCATCGCGGCCCGCAGCTGGCCCATCACCGCCGCCGCCCGGGCGCCGCGCCCCTCCACGTCCCCGATCACGATGCCGACCCGGCCCGCCGACAGCGGGATCAGGTCGTACCAGTCCCCGCCCACCTGGGTCTGGATGCCCTGGCCGTGGGTTTCCAGCGGTTTGGCTGGCACGTACCGCCAGGCGACCTCGAGGCCGTCCAGGATGGGCAGCTGCTGCGGCAGCAGGCTGGTCTGGAAGGCCAGCGCGGTACGCCGCTCCTCCTCGAACAGCATCGCGTTGTCGATGGCGATGGCGACCCGGCCGGCGATCGCGCCCAGGAAGTCCCGGTCGGCGTCGTCGTACCGGCGCGGCTCGGCCCCGGTCAGCCGGGACCCGCCCAGGCTCATCACCCCGAGCAGCTCACCGCGCGCACACAGCGGCGCCGCGATGATCGAGGTGAGCCCGACCTCTTCGCTGGCCCGCAGGCTCTCGGGGTTCGGCGCCGGGAATTCGCCGCTGCGGAGGTCGGTCACCACCACCGCGTCCAGCAGCGCCATCGCCTGCTGGCAGAAATGCCCTTCCGGGTAAAAGACCTGCTCGCCCACCCGGGCCCAGCTGCCCGGCGGTGGCGTCCAGCCGCCGGCGCTGATCAGCGCCCGGCGGATCAGCTTGTCGCCCTGGAACAGGTCGATGATGCAGTGATCGGCGAACTGGGGCACGAGCGTCTCGGCCACGTGCCGGAGGGTGAGATCGAGTTCCAGCGAGCGGGCCAGCCGCTCCCCGATCCGGTCCAGCAGTGCGATCTGGTCCCGCTCCCGGGGGCCCGCCCGGCCCGCCGCCTGCCGGGCGAGCAGCACCGCCCCGTCGATGGCGCCGGACGGCTGCCGCATCGGCACGGCCTGCACCTTGACGAAGACCCGGGCGCCATCGGGGCGGGTGACGGTGAGCGTGCCCTCCCAGCTGCCGCCGCGCAGCACCTCGCGGAGCAACTCGCCCGCCTTTCCCAGGTCCGCTTCCTCGAAGCCGAGCGAGAAGACCGACCGGCCCACCAGTTCGCTGGCGTCGCCGGGGCCTTCGGGCAGGCCGAGCAGGCGGCTGGCGTAGGCGTTCGCGTGCCGGATGCTGCCCAGCTGGTCGGTGACGATGACCCCGGCATCCATCTGGCCGAGCACGGCGGCCGCGGGCAGCTGGGCCGCCAGCCCGTCCCCGTCAGTCACCGCCGTGCTCCCGGCCGGTGCCGGAACCTGGGCGGCGCCGGTAACTGCTGGCCCACGAAGACGTGCGCGGCAACCCAGCGGGGCAGCACTGCCGCCAGGCTTTCGCCCGCTCCGTCCTCACTTGTCACCCGCACACCGTCGTCCGTTGTCGCGAGTGTGACCTCGCGTCCCGGTTGTATCCCGCCGCGCCGGAGTTTAAGCATCAGGCCGGCATCGCTTTGGACCTGCTCGCTGATCCGCATCACCGTGGCCGGGCCGGCCTGCTCGGCCGCCGCACGGTCCATCGGGATGGCCCGCTCGCGCGCGGCCGCCGTCGCCCGGTCGGTTGCGTCGTGGGGAACACCCAGCTCGGCCAGGCCGGGGATGACGTTGCCGTGCGGGCAGCGCACCGGGTAGCTGAGCAGCTCCACCAGCCTGCGCTCCACCTGCTCGGAGATCACGTGCTCCCAGCGGCAGGCCTCGACGTGGACATCCTCCCAGGGCAGGCCGATCACGCTGACCAGCAGGCACTCGGCCAGCCGGTGCTTGCGCATGACCCGGGTGGCCAGCACCCGGCCGGTCTCGGTCAGCACCAGCTGCCGGTCACCTTCCAGCCGGAGCAGGTCGTCGCGCTCCATCCGGGCCACGGTCTGGCTGACGGTCGGCCCGCTGTGGCTGAGCCGCTCGGCGATCCGGGCCCGGAGCGGGACGATGCCCTCCTCCTCCAGCTCGAAGATGGTCCGCAGATACATCTCCGTGGTGTCGATCAGCCCGTGCGCTGTCACCGGTTCTCCCCTCGCAGCCGATGGTATGCGGTCGCCTGCTCAGGGGGCGAGACGCTGGATGACCCAGCGACCGCCCTCCCGGTGGTAGCGCAGCCGGTCGTGCAGCCGGTTGGCCCGGCCCTGCCAGAACTCGACGATCTCGTGCCGGAGCCGGTAGCCGCCCCAGAAGCTGGGCATGGGCACGACCGTGCCCTCCGGCCACCGCTCGGCCAGCTGCGCGTACCGGTCATCGAGCACCGCCCGGGAGCTGATCACGGCCGACTGCCTGCTGGCCCACGCGCCCAGCTGGGAACCCCGCGGGCGGGAGTGGAAGTAAGGCTCGCTGTCCTGCTCGGACAGCGGCGAGACCGCCCCCTGGATGATCACCTGGCGGTGCAGCGCGTACCACGGGAACAGCAGGCACGCCCACGGGTTGCCGGCCAGATCCTGGCCCTTGGCCGAGGTGCGGTTGGTGTAGAAGATGAACCCGTCCGGCCCGTGCGACTTGAGCAGGACCGACCGCGCCCGGGGCCGGCCCTCGCCGGTCATGGTGGACAGCACCATGGCGTTCGGCTCGGGCAGGCCCGCCTCGATCGCGGCGGTGAGCCAGTCCGAGAACTGCGTCACCGGGTCAGCCGGCAGCGCGCCCTCGTCCAGCCCGGGCCGGGCCGGCCTGGGCGGCTGGCCGGCCGGCGGCGGATTTTCGTCGGTGCCCACGGGTAAGGATCTTCACACAGCCGCCCTGGATCAGGCACGTAGCGCCGGGGTGGCAGGCATCACGGCCACGCCGCTACCGGTATAGACCTTCCGCGAGGTTCAATTGATCGGGCTGCGGTGCGCACACCCGCCACCGCGGCCACCAGGCCGGCCCGGAACCCGGGTCACGTCGCTCACGAGGAGGCGCAGGTGGCCGACTTCAAGCCCGGGCTCGAGGGCGTGGTCGCGTTCGAGACAGAGATCGCCGAGCCTGACCGGGAAGGCGGCTCGCTGCGTTACCGCGGGGTCGACATCGAGGACCTGGTCGGCCACGTCTCCTACGGCCATGTGTGGGGACTGCTGGTGGACGACGCGTTCACCCCGGGTCTGCCGCCGGCCGAGCCCTACCCGATACCCGTGCATTCCGGCGACGTCCGGGTGGACGTGCAGGCCGCGCTGGCGATGCTGGCACCGGCCTGGGGGATGCGGCCGCTGCTTGATATCAGCGACGAGCAGGCCCGCGGCGACCTGGCGCGGGCCTCGGTGATGACGCTGTCCTTCGTGGCCCAGTCCGCCCGGGATCCCGGCCTGCCGCTGATCCCGCAGGAAACGGTGGACCAGTCGGCCAACATTGTCGAGCGGTTCATGATCCGCTGGCGGGGCGAGCCCGACCCACTGCACGTCCGGGCGGTGGACGCCTACTGGACGTCGGCCGCCGAGCATGGCCTGAACGCCTCCACCTTCACCGCCCGGGTGATCGCCTCGACCGGTGCCGACGTGGCGGCGGCGCTGTCCGGCGCGGTCGGCGCCATATCCGGGCCGCTGCACGGAGGCGCCCCGGCCCGGGTGCTGCACATGATCGAAGAGGTGGAGCGGATCGGCGAC
Source organism: Streptosporangiaceae bacterium (assembly GCA_036522155.1). Taxonomy (GTDB): domain Bacteria; phylum Actinomycetota; class Actinomycetes; order Streptosporangiales; family Streptosporangiaceae; genus UBA9676. The sequence goes on from DATDGI010000314.1 coordinate 9,432, forward strand.
GCCGGCAAGTACGTCACGGCCGTGCTCGACCGCGGTGAGCGGCTGATGGGCTTCGGGCACCGGGTCTACCGGGCCGAGGATCCACGCGCCCGGGTGCTGCGCCGCACCGCCAAGGAACTCGGCGCTCCCCGCTACGAGACCGCGGTCGCGCTGGAGGAAGCCGCGCTGACCGAACTGCACGCCCGGCGGCCGGACCGGATACTGGCTACCAACGTGGAGTACTGGGCCGCGATCGTGCTGGACTTCGCGCAGGTCCCCGCGCACATGTTCACCTCGATGTTCACCTGCGCGCGGACGGCCGGCTGGGCGGCGCACATCCTGGAGCAGAAGCGCACCGGCCGGCTGGTCCGGCCCAGCGCCCGCTACGTGGGCCCGAAGGCCCGCCCCATCAAGGACGTCGAAGGCGCCGCCACCGTCCTCGGGGAGGTCTGACCGCGGTCGCGGCACCGGCCGCGGGTGCGGCGGTACGCGGAGCGCGCTACGGCCGGACCGCAGACTGGGCGCACGGTACACAGAGCCGGCTCGGCGGGCCTCGGGCCGGCCGGTGTGAGTGTGGTGGTGAGCGGAGCGGACGGGTGCGGATTCGGCTCCGGCCGGGCCGCGAACCGGGTCGATAGGCTGGGGCGTGTGACCAACATCGTGCTCCCCGCCGAGCTCAAGCCCGCTGACGGCCGGTTTGGCAGCGGGCCGTCCAAGGTCCGTCCCGAGCAGGTCGCTGCGCTGGCCGCGTCCGGCCCGCTCTATCTGGGTACCTCGCACCGGCAGGCCCCGGTCCGCTCGCTGGTGCAGCGGGTCCGCGAGGGGCTCACCGAACTGTTCCGTCTCCCCGACGGCTACCAGGTGGTGCTCGGCAACGGCGGCACCACCACGTTCTGGGACGTGGCCTCGTTCAGCCTGGTCACCGAGAGATCGCTGCACCTTTCGTTCGGCGAATTCTCGGCCAAGTTCGCCAAGGTGACCGCGGGCGCGCCGTGGCTGCGGACCCCGGCGATCATCGAATCCCCGCCCGGTACCCATCCGCGGCCGAGGGCGGAGAGCGGGGTGGACACCTACGCGCTCACCCACAACGAGACCTCGACCGGCGTGGCGATGCCGGTCCACCGGGTGCCCGGAGCCGACGACGGCGCGCTGGTGCTGGTGGACGCGACCAGCGCCGCAGGCGGGCTGCCGGTCGACGTGAGCGAGGCCGACGTCTACTACTTCGCGCCGCAGAAGTGCTTCGGATCGGACGGGGGGCTGTGGCTCGCGCTGGTGTCGCCCGCGGCGCAGGAGCGGGCGGCCGCGATCGCAGCCAGCGGCCGGTATGTGCCCGAGTCACTGTCACTGCCGGTGGCGATCGACAACTCGGCCAAGTTCCAGACGTACAACACCCCGGGGGTGGCGACCCTGCTGCTGCTGGCCGAGCAGGTGGAGTGGATGCTGCGGGAAGGTGGCCTGGACTGGGCCGTCGGCCGCACCGCCGACTCGGCCTCGCGCCTGTACACGTGGGCGGAGAAAGCGCCCTACACCACCCCGTTTGTGGCCGACCCGGCGCAGCGGTCGCAGGTGGTGGGCACGATCGACTTCACCGGCCCGGTGGACGCCGCCGCGGTGGCGGCGACGCTGCGCGCGAACGGGATCGTGGACACCGAGCCCTACCGCAAGCTCGGTCGCAACCAGTTGCGGATCGCCATGTTCCCGGCCATCGAACCGGCGGACGTGGAGGCGCTGACCGCCTGCATCGACTACGTGGCCGAACGGCTCTAGCCGGGAACGCCCCGGCCGGGTCAGTGCAGGACCGCGCCGACCAGCACCCCCAGCACGAGCAGCACCAGCACCGTGGGGAGCAGCCAGCGCGTCGTGCGGTTCACAGCAGGCAGCTTAATGTGCCCGCCAGCGACTGAGGTCAGTCCGCCGGGCCGGGATCGCCGTTGACCAGCGACCAGCTCCCGAGCGTCTCGTAGCGGGGCCGCTGCTGCAGGCGGCTGCGGATGAGGTGGATCTCCCCGGCCGTCCAGGCCGTGCCGGCGAACCCGGCCAGCGTCGCCACCAGGGTCCGCACGTCGGCCGGCGCCCGGCAGCGGGCCAGGGTCAGGTGCGGCTCGTACCGGCGGCCACCGGCGGTGGGCGGGACGCCGGCCTCCTTCGCACCCGTCTCCACGGCGCCGGCCAGATCGGCCAGGCCAGCCAGGTCGCCCTGGATCCCGGTCCATAGCACCCGGGCCCGGTCGGCCACCGGGAACGCGCCCGCGCCGCCGAGCGCGAGGGACAGCCGCCGGTGCCGCGTGGCCGCGACGGCCAGCCCATCCGCCAGTTCCCCGGTGACCTTCTCGTCCACCTCACCGAGGAAGGCAAGCGTCAGGTGCCATGCGTCCCGGCCGGTCCAGCGCAGCTCCGGCCAGGCCAGCCGGAGCGGGGCCACCGCGCTGTCCAGCTCCCCGGCCGCCTCACCGGGAAGCGCGAGCGCAACGAACAGCCTCATAGCCCATTGGTAGCAGCCCCGGGGCCCTGCCCGTGACTGATCACGGCTCAGACCCCGACCGCGCCGTCGATCCGTTCCCGCAGCAGGTCCGCGTGGCCGTTGTGGCGGGCGTATTCCTCGATCATGTGGATCATGATCCAGCGCAGCGAGACCTCGTCGCCGCGCTTGGTGGTCCCCGTCACGTCCAGCGACGGGGCGGCGGCCGCGCGCTGGCGGGCGTCGGCGCACTCGGCCCGCCAGGCCGCGAAGTCCGCGGCCGGGTCGGCGCTGGCCACGTCGTCGAAGGCGCCGTCCGGGCTGCCGTCGGTCCGCGGGTACCGGAACGGGCCCCGCTCACGGTCGAGCACCATGGTGAACCAGTTGCGCTCCACGTCGGCCATGTGCCGGACCAGGCCAAGCAGGGAGAGGTTCGAGGGCGGCACCGCCCGCTCGCGGAGCTGGTCGCCGGTCAGGCCATCGCATTTGAGCGCCAGCGTGGCCCGCTGGAAATCCAGCCAGCCGTCCAGCATCTGGCGTTCCGGCGCCACGTCCGGGGCTCGGGTCGGTCAACCGTCATACCTGCGAGTCTGGCTCATCGGCGGTGACGGAGGCGAGCGGTTTCCGGCCGCGGGCCGGCCACCGGGTGCGGGCCGGCCACCCGATGCTGACGCGCCGCCGGATGCCGGCGGGCAGGCGGGCGCGGGCGGGGCGCAGGGCACGCGCGGGGTGCAGGTAGCTGCGGGCCCGGGCGCCGCGGGTGCGCGCCAGCAGCACCGCCACCGCCACCGTGGCCAGCGCCGAGATGGCGCCACCCGCCAGCAGGCTCACCCGGGGCCCGAACTGCTCGGCGGCCCAGCCGACCATGGGTGACCCGAGCGGTGCCCCGCCCAGGAAGACCAGCATGTACAGGCCCATGACCCGGCCGCGCACCGCCGGTGGGGTGCCCAGCTGGACGGTCGCGTTGGCCGTCGTGCTGAACATCAGCAGGGCCAGGCCGGTCGGCACCAGCAGGGCCAGGAACGTCCAGAACGACGGCATCAGCCCGGTCACCAGCTCCAGCACGCCGAAGGCGAACCCGGTCACCAGCAGCAGCCGCATGCCCGGCCGGGATCGCCGGGCGGCCAGCAGCGCGCCGCCCAGCGCGCCGGCCGCGAACACGGCGGACGCCAGCCCGAACGCCCCGGCCCCGGTGTGGAACACGCCGCGGGACATGAGCGCGTTCGTCACCTGGAAGTTCATGCCAAACGTGGCGATGAAGAAGACCAGTGCCAGCGTCAGCCACAGCTCGGGGCGGGCCCGGACATAGCCGACCGCCTCCCGCAACTGACCGCGGGCCTTCGGCGCCCTGGCCACCGGGTGCAGGTCGGCCGGGCGCATCAACTTGAGGCCGATCAGCACGGCGGCGAACGAGACGGCGTTCAGCCAGAACGCGGCCGCGGTGCCCAGCGCGCTGATGACGAGGCCGGCCACGGCCGGGCCGGTGATCCGGGCCAGGTTGAAGGTGGCGCTGTTGAGCGCGATGGCATTGGCCATCCCGGACGGGCCGACCATCTCGGCGACGAAGGTCTGCCGGGTGGGGTTGTCCACCACCGCGACCATGCCGAGCGCGAAGCACAGCAGGTACACCTGCCAGACCGTGACCAGGCGGGTCGTGTCGAGGATGGCGAGGATGAGCGCCAGCGCGCCCATGGCCGCCTGGGTGGCGAACAGGATGCGCCGCCGCGAATAGCGGTCGGCGGCCATCCCGCCCCACAGGCTGAACAGCAGCTGCGGCAGGAACTGCAGCCCGGTGGCGATGCCGAGGGCGGTGCCGCTGCCGTGGGTGAGGTCGAGCACCAGCCAGTCCTGGGCGACCCGCTGCATCCAGGTGCCGGTGTTGGAGACGACCTGGCCGGTCGCGAAGAGCCGGTAGTTGCGGGTGGCCAGCGACTGGAAGGTCCGCCGCCGGGCGGTCAGGACTGGCTGAGCTTCTCCAGGATCGGCGCCGCTGCCAGCAGCGTCGCCCGCTCCTGCGGGGTCAGCTCGGCCAGCCGCTTGGCCAGCCAGGCCTCCCGGCGCCGGCGGACCTTCTGCACCAGATCCCGGCCGCTGCTGGTCACCGAGAGGATCACCTGCCGCCGGTCGGTGGGATCGGGCGCGCGGTTCACCAGTTCCCAGTCCACCAGCGCGGCGATGACCCGGGTCATGGACGGGGGCTGCACCTTCTCGTGCTCGGCCAGTTCGCCCGGCGTCATCGCGCCGTGCCGTTCCAGCGTCGCCAGCGCGGCCAGCTGGGTGTCGGAGAGAGCGGGTTCGGCCAGTTCGGGCACGAGCCGCTCGACCCGGAGCCGCCGGGCGAGGCGGCTTACCGAGATCCGCAAGGCGGTGGCGAGCGGAGCGTCTGACCGCTGCTGTAGCGTCATCATCATTAGCCTGAGTCATTACTTTTGCTAACAGTACGCCAAGGCGAAACATTTCGTCAACGACGGCCCGGCCGGGTTAACCTGGCCAGGTGACACCACCCCGGCGGCCCGCGCCGCCACCGCTTGAGGGCAACGACCAGCAGGTGACCGCCGTCCTCACGGCCGCCTGGGGGGCCGCGCTGGTGGTTGTGCTGATCTTGCGCGACCGGCTGCCCGCGGGCGAGCAGTGGTGGATCTGGACCTGCGTGGCCGGGGTCGTCATGGGCGTGTTCGGGCTCTGGTATGTGCCCCGGATGAAGCGGGCGCGGGCACGCAAGGCGCGGCAGCGCGCGGAAGCTGCGGCGGCTGGCGCCGGGCAGGAACCCTGGCTGGCGCAGGCCGATGGCCCGGCGGCTGGCGCCGCGGGCGGTCAGCCGTGGTCGAGCGACTCGAAGACCGTTTCCTCCACCGAGACGCCGGGGTGATCGACGAGGTCGTAGCCGAGCTCGTCGATGATCGGCACCACCGGCTGGCCGGCGCCCATCGGCAGCACCCCCTCCGAGTGCGCGCCACACCCGTGATCGGCCGATACCACCCGGCCGTCGTCCGGTGCGTAGCTGTTCGCGCATACCCCGAACAGCTGCCCGAGCGGGCCGCCCAGCCGGACGAAGAAGCCGCAGGCCCGGCACGGGCCGGGCGCGGCATGGGCCAGCGGGCTGCGGGGGCCGTGCTCCCCGGTGTACCAGCGGATGGCCGCCTCGTCCCGGCCGATCGCGGACAGCACCCGGGCCCGGCTGAGTGATACCTCCGGGTCGTTGGCGACCTCCCCGGCCAGGTCCGCCAGCGCGGGCGGCAGGTCGGTCAGGTCGGCCGCGGCCGGATCCGCCATCCCATCCTCACCCTCCAGCGCCGCGGAGGGTACCAGCCGCTCGTCGTCGGCCGGTGCGGGCAGGATGTCGCCCACGCCTAGGTCGCCCGGCCGCACCCGGTCCCGCCAGGGCACCCAGGCCGGCGCCAGGATGGCCTCCGGGCCGGGCACGAGCAGGCTCTCGCTGACCGTGACGTTCTTCGCCCGCGACGCCCGGGCCACGGTGACCGCCCAGTGCCACCCCAGGTAGGCGGGATCGAGGCAGCGGAACAGATGGGTGACCACCCGGTCCGCCTCGGCTTCCATGCCCACGTGGTCGCCGATCGCGCTGGCCCCGGCCGCCTCGCCCGCCGCGGTACGCGCCAGGTCGACGGCCTGGGCGCAGACCTCGTCCGGCTCCCTGGTCCGCATCCGAACTGTGCTCACGTTCAGTAATTCTTCCCCATCCATGTGCATGCTCGCACCACCAATCGGCAGGCCCGTAGGTGGGCCGCCGGCATCTGGCCGGCCCGCCGGCTCGTCGCATGCGCAAAGGCGCAGAATACTTGGATCCATGGGATGGGAGGACGCCCGGCTGAAAGCCAGGCAGGCGACGCGGACGCTGACGTCCGCCGCGCAGTCCGGCGCCAAGGCCGGGGCGTCCGCAGGCCGGGGGGCCAGCCGGGTAGTCCAGCGGATGACCCGCGCTTCCGGGGCTGGCCGTACCGGCCTGTCGAGCATCATCGAACTGAACGCGGCCGCCAGCGCGGGTGACGCCTTCGTCGCGGTGGCCCTGGCCGGAACCCTGTTCTTCAGCGCCTCGGTCAGCGAGGCCCGCAGCCAGGTGGCGCTGGCCCTGCTGGTCACCATGGCGCCGTTCGCGGTGCTCGCCCCGCTGATCGGGCCGATGCTGGACCGGGTCCAGCAGGGCCGCCGCTACATCCTGGCGGGCACGCTGCTGGCCCGCGGGCTGCTCTGCTGGGGCATGGCGGGGGCGGTGTTCTATCACGACGCGGTGGACCTGCTGCCGGCCGCGTTCGGCGTGCTGGTGCTGCAGAAGGCGTTCGGGGTGACCCGGAGCGCGGTGACTCCCCGGCTGCTGCCCAGGGAGATCACGCTGGTGTCCGCGAACGCCCGGACGAGCCTGGGCGCCCTGGTCGCCACCACGCTGGCGGCCCTGCTGGCCGCCGGCATCGACTACATCTTCGGTGGCGGCGTCGGCGGTGCCGCCTGGGTGCTGCGGATAGGCACCCTGGTCTACCTGGCGGCGACGGCCATGTGTTTCCGGGTGCCGGACCGGGTCGATCTGCCGCCGCCCGCCCCGCGGCCGTCGGTGCCGCCCCAGGCCATGCCACAAGCGACACCGCCGCAGCCGGGCCCGGTGCGGCCCGGCCCGACGCTGCCGCTGACGACGCCGCCGGGCGGCGCCCCGCGGGTAGAGGGGAATGGGGCGGGGCCGCCGGGCGGGCGGACCAGGTGGCGGACGCTGCGCCAGCTCGGACCGGTGGTGGGCGAGGCGATGCGCGCCAACGCCACCCTGCGCGCCTTCTCCGGGTTCATGGTGTTCTTTCTGGCGTTCCTGCTCCGGATCGAGCACTTCCACGGGGTGAGCGACAAGACCGCGCTAGCCGAAATGATCGCTGCGGCCGGCGTGGGCGGCCTGCTCGGCAGCCTGCTCGGCTCCGCGCTGCGGGCGCGGCGGCCGTATCTGATTACGTTTGGCATGGTGGGCATCGCGACCGTGCTGACCGCCCTGTGCGCCGCGTTCTTCGGCCTCTGGGCGGCTCTGGTGGTGGCCCTGGTGGCGGCGTTCGGCCAGGTGCTCGGCAAGCTGGCGCTCGACTCCACGGTGCAGCACGAGGTCGGGGAGGAGATCCGCACCTCCGCCTTCGCCGCCTCGGAGACGCTGCACCAGCTGTCGTGGGTGGCGGGCGGGCTGGCCGGGCTGCTGATGTCGCTGACCTCCAGCGGGGTGCTCGGGCTGACCGTGGCCGCGGTCGGGCTGGCGGTCTCGTTCGCGCTGCTGGTGCTGCAACGGCGGCAGCGGATCCTGTCAGCCCGGCGGAGGGCGCCGCGGCCTGCCCGGTGAGGGCGATTCCCGGTCAGGCGTCGACGTCGTCGGCCACGGCCCGCAGCACGGCCGCGATCTTCTCGGCATCGCGGCCTTCCGGATGCCGGCCGCGCCGGTAGGAAGTCGACAGCCCGTCCAGCAGCTTGATCAGATCCTCGACGATCACGATCATCTCGTCGGGGCTCTTCCGGCTGCTCTTGGCCACCGTCGGGGGCGGCTCCAGCAGCCGGACCTGGAGCGCCTGCACGCCCCGGCGCCCCTCCGCGACGCCGAACTCCACCCGCTGCCCGGCACGCGGCACGGCACCGGCAGGGAGAGCCGTGGAATGCACGAACACCTCACCCCCGTCGTCGCGGGTGATAAAGCCGAACCCTTTGTCGGCGTCGTACCACTTGACCTTGCCAGTGGGCACGGACGGACCTCACGCGTATTGGAGCGGGCAGTGCGCGCGGGACTGCGCGCTCTCAGGTTATCGGTCCCGCGCGGCTGGCGGCAGCCACCCGGACACCCGATCGCGACAGCGACGTGACCCCGGCGGAAGGCCGGGGTCACGTCTCTCCACAGCCCGTACGCTCGGATGGTGCTGGGACGGGATCGCGTGCGGGCTGGGAAAATCAGCTTGTGCCCTGCCGTGCCTACCGGGGCACAGGCCTCAACTCCGCCATACCCGGTCACTACCGGTAGTAATCACCCGAATACCGGATTCCGCTAAAGGGCAGCCCGGCTACCGGCGCCAGGGCGGGATCCGCTCCCGCGGCCCGTGCCGCATCCGGACGGCCAGGAAGATCGCGCACAGCACGCTGCCGATCCGGAGCAGGTAGCCGATATCGACCCGGACCGCGTGTGAGTAGATCAGGACCACGTTGCCCTGGGCGTGGATGACCGCCGCCGTGACGATGCTGCCGAGCAGGGCGAAGGCCAGCGGGCCAAGGAAGGCGACCCACTTGTCGAGGGGGTCCCAGATCCGCGACCAGAGTGCGACCGTCGCGCCGATCAGCCACAACGGGAACGGCAGGATGAGGCCGCCGACGCCGAGCAGGATGATGGCGGTGGCCTCCCGCGGGGACCGGCGGGCCGCGGCCGCGCCGCTCCACGCCAGCTGGGCGGTGGCGTGGCCCACCGTGGACATCGCCGTCATGGTGGTGCCACGCCGGGCGAGCGGGCGCGGGGACACCGGCACCGGGGCACTCCAGCCGGGTGGCGGGGTGGCCGCCTGCGGGCGCGTGCCGGCGCCCGGTGGCCCACCGGCCCCGTCGGCCTCGGCGCGGACCGGGGGCAGAACCTTGCCCTCAAGCGGTTCGTCCGGGGCGGCCGGGGTGCCCCAGCCGGCCGGGGGTGTCCCCGGCACCGGGTCCTCGTCGGCGGCCGCAGTCTCACCCGGGCCAGCGTCCTCCACAGGGGCCGTCCCCATGGGGGCCGTCTCCCCGGCCGGGGTGGCGTCCGGAACCGGTGCGCCGGCCACGAAGTCCTCGCCCTGGGCCTCGGGGGTCGGGGCGGATGGGCTCCCGGCGGCTTGAGCCGGTGCGCCCTCGGGCACCTGCCTGGCTGCGCTCCTGTCGGCCTGGGCCGATGCCGTCTCATCGGCCTGGGGGGCTGCGCCTTCGGCGGCCTGGCTGGCCGCACTCGTGCCGTCTGGTCCAGCCGGCCCGCCCTGGCCTGGCCCGGCGGCTGGCTCACCCCGCGCGCGCGGGCCCCAGCGGGCACCCGGCCACTCCCCCAGCAGCGCCGCGAGCCGGCCCCGCACCATGCCTTCCCGGGCAGGCCGGCGCCCGGTTTCCGGCGGCCCGCCCGGGCGCGTGTCGCCCGGGCCCGGCTGGGGCTGACCGACGGGCCGGACGTGGGTGGCCGGCCGCCACCGGGAGTGGATCGGGCGGTGCTGCAGCGGTTCCGTGATCGACTCGGCGACGGCCGCGCCCGTTTCCTCGTCCGGCGCCTGCCGCCTGACCCGCGCGGCATCGAGCCGCGCACGTTCGGCCTTGACCAGTTCCTCCGGCTCGCCGAGCCGGGCGAGCACGTCCCGCATGCAATCCGCGTCCCCGAGGCCAGGCCCGCACTCGCGCTCGATCCGCTGCCTGGTCTTGCTCACGAAGGCCATCCGCGCACCCTTGGGCAGGTAGCGCGTGCCAGCGGCGGCCACCCGGGCCAGGTATTCGAGCATCAGGCGGTCGGCCGTGATGTTCGCGGGGACCTTCATGCCCAGATGATCCTCCCTAATCCCGTCATTGTGGAGCCCATGCGCTCATCACGGCGCGTGTCGGATCAATGACGCTGGTCACAGTGGGGGCGCAGTCGGTGGCGCAACACCGGAGGGGCGGGCCCCCCCCC
>DATDGI010000315.1:0-3317 GCA_036522155.1 Streptosporangiaceae bacterium
CTCGCCCGCAACCAGGTGCCCTACCGCTGGTTCGCCGCCGACGAGCCGGAGGGCCGCCGGCTGCTGGCCGCGGCCGGCGCGGATGGCCTGCGGCTGCCGCTGGTGATCACGCCGGACGGCGAGGCGCTGGTGGAGCCGGCCGACGCCGAGCTGGCCGCCCGGGTGGGGCTGGCCACCACCCCGTCCGGCGACTTCTACGACCTGGTCGTCATCGGCGGCGGGCCGGCCGGGCTGGGCGCCGCGGTGTACGGCGCGTCCGAGGGCCTGAGGACGGTGCTGGTGGAGCGGACCGCGACCGGTGGCCAGGCCGGCATGAGCTCCCGGATCGAGAACTACCTGGGCTTCCCGGACGGCGTGTCCGGCGCGCAGCTGACCGACCGGGCCCGGCGGCAGGCGGCCAAATTCGGGGCCGAGGTGCTGACCACCCGGGAGGTCACCGGGCTGGAGATCACCGGCTCGGCCCGCACCGTCAGGTTCGCTGACGGGACCAGCCTGGGTGCGCACACCGTCATCCTCGCCACTGGGGTCTCCTACCGGCAGCTCGATGCTCCCGGCCTGGCCGACCTGACCGGCCGCGGCGTCACTTATGGGTCGTCCCTGACCGAGGCGGCCGGCTGCACCGGCAGCGACGTCTACATCGTCGGCGGGGCGAACTCGGCCGGCCAGGCCGCGGTCTACCTGCGCAGCCACGCCAAGTCGGTGACGCTCTGCGTCCGCGGCCCGTCCCTGGCCCGATCCATGTCGCACTACCTGATCCAGCAGGTCGAGGGCTACGACAACATCAATGTCCGCACCTGCACCGAGGTCGCTGCGGCGCACGGCCACAAGCAGCTGGAGCAGCTGACCCTGCGGGACACCACGACCGGGGTCACCGAGACGGTGGACGCGGGCTGGCTGTTCGTGTTCATCGGGGCCGCGCCGCTGACCGACTGGCTGGACGGCGTGGTCACCAGGGACAGCCGCGGCTTCATCGTGGCCGGCCCGGACCTGTTCGTCTCCGGCGAGCCGGGGGAGCGCCCCCGCGGCTGGCCGCTGGACCGTCACCCCTACCACCTGGAGACCAGCGTGCCCGGCGTGTTCGTGGCCGGCGACGTCCGGTCCGAATCGGCCAAGCGGGTGGCGTCCGCGGTCGGCGAGGGCGCCATGGCCGTCATGCTCGTGCACCGGTACCTGGAGAAGCTATGACTGAACCGCCAGCGCCGCTGGCCTGCAGCCCGGATGAGCTGCGCCACCTGTTCCTGTTCGAGAAGCTGACCGACGACCAGCTCGGCTGGCTGTGCCGGGCAGGCCGGGCCGAGTTGTTCCCGCCCGGCCCGGTGTACGCCGAAGGCGAGCCGGCCAGTTGCTTCTACGTGCTGCTGGAGGGCACGCTGGTGATGTCCCGCCGGGTCGGGGCCGACGACGTGGAGACCAACCGGACATCCCAGCCGGGGGTGTACGCGGGCGCCTTCACGGCGTATCTGCGGGACCGGGTGCCGCAGGTCTACATCACGTCCCTGCGGGTCACCGAGCCGTCCCGGTTCTTCGTGCTCGACGCCACCAAGTTCGCGGGGATGATGGAGGACTGGTTCCCGCTGGCGATCCACCTGCTGGAGGGCGCGTTCCTCGGGGTCCAGAACACCCAGCGGATGATCAACCAGCGGGAACGGCTGCTGGCGCTGGGCTCGCTGTCGGCCGGGCTCACCCACGAGCTGAACAACCCGGCGGCCGCGGCGGTGCGTGCCACCTCGGCGCTGCGGGAACGGGTCGCCGGGATGCGCCACAAGCTGGGGATTATCGCCGCCGGGCCGTACCAGGCCGCCACCTTGGAGACGCTCATCCGGCTGCAGGAACGCGCCGTGGAGCAGGTCGCCAAGGCCACCCCGCTGAGCCCGATGGAGGCCGCGGACCACGAGGACGCGGTCGCCGACTGGCTGGACGGGCACGGCATCGCGGGCGCCTGGGAGCTCGCGCCGACCTTCGTCCAGGCGGGCCTGGACACCGGCTGGCTGGACCAGGTCGCCGCGACCGTGGGCGAGACGACCCTGGAAGGTGCGCTGCGCTGGCTGAACTACACGGTCGAGACCGAACTGCTGATGAACGAGATCGAGGACTCGGCCAACCGGATCTCCTCGCTGGTCGGGGCGGCGAAACAGTATTCCCAGCTGGACCGGGCGCCCTACCAGGTGGTGGACGTGCACGAACTGCTGGACAGCACGCTGATGATGATGAGCAAGAAGATTGGTCCCGGCGTCACCGTGGTCAAGGACTACGACCGGACGCTGCCGACGGTGCCCGCCTACGCGGCCGAGCTGAACCAGGTCTGGACCAACCTGATCGACAACGCCGTGTCCGCCATGGCGGGCACCGGCACGCTCACCATCCGCACCGCGCTCGACGGTGACCGGTTGCTGGTCGAGGTCGGCGACACCGGTCCCGGTGTGCCGGACGACATCAGGGAGCGGATCTACGAGCCGTTCTTCACCACCAAGCCGGTCGGCGAGGGTACCGGGCTCGGGCTCGACATCTCCTGGCGGATCGTCGTGAACAAGCACCACGGGGATCTGCGGGTCGAGTCGGTCCCGGGCGACACCAGGTTCCAGGTACGGCTGCCGATCACCCCGCCTGACAACGCGACCGAGGAGCCCAGATGACGGCCATGCCAGACATCGACCCGTCCGTCCCGCCCAGCGGGACCGGCTGCGCCGACTGCGAGGCGGCCGGCGGCTGGTGGTTCCACCTGCGGCGGTGCGCCCACTGCGGTCACATCGGCTGCTGTGACAGCTCCCCGTCGCAGCACGCCAAGGCGCACGCGGCGGCCGCCGGGCACCCGCTGATCCGGAGCTTCGAGCCGGGCGAGGAGTGGTTCTGGAGCTACCAGGTCAGCGAGTTCTACGAGTCCGGCCCGGAACTGGCCGGACCGCAGCACCACCCGTTCGGGCAGCCCGTGCCCGGCCCGGCGGGCCGGGTGCCCCGCGACTGGCAGTCCCGGCTGCACTGAGCCACCCTCCTGGCCGGCCAGCTCACAGCCAGTGCTCGTGGCGGCCCCGGTACCAGGCCCGGACGGCGAGCACCGCCGCGCCGTACCCGGCCAGCACAGCCGCCAGCAGCGGGTAGAACCCGGCCATCGGCGCCTGCAGGCCGAGCATGGGCGCCAGCGGTGACAGCGGCAGGCCCAGCCCGGCCAGGCTGACCGCGACCGCCGCCAGCAGGACCGGCCGGGCGGGAAGGTTCCCTGGTGACGGACCGGTACGGCTTCGCAGCAGCACAACGGCGAGTGCCTGGCTGACCAGGTTCTCGGTGAACCAGGCCGCCCGGAACACGGCCGGGTCGTGGCC
>DATDGI010000316.1:0-13678 GCA_036522155.1 Streptosporangiaceae bacterium
GGTTGCACCTGCAGGTGGTCAGCCGCCCGGAATACGCGACGCCGGAGTGCGGCAGCGTGCTTGACCTCATCGTTCATGACAAGGCGGGCGAGCGGATCCTGGAAGGGCTGCTCGCAGACGCCGGCCGGTGGCTGCGCGAAGAGGGCATCGCCGGCGATATCCACGTGTTCAAGCGCACTGCCGCCCCGGCGGGCAACTCATACGGCTGCCAGGAGAACTACCTGGTCAGCCGGCGCGGCGAGTTCGGCCGGCTGGCCGACATCCTGATCCCGTTCCTGGTCACCAGGCAGCTCATCTGCGGCGCAGGCGCGGTCGTGCAGACACCGCGCGGCGCCGTGTACTGCCTTTCCCGGCGGGCCGGGCATATTGGGAACGGCATACCGTCGGCGATCACCCGGTCCAGGCCGCTTATCACTACCCGCGACGAGCCGCGCGCCGCCGCTGCGGGGTTGCGGCGGCTGCGCGTGACCGTCAGCGACTCCAACATGAGCGAGACGACCACAATGCTCAAGGTAGGAGCTAGCGACCTCGTGCTGCGCATGGCCGAGGCGGCCACCGTGATGCCGGACCTAACCCTGGACCACCCGGTCCAGGTCATCGGTGAGGTCAGCCGCGACATAACCGGGCGCAGCCTGGTACGGCTGGCCGGCGGACGGCAGATGAGCGCGCTCGACATCCAGCGCGAGTACCTGGCCAAGGCGAGGGACTTCACCGACAAACGCGGCGCGGATGCGGTCAGCAGGCGCGTACTCGGAATGTGGGAACGGGCGCTGGAAGCGATCGGGGCAGGAGACCTCGGCATCATCGCCCGGGAGATCGACTGGGTCATCAAATACCAGCTCATCGAGCAGTACCGGGCCAGCCATGACCTGCCCCTATCGGCGCCGCAGGTCGCCCAGGCCGATCTGGCCTATCACGACATACGCCGGAGCCGCGGCCTGTACTACCAGCTCCAGCGCAGCAACGAGGTCGACAGGACCGCGCGTGACATCGACATCTTCGAGGCGAAAACCGCCCCACCGGCCCCCGGCCGCCACCGGCAGGCGGGCTGATCCCGCCCATGGTGCGACGTTGTCAGAAGTCTTTCCTGAGCTGATCGATCTCCCGGATCCGCTCGCGGAGCCGTTCATATGCTGGCCGCTCGCGGATGCGGGCCAGCGCCCAGCCGATCGCGTCCGCGCGGGTGTCCGCGATGCCTGCCATGATCAGCGTGTCGACGGTCTCCAGGCCGGAGCGGCCCAGCGTAGTGTGCATGTCCACCTGGGTTCTCTCCCCGAGTTCCCATCCCCGCGCGTCGGCAAGCCTTTGCCCGACCAACAGGCTGCACCGGGGACCGTGGCCGTCGCGGCCGACAGTCTTTTCGCAGGTGAACTCGACCAGCCTGATCTCGCGGAGCTTCCCGGCCAGGTGGTCAGCGAACTCCTCCATCGCCGCCTCGTGGTCATGTTGGAACGCCCGCACCGACCGCTCGTAGTCGTCGGGCCCGTCCGCCGCGAGCAGCACCCGGACCCACAGGTCTCCCGGCTCGATCTCCGGGTCGTCGCCGTATTGCAGCAGCACCACCTGCCGCACCGCGTCGCCCGGGAAACGCTCTCTCGCCTCAGCGTCGAGCTCGCGTTCAATGTCGTCCAGCCCAACCCGGTCCATCACGGCCTCCCGATCGGCGTGAAATCCAAGCTAGTAACGCGATCTATCCAGGGCAACGCAATATTCGCCTGCGTGGGCGCCACCACGGGGGCGTTTGCCGCGGCCGGGCGGGGTGGTGCGAAGGCTGTCCGGCTAGCATCGCCTGATGAGTGATCAGTTCTTCGTTCCGGTGAGTTTCGCGGTCCCTGGTGGGCTCACGGCTGAGGAATTCCGGCTGGAACCGCTCGGGCCTCAGCACAATGCCGCGGACTATGCGGCATGGACGGCCAGCATCAGCCACATCCAGGCGACGCCGGGATTCGCCGGGAGGGGCTGGCCACACGAGATGAGCCTGGCGGAAAATCTGCGCGACCTCGAACGCCACGCGCAGGACTTCGCCGAGCGCCGCGGGTTCACCTACACCGTGCTCAGCACCGGCACCGGCGACGTCGTCGGCTGCGTGTACATCTACCCGCCGCGCGGCGAAAGCCAGGGCGGCGCCGGTGCGGGGGAACATGATGCGGCCGTCAGTTCCTGGGTACGCGCGGACTGTGCGGAGCTCGACCCGGTGCTTTACCACGCGGTCCGCGCTTGGCTGGAACGCGACTGGCCGTTCCACTCGATCGAGTACGCGCCACGGGTCTGACCGAGGGCTGGGCGTTCGCGGGGTCAGGCGCAGACCGCGGGGTGGGTTTCGCCGGGGGCGTACTGGGTCCAGTCCGAGGTGGTGGGTGGCCCAACGTCAGTGCAGAGTGCCGCGTAAGGATGCATGAGTGGGGCAACGGCCCACACGCGTACTGTGCCGTCGCTGCCGGCGGTGGCCAGCAGCTTGCCGTCCGGGCTGAACGCCACGCCGTTGACGCTGACGAGCGAGCCGGTGGTGGCGGTGATGGGTGCACTGACGGCCCGGCCGGTGACCGGATCCCACAACCGCACGGTCCCGTCGCCGCCCGCGGTGGCCAGCAGCTTGCCGTCCGGGCTGAACGCCACCGCATCCCAGACGAACGAGGCGCCGGGTCCCCGAAGGGGTGCCCCGACGGGTCTGCCGGTGACGGGATCCCACGAGCGCACCGTGGTGCCGTCCGCGCTGACCACTAGCTTGCCGCCAGCGCTGAAGGCCACCCCGACCAGACCGCCAGAGCCCGTGTGTGCGGCGTGGAGAGGCGCGCCGACCGGCTGGCCGGTGGCCGGGTCCCAGATCCGCACTGTCCCGTTCTGGCTTCCGCCGGCCAGCAGCTTGCCGTCCGGGCTGAACGCCAAGCCGCCCGCGAACCCCGAGGAATCGGGGATCTGAAGCGCTGCGCCGACAGCCCGGCCGGTGGCCGGGTCCCACAGCCGCACCGTATTGTTGCCATCTTCACTGGCCAGGAGCTTGCCGTCCGGGCTGAACGCCAGCTTGTACACACCACCTGGGGCGCTGGTGACGTGGATGGGTGCACCGGCGGGCTGTCCAGTAAACGGATCCCACAACCGCACCGTGCCGCCATTGTCGCCGGTGGCCAGCAGCTTGCCGTCCGGGCTGAACGCCACCGCCCGCGCTCCTCCCGAGGAGCTGACGGCAGTTACAGGTGTGGCCGGGGCGGCATGGATGGGCTCACCGGCGGGCTGTCTAGTGAGCGGATCCCACAGCCGCACGGTGCCGTCGGTGCCGGCGGTGGCCAGCAGCTTGCCGTCCGGGCTGAACGCGACCTTGTTCACAGCGGGCGAGGTCCCGGTGGCGGCCTGGATGGGTGCGCTGACGGGCCTGCCGGTCCGCGGATCCCACAGCCGCAGCGTGCCGTCACCGCCGGCGGTGGCCAGCAGCTTGCCATCGGGGCTGAACGCCACCCCGCCGACGCCGCTTGAGGGGCTGCTGGCGTGGAGCGGCACGCCGACGGGCCTGCCGGTCCGTGGATCCCACAGCCGCACCGTGCCATCGCTGCCGCCAGCGCTGGCCAGCAGCTTGCCATCCGGGCTGAACGCCACCCCGCCTCCGCCGGTTCCGTAGCCGGGGGCATGGAGGGGTGCGCCGACCTGGCGGCCGGTAGCCGGATCCCACAACCGCACCGTGGTGCCGTCCGTGCTGGCCAGCAGCTTGCCGTCCCGGCTGAATGCCACCGCGACGACGCCGGCCGAGGGGCTGGCGGCGGGGAGGGGCGCCCCGACGGGCCGGCCGGTGGCCAGATCCCACAACCGCACCATGCCCTTACTGCCGGCGCTGGCCAGCAGCTTGCCGTCCGGGCTGAACGCCACCGCCAGGACAGCGCCCGACGGGCCAGCGGCGTGGAGGTGTGTCCCGGCGGGCCGGCCAGTGGCCGGATCCCACAACCGCACGGTGTCGCCGGCGGTGGCCAGCAGTTTGCCGTCCGGGCTGAACGCCACCGCAGGCCAGACGGACGAGGCGCCGGGCCCCTGAAGGTGTGCCCCGGCGGGCTGGCCGGTGGCCGGATCCCAGAACCGCACCGTGCCATTGCCATCCGTGCTGGCGAGCAGCTTGCCGTCCGGGCTGAACGTGACCCCGGTCACGCCGTTGACAGGGTCGCTGGTGGTGGGCAGGATGCCAGCTTGTTTTTGCTCGGTCAGCAAGGCCGTCATCGCCGATGCGGCTTGGGCAGTGGGGAAGACGCGCCAGGCGGCGACGGCCAGCCGCCGCGCGGTCACGGGGTCGGTGGGGTCGATGCCCAGGCCTTCGGCGGCGAGCTGGCGGGATAGGGCGATCTCACCTTGACGTATCGCCTGATGGCGCTGGATGTTGGCCACGACCGCCAGGACCGAGGCGAGCAGCACCAGCACGGTCAGCGCTGCGATCACGGCCTGGACAATCCGGCGGGTCCGCCGTTGCTGCCGGACATCCTCGCCTTCGATTTCTTCCTTGGGGACCTCGCGGATGGCCGATGCCAGCGTGGCAATCTGGTCGCGGAATCTGGCATTGCGCAGGGTCAGGCCCGTAGCACCTCGCGCCCAGGCCATATCGAGATACTTAGGCTCGACCGGGAAGACATCGCGAAGCTCCGGGTTCCAGGCGGTGGAGGTGGGACTGAGTTCACCGCTGGCTCTGTCCCAGATAAAGCTGCCATTGGTGACGACGACCAGCAGATGGTCCGTGCCCCTGCTGGACGCCCAGTGCATGATCTCTTGGCCAACCCAGTCCGACCGGGCCGCCTCCGGCGAGGCCAATACGACAAGCCAGCGCGATGCGTCAAGCGCGGCCCGGATGCTGGGCCACAGCCCAGGGCTGACCGCCAGGCTGCTCTCGTCCCGGAACACCTCTATGGCGCGGCGGCGGTTCCACGGCTTCGCCAGATGCTGCAGGCCCCGCTGCAAGACCGGGGCGAACACCGTATCGGCCTCGTGTGCATAGGAGACAAAGGCGTCATAGGACTTGCGTGAGACTTCCGGGGCAGCCGTGCCAGCCGCCGCATCCGATCCTGCGGCATCCACGTTCGCACTCAGCGCGAGCACCTCCCACGTCACCGCAGTGAGTTAGTGCTCTCACCTTCGGCTCATGCTGTCAAGAGACGGCCGAGCCCCTCAGATGTCGAAGTAGAGCTCGAACTCGTGCGGGTGCGGGCGCAGCCGGATCGGGTCGAGCTCGTTGGACCGCTTGTAGTCCAGCCAGGTCTCGATGAGGTCCGCGGTGAACACCCCGCCGTCTACCAGGAAATCGTGGTCGGCCTCCAGGGTGTCCAGCACGGCGTCCAGCGAGCCGGGCACCTGCGGGATGGCCAGGGCCTCGTCCGGCGGCAGTTCGTAGAGGTCCTTGTCCACCGGCTCGGGCGGCTCGATCTTGTTCCGGATGCCGTCGACGCCGGCCATCATCATGGCCGAGAACGCGAGGTAGGGGTTGCAGGACGGGTCGGGCACCCGGAACTCCAGCCGCTTGGCCTTGGGGTTCGAGCCCGTGATCGGGATGCGCACGCAGGCGGACCGGTTCCGCTGCGAGTAGACCAGGTTGACCGGCGCCTCGAAACCGGGCACCAGCCGGTGGTAGGAGTTCACGGTCGGGTTGGTAAAGGCCAGCAGCGACGGCGCGTGCTTGAGCAGCCCGCCGACGTAGTAGCGGCCGATGTCCGACAGCCCGGCGTACCCGACCTCGTCGTAGAACAGCGGCGAGCCGTCCTTCCACAGGCTCTGGTGGCAGTGCATGCCGGAGCCGTTGTCACCGAACAGCGGCTTGGGCATGAACGTCACCGTCTTGCCCGCCGCCCGGGCGACGCTCTTGACGATGTACTTGTAGTTCATCAGGTTGTCGGCCATGTGCAGCAGCGGCGCGAACCTGATGTCGATCTCCGCCTGGCCCGCCGTGCCCACCTCGTGGTGCTGCATCTCCACCGGGATACCGCACCTGATGAGCATGCGGACCATTTCCGAGCGCAGGTCGGTGTAGTGGTCCATCGGCGGGATGGGGAAGTAGCCGCCCTTGTAGCGGGGCTTGTAGCCGAGGTTGCCGCCGTCCTCCTCGCGGCCGGTGTTCCACGCGCCCTCGATGGAGTCGAGGTGGTAGTAGCCCTCGTTTGGCCCGGTCGAGAACCGCGCCGAGTCGAAGATGTAGAACTCCGCCTCCGGGCCGAAGTAGACGGTGTCGGCGATCCCGGTGCCCTTCAGGTACTCCTGCGCCTTTCGGGCGATGTTGCGCGGGTCCCGGGTGTAGGGCTCACCGGTCAGCGGGTCGTGCACGAAGAACGTGATGTTCAGGGTGACGTGCTGCCGGAACGGGTCGATCATGGCGGTGGTCGGGTCAGGCATGAGCAGCATGTCGGACTCGTGGATCTGCTGGAACCCGCGGATCGAGGAGCCGTCGAACATCAGCCCGTCGGTGAACACCTTCTCGTCAAAGTTCTCCACCGGCACGGTGAAGTGCTGCACCGTCCCGGGCAGGTCGCAGAACCTGACATCGACGAACTCCACCTTGTTGTCGCCGATGAACTTCAGTACCTCGTCGGCGTTCGTGAACATCAACCCTCCCTGCAGTGTGGTCCTGATGTCTCCGCACGGGGGTGTGCCTGCCGCAGGACCGCCTCGGACGTTAGGCGGTCGCGGTTTCCGACCCGTGTCCCAAGTGTTTCACGCGTGTTACGGGATACCGACCGCTGTCCTCACCTGCGGAATCCCAGGATCGGAGCGTACCGCTGTCGGCCGGTTAACCTCTAGAGCGCTGGCCCGGACAGATACGTCCACGCCGATGATCACGGACGGGGCGGCGCGGACGGTCCCGAGATCCACCCGCTCCGGGGTGGGCGGTGCCAGGCGGGTTGTGGGCTGGGCTCGTCGGGGACCGCAGCGGCCACGCCCAGGGCATGCAAGAGCCGGGCGGAGTGTTGAACGGCGATGCCGTTCTAGGGTTCCGTGCTGAGCGGTAACGCTCCCGGAACGGTCCGAGGGTAGCGTGCGCTCCGTGGGGGAAGCGAAGCTGGTGGCCGGGCAGGCACCAGAGATGACGGGTGTCACGGCGCGCGGCTTCCGCCCGACCCAGCGGACGATCACGGTGGTGCTGGTCGGCGTGATGGTGGCGCTGGTGGGCTTCCTCGCACTGTCGGCCGCCCTGGCCGGCCCGCTGTCACTCAGCAAACTCTGGTCGGCCGCTGGCCTGTTTGTATCATCCTGGTGACCGCCGCGGTCGGCATCGTGGTGGCCGGTCACCAGCCGCGCAACCCGATCGGCTGGCTGCTGACCGGAGAGGCGGCGTTCATGCTGCTCTCCATCGCCGCCGGGGGCTACGCCAACCTCGGGTACCGGCTTGGCGACCACGGCCTGTCGTTCGCCGGGCCGGCGATGCTCGTGCTCAGCCAGCTGTTCAGCGATTCACTGCTCGGGTTCCCGCTGGTGATCCTGCTCTTCCCCGATGGCCGGCTGCCATCGCGGCGCTGGCGGTGGGTGCTGTGGGTCTACCTGGCCATCACCGGTGCCGCCGTGCTGGCCGTGAGCTTCGCCGTTCTGGGCCTGGCCATCGGGCACCACGTCGTCCTGCAGGCAAACGGGAACCTCGCATCCCTTGGCCGCTGGAGCACGGCCTGGGTGGTTCCAGTGCAGGCAGCGTTCCTCATCACCGTGGCGGTGTTTTGGCTGGCCGCCATCGGCCGCCAGGCCCTCAGCTGGCGGCGTTCCACCGGGGAGCGGCGGCAGCAGCTGAAATGGCTGGCCAGCGGCGCCGCCATCTGCGGAGTCTTTGGCATCTGGGCCATCGCGACCAATTCGGCGATCTGGGAAGTGCTCATTCTCGCGTTCGCGGCACTGCCGGTGAGCATCGGCATCGGGATCCTGAAGTACCGCCTGTATGACATCGACCGGATCATTTCCCGAACGCTGGCTTATGCGATCGTGACCGGCCTGCTGATCGGCGTCTACGCGGGTGTCGTGCGGCTGGCGACCCGGGTGCTGCCGTTCCGCACACCGGTGGCGGTGGCGGGCGCCACCCTGCTCGCCGCAGCGCTGTTCAACCCGCTCCGCCGCCGGGTCCAGCGGACAGTGGACCGCCGGTTCAACCGGGCCCGCTACAACGCCGACAAGACGGTGGCGGCGTTCGCGGCCCGGCTGCAAGACGTGGTGGACCTGGACGGGGTCCCTGATGACCTGGCTGGTGTTGTCGTCCAGGCATTGGAACCCGCCCATGTCTCGGTGTGGATAGCCGGCGGTGGCCGGTGATGGGGCGGGACCGCCCTGCCCGGTTCCGGCTGGGGTTGGCCTCGCCAGCGACGTTGGCGGCTGCGCTCGGGGCGCTGCTGGTGCTGTGCACGGCGGCCGTGGTCCCGCTGGCGGTCCTGACCGGGCAGTACTTCAACGGGGCCGTGCCCCTGGTGATAGCCGTTCCCTGCACGGCGGTAGGGGTGCTCGTCGCCCGGCGCCAGCCACGCAACCCGGTCGGCTGGCTCATGCTCGCGATGGCGGCCTGTCTTATTATCGGCAACGACGGCGGGGACTACTCGATCCTCGACTACCGCCTCGGGCACCATCTGCCCCTCGGCCCTGGGGCCCTGCTGCTGAACCAGCTGTGGGGCCCGGGCATTGCCCTGTTCGGGCTGGTGGTCCTCCTCTTCCCGGACGGCAGGCTGGGCTCAGTGTGGTGGCGGCGGGCGCTGTGGGCCTACGTGGTGCTCTACGCCTTCTCGGTCATCACGCTGGCCGTGGCGACCGTCGGCGCGATCGCCGGGCACCCGATCCGGATCGACTCTTCGGGTGGGCTGCCCGCCACCGATAACCCGACCGGCTGGTACGCAGTCACGGACATACCGGCCAATCTGCTGTTTATCGCGTTCGGCCTGTGCTTCGTGGCCCGCCAGGTGCTGAGCTGGCGGGCCTCGTCGGGGGAGCGGCGCCAGCAGCTCAAGTGGCTGATGAGCGGGGCCATCGTCACCGCTCTGTGCCCGGTCCTGGTGGTCCTGGGGTCGTCGAGTTCGTCACCGATCTTGAACACGGTCGGTGGCCTTGGCTGGCTTGGCTTCGCTGCGCTGCCGGTGTCCATTGGCGTGGGGATCTTGAAGTACCGGCTGTATGACATCGACCGGATCATCTCCCGGACCCTGGCGTACGCGATCGTGACCGGGCTGCTGGTCGGGGTGTACGCAGGTCTGGTCCTGCTGGCGACCCAAGTGGTGTCGATCACCACGCCGGTCGCGGTAGCGGCCGCGACGCTGGCGGCGGCGGCGCTGTTCAATCCGCTGCGGCGGCGGGTGCAGCGGGCGGTGGACCGGCGGTTCAACCGGGCACGGTATGACGCCGACCGGACCATCGCCGCGTTCGCGGCGCGGCTGCAGGACGCGATGGACCTGGATGCGGTCCAGGCCGACCTGTCTGGTGTTGTGCACCGGGCCCTGGAACCCGCCTATGTATCGGTGTGGATCAGCCAGCGCGACTGAGGCTGGCGTCAGTCGGCTCCGTCGCCACCGTCAAGCCCGGCCACCGAAGGCGAGCCAACCCGGCGAAGTCGTGCTCTGCGGCGCTGGAGGTGCCTCCGGCCAGGTCGGCCAACGAGCTTGGCACGATTGATCGACAGCGCTCTGCGGGTGACGCTCTAGCGCTTCTCGCAGGGCGTCGTTTGACCCCGCCTGACCTGGCCTTCCGCACCTGCCTGTACCGTTTACTGCGTGTTACGCCTGTGGCTGCCCGCCACCCCGGGCAGGCCCAGGTCACAGACGGCGTGGGCGCGGGATACCGTTGGGGCGTGGCGGATCGGCGGTGGGCGGGTTCCTGGCTGAGCGGCGTACCCGCCCCCGATGGCGAGCAGACCTACCCGGGCGAGCGGTTCGGGCTGCCCGAGACCGGTTCCGGCTCGGTCGCCACCATCGGCCGGCGGCTGCTCGCCCTGCTCGCCGACTGGCTGCTGTGCACCATGATCGCGCTGGCCGCGTTCCGTTCGCAGTTCTGGACGCTGGCCATCTTCGCGGCCGAGACCTACCTGCTGACCGCGCTGACCGGGGTCACGGCGGGCAAGCGGCTGGTGGGCATCAAGGTGGCCCGGCTGGACGGGCGCCCGGTCGGGTTCGGCTGGGCGCTGGTGCGCACCATCTTGCTGCTCACCGTGGTGCCGCCGCTGATCACCGACCGCGACCTGCGCGGCCTGCACGACCGCGCGGCGAACACCATCGTGGTCAGGATCTGACGCCGATCAGGGTGGTCCGCCGGTGCCGGACGGCGGCCGCCAGGCTGGCCAGCACCCCGGCAGTTGTGCCCACATCCATGCAGGCGTCGGTGACGCTCTGGCCGTAGACCAGGCTGGCCGGCTCGCCCGGCTCCTGCCGGCCCGCCCGCAGGAAGCTCTCCAGCATCACGCCGACGAGGCCGTGCTCACCGCCGGCCACCTGCCCGGCCAGGGCGGCGGCCACCGCGGGCTGGCGCCGGTAGTCCTTGCCGCTGTTGCCGTGGCTGGCGTCCACCATCACCCGGCGGGGCAGGCCCGCGCGGCTGACCAGCTCCAGCGCCGCACCGACCGGGCCGGCCTGGTAGTTCGGGCCGGCCCGGCCACCCCGCAGGATGACGTGGCAGTCGGGGTTGCCGGCGGTGGTCACGACCGCCGCCGCCCCGGACACGGTCACGCCGAAGAAGGTGTGCCCGCTCGCGGCGGCCAGGCAGGCGTCCACGGCCATCTGCACGTCCCCGTCGGTGCCGTTCTTGAAGCCGACCGGCATGGACAGCCCGGAGGCCAGCTGCCGGTGCACCTGGCTCTCGGTGGTGCGGGCGCCGATCGCGCCCCAGGCCACGGAGTCGGCGATGTACTGGGGGGTGATCGGGTCGAGCCACTCGCAGCCGACCGGCATGCCCAGCGTCACGATGTCGAGCAGCAGCCGCCGGGCCACCCGCAGGCCCTGGTGCACGTCGTGGCTGCCGTCCATGCCGGGGTCGTTGATCAGCCCCTTCCAGCCGGTGACCGTGCGCGGCTTCTCGAAATACACCCGCATGACGACGAGCAGGTCGGCCCGGAGTGGGAGCGCCAGGGCGGCCAGCCGTTCGGCATAATCCAGCGCGGCCGCCGGATCGTGCACCGAGCAGGGGCCGGCCACCACCAGCAACCGGTCATCGGTGCCGGTCAGGACCGCACGGATCTCGGCCCGGGCCTGCTCGACCAGCGCGGCCGGCCCGTCCGCGAGCGGCAGCTCGCCCCGCAGGTCGGCCGGTGCCAGCAGCGGCTCGTAGCCCAGGACCCGGATGTCGCTGGTATGCGGCATAAGTGGTCCCGCCGGCTGGCCCGGGCGTGCCCGGGCAGGTGATCATGCTCGATCGCGTCCGCCATCGGCGCGGTTACCGCATCCTGGGCCGTGGCGGCCGGGGCATCCGGCCGCTCCTGGGCAGCGGGCCCTTGGGCGCCTGCAGGGCCCCGGGCAGCGCCTTGAGCCGGAAGTTCAGGTCCGCGACGGCCGGGCCCTTCAGGTTGCGTGGCAGCCGCATCAGCTTCCGCTGCAGCTTGCGGATCGGGATCTGGCCTTCCTCGCCGCCCACCTGCAGGTCGTAGATCGGCACGTCGAACGCGACCCGGGAGATCCGCTTCTTCTCCGCCGCCAGCAGGCTGGCCAGCCGGTTCGGCGAGCCCTCGCCCACCAGCACGACCCCCGGCTTGCCGACCGCCCGGTGCACGACATCCATGTTGCGGTTGGCCGATACCGCCGGGGTGACCGTCCAGCCGCCGCGCATGCCCTGCAGGATCGCGGCCGCCGCCCCCGGCTGGCCCTCGACCTGCGCGTACTGGGCCGACTGCGCGTACCGGCCGAAGAGCACCATAGCCGCCATCAGCCCGCTGACCACGCCGAGCGGGATCAGCAGCGGCAGCAGGTGGAAGATGATGCCCGCGACCACGAAGAGCGCGATGACGCCGATCCCGGCCAGCGCCACCAGCGGCAGGGCGCGCGGATTGGTCCGGCGGATGATGCCGGCCACCATCCGGATCTGCTTGATGCGGCCGGCCGACGCCGGGTCGTCGCTGTCTTTCGCCGCGCGTGCGCGCCTGTTCGCCATGGACGGCAGGATACGAGCAGCCGGCCCCC
This sequence comes from Streptosporangiaceae bacterium, assembly GCA_036522155.1. Classification (GTDB taxonomy): domain Bacteria; phylum Actinomycetota; class Actinomycetes; order Streptosporangiales; family Streptosporangiaceae; genus UBA9676. The sequence continues at coordinate 12,078 of DATDGI010000316.1, forward strand.
GGAGGAAAACCGCCCGGCCCGCATGGGCCCGGCCGCTGGCCGCAGGCCCGGTGCCGGCCGGGGCCGGCTACCGCTGGCCGGCGCTGACCGGCTGGCTGGCGGCCCGCCGGGCCATGGCCTCGGCGTGCAGGCGCCCGGCCCGGTACGAGGACCGGACCAGCGGCCCGGACATGACACCGGCGAACCCGAGACCGAGCGCCTCATCCCGGAGGCGGCCGAACTCGGCCGGCTCCACCCACCGCACCACCGGGTGATGGTGGAGGGACGGGCGCAGGTACTGGGTGATGGTGAGCAGCTCGCAGCCGGCCTCCCGCAGGTCGGCCATGGCCTGGCTGATCTCGGCCGGCTCCTCGCCCAGGCCCAGGATCAGGTTGGACTTGGTGACCAGGCCCGCGTCCCGGGCCGCGCGCAGCACCGCCAGCGACCGCTCGTACCGGAAGCCGGGCCTGATCCGGCGGAAGATGCGCGGCACGGTCTCGATGTTGTGCGCGAGCACCTCGGGCCGGGCGGCGAACACCTCCGCCAGCCGGGCCGGCTCGGCGTTGAAGTCGGGGATGAGCAGTTCGACCCCGCAGCCAGGGACCGCCGCGTGGATCTCGGCGCAGGTCTGCGCGTACAGCCAGGCCCCGCCGTCCGGCAGGTCGTCGCGGGCCACGCCGGTGACGGTGGCGTAGCGCAGGCCCATCGCCGCCAACGAGGCGGCCACCCGGCGTGGCTCGTCGGTGTCGAGCGGCTCTGGCTTCCCGGTGGCGATCTGGCAGAAGTCGCACCGGCGGGTGCACGCGTCCCCGCCGATCAGGAACGTGGCCTCCCGGTCCTCCCAGCACTCGTAGATGTTCGGGCAGCCCGCTTCCTGGCAGACCGTATGCAGGCCCTGGTCACGCACCAGACTTCTGAGTTCGGTATATTCCGGTCCGGTCCGCAGCCGGGTCCTGATCCATGGCGGCTTGCGCTCGATCGGCGTCTGGGCGTTGCGGGCCTCCAGGCGGAGCAGCCTGCGGCCCTCAGGTGCGAGTACCACGGCTCCAGGGTACGTCCCGGTCGGTGGCGCCAGGGGGCCCGCCGACCATGGAAAGGATGTCCAGATGCTTCTGAGCACCATGAACGACCTGCCGGGGTACGAGATCACCGAGGTGCTGGGGGAGGTGTTCGGCGTTACGGTCCGGTCCAGGAACGTGGGCTCCCAGCTCGGCGCCGGCTTCAAGTCGATCGTCGGCGGTGAGCTGAAGGGCATGACCAAGATGCTGATGGACAGCCGGATCCACGCGCAGGACCGGCTCACCGAGGCGGCGCAGGCCAAGGGCGCGGACGCGGTGCTGGCGATGCGGTTCGACGCCAGCGAGTTCCAGGTCGGCCAGGAGATCTGCGCCTACGGCACGGCGGTGAAGATCCGCCGGCTGGGCTAGCGGCCCGTCACCCGCGCGGGCTGGGGGGCTGGCTGGCCGATCTGGCCCGGCGGCCGTGGAGGCTGTAGACCAGGGCGCCGATGGCCGCCGCCACCAGCCCGCCGGCGCCGGCCAGGAACAGCACCAGCCGCGGGTTGAGCGAGGACAGCAGACCGCCCGCGGCGGCCATCGGCGCCCTGGTCTACAGCCTCCACG
>DATDGI010000317.1:0-40848 GCA_036522155.1 Streptosporangiaceae bacterium
CAATGGTTGTGGCCAGCCAGTCCCGGAAGCGCTGCCTGCTCCAGGCCCGTTCGATGACCAGGCGGTGGTACAGGCTGGTGTCGATGAGGACCCAGATCAGGTCGCCGGCCGCCTCGGCCGGGGGGGCGGGCAGGCCCGGCCGTTTGGCGGCGATGATTTGGGCAAAGCCGCGGGCTCCGGCCAGCCGCTCGGCCTGGATCTGCTGCCACATCGCGCGCACCTCGGGGTCGGCCCCGGCGGCGCTGCGGAAGGCCTCGTAGATGCCGGCGAGCCGGCTGCTGATGCTGGTCGCCCAGGCTGCATACATCTGGATGGCTTGCCGTGGGTCAGGCTCGGCGCGGATGGCCAGGGCCTCGGGGCGCTGCGGGAGCGGCACGGGCACGTCGTCGCCGACGGTGGCCACGTCGTAGGCCGCCCGCAGCAGGGCGGCTTTGCCGCCGACGGAGTTGAACACGGTGGCCCGGCTGACCCCGGCCGCGTCCGCGATGAGCTGGACCGAGGTCCCCAGGTAGCCCTGCTCGGTGAACAGCCGGCCGGCGGCCGCGATGACCGCGGCCCGGGTCGCGGCGGCCTTGGCCGTGCGCAGTGGCCAGGCGGAGGCAGCGTTGACGTCAGAGTTCATTAGACCTACAGTCTAATCAAGTACGGAGCGTGCGCCGCCGGTCTGGGCGCGGCGCGCCGGAGCACGCGGGACAAGGACAGCCCCATGAATGCCAGGCTTGCCGCCGAACCGCCCGCAGGACCCCACCCGGGCCCGGACATCCAGGCCAGCTCCGCACTGGTACGGCAGCCGCCGCCCCGGATCGCCGTCCGTGCGGCGATGGCACTCCGTGGGGTCCTGCTCCAGGCGGCGGACCGGATGCTGCCCGCCCACCCGGCGCTGCTGGACCACGCCCACCAGTTCGCCAAGGCCCACCTCCTCTGCTCGCTGGCAGAGCTCCAGATAGCCGATCACCTGGCCAGCGGCCCCCAAGACGCCGGCCAGCTCGCCGCACTGACCGGCTGTGACCCGGGAGCCCTGCACCGCGCGCTGCGCGCCGCGGCCTGCTTCGGCGTGGTGCGGCTGGACCGCCGCGGCCGCTTCCACACCACCCGGCTGCTCAGCCAGCTACAGCGGGGCGACCCGGGCGGGGCCGCAGACTGGTGCCAGTTCATCGGCTCAGCCTCCCACCAGGCCGCCTGGGCCGGGCTGTCCCACTCCATCCGGACCGGGCGCAGCGCCTTCCGAACGGTCCACGGAACCTCCGCCTTCGACTGGTTCGCCGCCCACCCGCAAGACGGGCAGCACTTCAACGCGGGCATCGCCGGCCTGACCCAGGCCGAAGCGCCCCTCATCGCTGCCGCATACCCATTTCCCGACGGTGCCGTGATCTGCGACATCGCCGGCGGGACCGGCGCGTTGCTGGCCGAAATCTTGCGCAGGCACCGGCGGTCACGCGGCATCCTGATCGAAACCCCGGCCGTTCTCGCCTCAGCCGGACCCTACCTGCGCACGGCCGACCTGGCCGGCCGGGTCGAACTCACCCCCGGCGACATCTCCCGCAGCATCTGCGCCACCGCCGACATCTACCTGCTCAAATGGGTCCTGCACGACTGGGACGACACCACCTGCCAGGCGATCCTGCGCAGGACCGGTGAAGCAATGCCCGCCGGAGCGACACTGATCGTCATCGAAGGCGTGCAGCCCCACACCACCCCCCACCCCCGCTTCTCCATGATCGACCTGCAAATGCTGGTCATGACCGACGGCGGCTACGAACGGTCCCTGCCTGAGCTGGAGCACCTCATCACCACCGCCGGCCTCCGTCCCGGCCGCACCCGGCACACCGCCACCGGCCTCGCTCTGCTCGAGGCAACAAAGCCGCCCACGTAACCACCCACCCGCCCACAACGCGCCGCTGTCCGCCCCAGCATTAGCAGCCACAGCGGCCCGCGGCTACACCGATCTTGCTGTCAACTGGGCTTCCCCTCGTCGCGTAGACACATCGCCTTAGAAGGAGAGGCGATGGCAGAGACACGCAGGAAGTTCGACGCCGATTTCCGGGAGGGCGCGGTGCGGCTGGTGCGGGAGACTGGTAAGCCGATCGCGCAGGTGGCCCGGAACCTGGGCATACCGGACTTCCGCGGGCCGCAGGGACTGTGGACGCGGAACCCGGGGGCCGAAAAGCTGTCCACCTATCAGGCCTATGTCAGCGACCCGGCGGTCCGGCGCCGGTCCTGGCAGGCCCGGCGCAATAATCCCGCCTGGCAGGCCAAGCCGAACCCGGCCCATCTGGCGCTGGCCGATCTGGCCCGGTCGGGCCTGGTCACCGCGGTCATCACGCAGAACATCGACGGGCTGCATCAGCAGGCGGGCACACCCGCGGAACGGGTCATCGAGCTGCACGGGACCATGTTCAGCGTGGTCTGCGTGTCCTGCGGCGACCGATCGGCGATGGCGGCCGCGCTGGCCCGGATCGACGCCGGGGAGGACGATCCCGCCTGCGCCAGGTGCGGCGGAATCCTCAAGTCGGCGACGGTGATGTTCGGCCAGTCGCTGGATCCGGCCGTGCTCGGCCGGGCCGTGCAGGCGGCTACCGGCTGCGATCTGTTCCTGGCCGTGGGCAGCACGCTGACCGTGGAACCCGCCGCCTCACTGTGCGGGGTGGCGGCCGATGCCGGGGCGTCGCTCGTCATCGTCAACCGTGACCCCACCCCCTACGACCCGGTGGCGCACGAGGTCGTCCGTGATCCGATCGGGGAAGCCGTCCCGCGCATCGCCCGGCAACTCGGCCAGGCCCGCGGGCGCGCCACCGGCGCTGGCTGACGGCCCGGGCCGGACGCGCCGAGGGGTCAGGGGGACGCGCTGGGCGCAGCGGCCGGGCTGCCGGTCGAACTCGGGCCCGGTGTCGGGCTCTGGGTCGCCGTCGGCGGGGATGCCGTCGGGGTGGCCGTGGCCGTCGGCTGGGTCTGGGTGGGGGTCGGCGTAGCCTGGCCGGTGGCAGGCTGCGTGGTCGACGGGGTGGGGGTGGACTTGCTCCCGCCCATCAGGCTGCCCATCGTGGTGCCCGAGCCATGCCGGTGCCAGACGATCGTGTCGAGTGGCTTGCCCGCCGCCGCCTCGACCAGGGTGATTCCCGCCATGGCAACGACGAAGACGCCCACGGTGACCAGGACATACATCACCCAGCGCGGCCGACCAGCACTGCCGCCGCTGCCGGTCGCCGCCGGGCTGGCGTCATCGCCGCCAGCCGGGGGCAGGGCCATGTCCGCCGTCTCGGGACCCCCGGTGGCGGCCGCGAAACTGGTGATCGTGTCCTGATCCGAAGGGCCAGCGGCCGCGTCACCGGCGATGCCCGCGGCCGGGCTGGCCTGGGGGATGCCATACACGTGGGTCTTTTCGGCGTCGGCCGGATCCCGCGCGGGCGGCATGGGCAAGACCTGCGTCTGCTCCTGGTCGGCCGGGATCGGGGGCGGCGGGGCGGCCGGGCTGCTGGCCGGCGCCGGTGCGGCGGGGGCGCTGGCTGGCGCCGCTGCGGCGGACCCGCCCGGGTGAGTGCCCGCCCGCGCGCCGGCCCAGTCCGCCCAGCGGCGTGCGTTCAGCCTCGCCTGCGCGGCTTCGCGCATCCGCTGGTGCGTGCGCGCCAGGTAGTGGCGGTAGATCGCGATGCTCGTCGTGCTGGCCAGGCTCGCCACTCCGGCGCCCAGGATCGTGCCGCCGACGCCGACGTAGGACATGGCCACCGCGCCGGTGATGGCGGCGAGGACGCTGGCCGACACCTGGACCGTGCTCAGGTCCAGCTTGGGCCGCTCGCTCATCGGGGCACGATCCTCCGGTAACCCGTCCTGCAGTACGGCCCGGGACCCAGGTGCGGGAGGGGTGCACAGGCAGTGCGAGTCTACGCATCCCCGGGCCGGGCTGAGGAGCCGTCCGCGGGCGGTCAGCAGCCGGGCGGGGAGCGGAGGGTGGCCGCCGAGGATCCGATGTGGTCGCGGGCGGCGTGCTCGGCGGCGTCGGCGTCGCCGTCCTCGATGGCCCGGACCAGGCGCGCGTGGGTGGCCACCACGCTGACGTCGGCCAGTTCGCTATCGGTGACCACGGCCGCCAGCGCTTCGCGCAGGACCGCCGCGAAGGAGTCGAACATCTCCGCCAGCAGCTCGTTGTGCGCGGCGCTGACCACCGTCCGGTGGAAGTCCAGATCCGCCTGCACGAAGCCGTCCGCGGCCCCGGACCGGCGGGCGGCGTCCCTGGCGGCCAGGCGCTCATGCAGCGCGGCCAGATCGGCGCCGGTCCGCCGCTCGGCGGCGAGCCGGGCCGCCTGCACCTCCAGCGCCTCCCGCACCTCATACACCTCCAGCACGGCCGCCCGGCGCAGCCGCGGTTCGAAGGACACCTCCTCGGTCAGGGAGACCACGAACGTGCCCGATCCCTGCCGGGTCTCCAGCAGGCCGGCGTGAACCAGGGCCCGCACGGCCTCCCGCACCGTCGACCGGCCCACCCCGAGCTGCCCCGCCAGTTCGGTTTCCGCAGGCAGCCGGGTGCCCTCCGGCCACTGACCGGAGGTGAGCTGCTGGTGCAGCTGCCGGACCGCCAGCTCGACCAGGGGACTGCGGCGCAACGGTGTCAGCGGCATCCGTGCTCCTTGGCCAGGGGTCGGGTCATTTCATCAGTCATCTGACGAGTAGGGTAGGCAAACATCGATGCTTGCGCCAGCAGGCACACCGAAGGTCCCCGGCCGCCCTCGCGCGGTCCTCGCCACCGGGACCTACCGGTTACCAGGGTCCACAGTGCGCCGAGCACTGTGCGGCACGGCACGCCAGGGGAGGGAACGGCGATGCGGCGAGACACGGTGACGGGCGGCAACCTGGCCAGGAGGATGCGCCGGTGGCGGCTGGACCGGAACCCGCTCCGGCGTCCGGCCGACCGGGTGGAAGCCCTGCTGCTGGCCGCCCTGGCCGTCGCCTTCCTGGTCAGTGCGCCGCTGGCGGCGGTGGCGGCGGGCCAGTCCGCGGCCGCCGCGGCCCGGCACACCGAGCATGTCCAGGCCTCCTGGCGCCCGGCCACGGCCGTCCTGCTCCGTAACGCCCCGGACCCGGCGCAGGCCCAGGCGTCGCTGGCGCCACTGGTGCTGGCCCGGTGGCGGGCCCCGGACGGGGTGGCGCGGACCGGTGAGGTCTACGCCCAGGCGGGTGCCCGGGCGGGCAGCAGCGTGCCGATCTGGGTCACGCGCAGTGGCCAGCCCGTGCCGTTCCCGATGATGGGCAGCGACGTCACGATCCGGGTGGCCCTGGCCGCGCTGCTGGCCACCACGGTGACCGCGGTGGTGCTGGCGCTGCTCGGACTGGTGGGCCGCTGGCTGCTGGACCGGCGGCGGATGGCCGCCTGGGACGCCCGCTGGGCGATCACCGAACCGCAGTGGAGCGGCCGCCGCTGACACCGGCCGGCGGTGTGCCAGAGCAGGCCACGTGACCGGCATGGATTGGTCTTGGCGGGGTAGCCGTCCGGCGCGGGCCGCGCATCCACGCCGCGGCGCCCGCGCCGGGAGTGATCGGGATGAGCGACCTACCCCGCCACGGCCAGCTGTGCCACCGGGCGAGCCGGCGGCCCGCTGACCTTCGTGCCCTTCTGGAAGGACCCGAAGAACAGCGACAAGATCACCAGCACGGCGATCAGGATGAGCAGCCACAGCAGGCACCCCATGCGCCAGCGGCGGCGGCCAGACCGCCGGCCGGCCGGCCGGAACAGCCAGTCAAGAAAACGTCTCACTGCGTCGCCTCCGCCACCGGACCCGCTGGCCGCCGCTACCCGCTGGCGATGACCAGGCCGAAATCGCCACCGTCACCTGCCCATCGCGCCCGGCGCGAAACTTCACCGACAGGAGCCCGATGATGGTGCGCATCACTCAGGGCCCGTCGCTGATGGGCCGCGTGGCGGCGCTGGTGGCGGCGGTGGCCGCCATTGCCGTCCTCGCCGTCGTGCTGTCCGCGGTCCACCTGCTGCCGCAGCTCCGCAACCCGTTCGCGGAATCGACCACCGTCCGCAGCCAGCCGGCCCTGCTCAAGTCGATCACGGCGCTGAGCCGCTACGAGGCGGCCAGCGGGTCCTTCCAGGTGGTGGTGGACCTGTCGCGCCGGACGGCGTTCCTGCCGTCGTTCATCGAGGGCAGCGACACCCTGTTCATCGGGGATGGCACGGACATCGCCTTCGTGGACTTCTCGGGCCTGCACGGCCGCGCCATCCACGTGTCCCGTGACCGGACCGCGGTCACCATCCAGCTGCCGGCGGCCCAGCTCGAGCCGGCCATCCTCAACGTCCGCCAGTCCTACGTCTACGCCCAGCAGCAGGGCCTGCTGAACCGGATCGGCAATTTCTTCTCCGGCAACCCCAACAGCCAGCAGCAGGTCTACATCCTGGCCCAGCAGAAGATCCAGGCCGCCGCCCGGCAGAGCCCACTGCTGACCGAGGCCGAGAGGAACACCAGGGACATGCTCACCGGCATGCTGCACTCACTGGGATATAAGCAGGTCACCGTGGATTTCGCGGCCGCAAGCAGCCATCGTTAAGTATCTGCCGGTGGTTCGGGATCGCTGACCACGGCCCAGACCACCTTGCCGCTCGACGCTTCAGGGGTGTAGGAACCCCAGTCGTCCGCGAGGCTGTCGACCAGCATCAGGCCACGCCCGCTTTCCGCGTCCAGCTCGGCTTCCTGCCGCTCGGGCAGGTCCTCGCTGGCGTCCCAGACCTGGACCACCGCGAACTGCCCGTCGGCGGCGAGCCACAGCCGCACGGGGGGCAGCCCGGGCGCCCAGTGCCCGGCGAACTCGCTGCTCAGCAGGCCGGCCGAGGCCCGTACCGCGTTGGTCACCAGTTCCGAGACGACGAGCTCGACCGTGTCGGCCAGCCCTTCCTGCTGCCATTCCCGCAGAACGTGCTTGACGTGCAGGCGGGCACAGGGCACGGCGGTCGGCAGCGCTCCCAGCTCCAGGTGGGTGTGCGGCATCTGTTCCGGGTCGAAAGCGTGCGTGGCGAACTCGGCCAGCCCCTCCCGCGTCGCCATCGGTCGCACGTCCCTCCTTGCCGCCCAGAACAACGTGTTGCCCAGGACAACCCCGCCCGAATCAACCCTGCCCTTGTCAACACGAAGATGCAATGATGCGTTCCAGGGATCAGTGCCGAGGGAGAAGTGCCGTGCCAGGCGAACGGCAGACCCCGACCGTCCGGCTGCGCCGGCTGGCGGCCGAACTCCGGGCGCTGCGCACCTCCGCCGCGTTAACGCGGGCCGAGGTCGCGGCCGGGACCGGGATCAACGTGGCCACCCTGTACCGGATCGAGCACGCCCGGGTGCGGCCGCAGACCCGGACCCTGCTCACGCTGCTCGGCCTGTACGGCGCGGACCAGGCGCAGCAGGCCGCGCTGGCCGCGCTGCTGCGGGACGCCCGCCAGCGTGACTGGCTGCACGCCTACCAGCCCGGGCTGCCCGAGCAGTACACCACCTACATCGGGCTGGAGGGGGAGGCGCGCAGCGCCTGGAACTACGAATCGCTGTTCGTGCCGGGGCTGCTGCAGACCGAGGCCTACGCCCGGGCCGTGATCCGCGCCGGGCTCCCGGCCGCCGGGCGGGACGAGATCGAGGGCCGGGTCAAGGTGCGCATCGAGCGGCAGGAAGTCCTGCATGGTGTCACCCCGCTGGAACTGTGGGGGATCGTCGACGAGGCCGCTGTGCGGCGGCGGGTGGGCGGCGCCGCGGTCATGCGGGCGCAACTGCGGTTGCTGCTGGATGCCACCGAACTGCCGCACGTCACCTTCCAGGTCATCCCGTTCGCCGCGGGCGCGCACGCGGGGATGCCGGGCTCGTTCGTGTACATGCAGTTCGCCGAGAAGACCATTTCCGACGTCGTCTATATCGACCACATGGCCGGGGAGCTTTTCCTGGAAGAAGAAATGGATGTGCGCCGGTATAAACTTGTATTCGAGCATCTGCGGGCAGTAGCGGCGAGCCCTGACGCCTCGCGATCCCTGCTGGCTGATCTCGCGGCGGGGAGCTGAGGCGACAGGAGGTGCGGGCTTGCGGGAGCCGGATCTGGCCCGGGCGCAGTGGCGCAAGAGCAGCCATAGCAGTGCCCAGGGGCAGTGCGTCGAGGTGGCACACCTGCCGGCGGCGGTCGCGGTCCGCGACTCCAGGCACCCGGACGGCGCGGTGCTGCTGCTGTCCCGCCCAGCCTGGGCGGCCTTCCTCGATGGCGTGAAGGCCGGCCGGCTCGGCCGATCCGCGGGCGGGAAACCCGGGCCGGATGCCGCCGGGCCCGCCCAGCGGTTGTAACAAAATCGCCAAGAAAGGGCTGGCGGCCGCGATAGTGGCGCAACCTGTCGGCCGGGTCGGGTAGCTTGCCCGCCGGGAGGTGGGTTTGGCTACCGATGCGTGTCCTGGTCACTTGATATTCAGTTCCCGGCGGCCCGGCCGGGCGCCGTCGTGATAGCCGGGCCGCCGCGCCGCTGGCCGGTGATGGCCGGGCTGCTGGCCGTCGCGCTGGCCGCGTGCTCCCCTCTGGCTCCTGTCCACCCTCCCCACCCTCACCACCGCGCGGGCCAGCTGGTGCAGGGCGGGGCGACCGGGTCCTATCTCATCCCGCCCGGTATCCACAAGATCAAGCACGTGATCATCGTCATGCAGGAGAACCGGTCGTTCGACAGTTACTTCGGCACCTATCCAGGCGCGAACGGGATACCAATGCGGAAGGGGGTGCCGACGGTCTGCGTGCCCGACCCGGCGCACGGCTGCACCCGGCCCTACCACGACAGGGCCGACGTGAACGGCGGTGGCCCGCACGGTGAGCCGAACGCCATCGCCGACGTGGCCGGCGGCAAGATGGACGGGTTCATCCGGCAAAGGGACGCCGCCCGCAACCTCTGCCTGGTCTTCGCCGACCCGGCCTGCACGGCCAGCCGCACCCCGGATGTGATGGGCTACCACACCGCCGCGGAGATACCCAACTACTGGGCCTACGCCAGGAACTTCGTGCTGCAGGATCACATGTTCGAGCCGGTGAACTCGTGGTCGCTGCCCGACCACCTCTACCTGGTGTCGGAGTGGTCGGCCAGGTGCCGGACCCGCTCGCCTGCGAGCTGTGTCAACAACATCGTCGGGCCGTATGGGGTCAGCGTGTTCGACCAGGCCGTTCATAATGAGCTGGCCACCGGCACCACCTCGATCGACCTGGCCTGGACCGATATCACCTGGCTGCTCTACGCCCATCACGTGAGCTGGGCATATTACGTGGAGACGGGCACGCAGCCGGACTGTGCCATCGACACGGCGGAGACCTGCACGCCGGTCAAGCAGAACGTCAGCACGCCCGGGATCTGGAACCCGCTGCCGCTGTTCGGCGACGTCCGGCAGGATCACCAGCTGCACAACATCCGCTCGCTGGACGCCTACTTCCGCGCCGCCAGGACCGGCACCCTGCCGGCGGTCAGCTGGGTGACACCGTCCGGGACGAACAGCGAGCACCCGCCGGCCAGCGTCCACCAGGGCCAGGCGTACGTGACCTCGGTGATCAACGCCGCCATGAAGAGCCCCGACTGGAACTCCACCGCGATCTTCCTGAGCTGGGACGACTGGGGCGGCTTCTACGACAACATGGTGCCTCCGCGGGTGGACCAGAACGGCTACGGCCTGCGCGTCCCCGGCATCGTGATCTCCCCGTACGCCCGGCGGGGCTACATCGACCACCAGACTCTCAGCAGCGACGCCTACCTCAAGTTCATCGAGGACGATTTCCTGGGCGGTGCCCGGCTCGACCCGAAAACCGACGGTCGGCCCGACCCGCGGCCCGATGTACGGGAGAATGTGCCATTGCTCGGCAATCTGGTCAACGACTTCAACTTCAGCCAGCCGCCGCGGCCACCGCTGCTGTTGCCCACCAACCCGCGGACCGACTCACCGTCGATCCCGGCTTTCTTCATCGGCAGGCCACCCTGCCTGGGGTGCACCACACCGCCGCCTGGCTAGCCGCGGCGCACAGGGGAGCTGACTTGGCATGGACTCGCAATCCGATCACACGCGGCGGGCGTTCCTCGGGCTGGGCGCGGCGGCCGCTGCGGGGGCGGCGGCCGCGTCGGTGGCGGGGTGCTCGCTGATCGGCTCCTCCAGCAGCAGCCCCCCGGCCCCGCACAAGACCACCACCCGCCGCCGGGTGGTGAGCGAGAACTCCCTGCCCGGCGACCCGCACTGGAACGTCAGGCACGTCGGCGCGCCCGCCGCGATGCTCGGCTACACGGTGCCGGCCAGTGTGCGGCCGGGCGAGCCGGTCACGCTGTACGCGTCCACCACCGCCCACTCGTTCACGGTGAGCGCGTTCCGGTTCGGCTGGTACGGCGGCGACCAGGCCCGGCTGGTGTGGAAGTCCGGCACCGTGACCGGGCACCGGCAGCGCAAGCCCGCCCTCATACCGCCGACCAACACCATCGAGGCCGACTGGGGACCCTCGCTCACCGTGCCCACCGACGGCTGGCCCGAAGGCTCGTACCTGCTGCGGATGGACGCCGAGTCGGGTGCGCAACGGTTCGCACCGGTCACGGTCCGGTCGGCGGCTACGGGTGGCAAGGTCGTGATCAAGAACTCGTGGGAGACCTGGGCGGCTTACAACGCCTGGGGCGGCTACAGCCTTTACCACGGCCCCGGCGGCGGAGCCGACGTCACCAACCGGTCGCTGGCGGTCAGCCTGGACCGGCCCTTTGACCAGCAGGGCGCCTACTACTTCCTGTACCACGAGCGCAAGCTGATCGAGCTGGCGGAGCGGATGGGGCTGCCGCTCGCCTATACCACCAGCATGGACATTGACCGCGACCCCCAGCTGCTGAGCGGGGCCGCCGCGCTGTTCTCGCTGGGCCACGACGAGTACTGGTCGCCGCCGGAGCGGACGAACGTCACCGCGGCCAGGGACGCCGGCACGAACATCGCCTTCCTCGGCGCCAACTGCTGTTTCCGGCGGACCCGGCTGGCCAGCACCCGGCTGGGGCCGGACCGGCTGGTCATCTGCTACAAGACCAGCTACCTGCAGGACCCCATGTACGGGAAGGACAACGCGCTGGTCACCAGCGACTGGCGGGAGCCGCCGAACCCGGTCCCGGAGTCGTCGCTGATCGGGACGCTGTACGAGTCCAACCCCACCGACGCCGACTATGTGGTCGCCTCCCCGGGCTCCTGGCTGTTCGCCGGGACCGGGGTGCACCAGGGCAGCAGGTTCACCGGGCTGGTCGGCATCGAGTATGACCGGGTGAACCCGGGCGCTCCGGTGGAGCGGCCGATCGAGGTCCTGTCCCACTCGCCGCTGACCTGCCGCGGGGTGAACAGCTACTCCGACTCGGCCTACTACACCCACCATGGCGGGGCGGGCGTGTTCAACACCGGGACGCTGCGCTGGGTGGCCTCGTTCGGTGGGCTCCACGCGTTCGGCCTGAACCGGCGGACGGCGGCCTTCACCAAGAAGGTGACCGCCAACGTGCTGCGGGCGTTCGCGGGCGGCCCGGCCGCCGCGAAGTACCCGGCGCATGACAACCTGGCCGCGATGCAGGAGTGGGCGGGCGACCCGATCGCGGCCCAGCACAATTTGTGGCCCCCGGTCGTGCTCTAGCGGGGCAGGCGGCACTATGGGAGCGGACAGGCAGCGGCCGGGCAAACAGCGGGATAACCCCACGGATCGGTCAACTCGGAGGCGAAGGTGACGGCGATGACCCCGGGCGGCGGCGCCACGGCCTCGCCGCCCGCGCAGCCGGACGTGGCCGGGACGGGCGCGGCCGGTAACGCGGCGGAGGCGGCCGCGGCCGGGGAAACGGTGGCCGGTGAGGCCGCTGCCAGCCAGGCCGCGGCGGCGCCCGGGCGGCCCTGGCCCACCCGGGCGGCCGCGCTGCTGCGCCGCCACTGGCTGGTATCGCTGCTGCTGGCGGCGGGGCTGGCGCTGCGGCTGGCGGCGCTGGCCGCCTACCACCCGGCGCTGATCTACGTCGATTCGCTGAAGTACCTGTACGGGGCCTCGCCCGGGTCCGAGCCGCTCGGCTACACCGCGCTGCTGCGGGCCGTCCTGCTGGGCGGCGACCTGGGCACGGTGGTGGTGATCCAGCACCTGGCCGGCCTGGCCATGGGCGTCACCATCTACGCCGTGCTGCTGCGCCGCGGGGCCGGCCGCTGGCTGGCGGCGGTGGCCGCCGCGCCGGTGCTGCTGGACGCCTACCAGGTGCAGATGGAACAGATGATCATGCCGGACGTCTGGTTCGAGGTCGCGATCGTGGCCGCCCTGGCGCTGATGCTGTGGCGGCCGGCGGTGACGGTGCCAGTCGCCGTCGCGGCGGGTGTGCTGCTGGGCGCGTCGGCGACGTTCAAGCAGCTGGGTGTGGTGCTGGTCCTGCCCGCGGTGCTGTACCTGCTCATCGCGGGAGCGGGGTCCCGCCGGTCGCTGGCCGCGGCCGCGGCGCTGGCTGCCGCCTTCGCGCTGCCGGTGCTCGGCTACTGCTCGTTCAGCTATGCCCGGACCGGGCACTTCTGGCTCGCTCACAAGCAGACGCTCACCGGCCGGCTGGTGGCCGCGGCCGACTGCGCCACCCTGAACATCCCGGCCGACGTGCGGGCGCTCTGCCCGCCACCGGCCCAGCAGCGGCTGGGGCCGGACTACCTGGAACACAGCCGCTCATCGCTGATCACGGCCCCGATCCCGGCCGGGGCGGCGCGGGCCAAGCTCATCGGGCAGCTGACCCTGGCAGTGGAAACCCAGCAGCCGCTACGGGTGGCGGGGGCGATCGTGCGCGATTCGGCCCGGCTGTTCGCGCTCACCCGCGACGACACGCCCGGGGTCACGCCCATCTCGCGCTGGCAGTTCCAGACCCACTACCCGGTGTTCCCGCCCTGGGTCGCCGTTGGCCCCGGCCAGGGCATCGTGGTCGGAGTGCAGTACAAGCTGTTCGGCCCGTTCCACTTCAGCACGCTCAAGCCGGCGTATGGCGGCCCGGCCCAGGTCGACCGGCCGGCGGCGGCGTTCCTGCGGTCCTACCAGCGCGGCGGCGGCTACACCCCGGGCCCGCTGCTGGCGCTGTTCGTGCTGACCGGGCTGGCCGGCTCGCTGCTGGTGCTGACCGGCCGCGGCGGCGCGAGCCGCCAGCTCGCCCAGGCCTGCCTGCTGTTCACGGTGACCGCGGCGGCGGTGCTGCTGCCGCCGGATGTCTATGAGTTTTCCTGGCGGTACCAGCTGCCCGCTGTGATCACCCTGGTCCCGGCCGGGGTGCTTGGCATCGCCGCCCTCGCGCGCCGCTGGCAGGAGCGCCGGTCGCCAGCCAGCCCGGAAGGGAACGCGGACCCGCCGGTCAGCCCTGGGACTCCCGAGGCTCCGGAGACACCGGCCTCAGCGGCGGCAGGGTAACCCCGGCCGCGGCGAGCACCTCGGCGTTGCCCGGCGGGCCGGATCGCACCCCGGCGGCCACCCCGCGGGCGAAGGCGCGCACCAGTACGGCCCGGTTACGGGACCGGGCGAAGGTGCGGGCCCAGCGGCGCACGGTGGAGCCGCCGTACAGCACCCGCTCCCACGGGGCGAGCGGGGCCCGGGCCCGCAGCGTCCAGATCTTGTTCCGCACTTCGTAGAAGAACCGGGGTCCGGGATCGGCGTCGGTCGAGCCGAACGTCGCGGTCTTGTGCACGGCCATGCTGGCCGGGCACAGCCAGCCGGCGCTGCCGCGCAGCAGCCTGGTGGTGAACTCGAAGTCGTCGTTCCACAGGAAGTAACCCGCCCGCGGCAGCCCACGGCGGCGGCAGGCGGCGGCGTCGACCAGGATCGATACGAAGGATGCCGAACGGATGGGCACGCACCCGGCCTCGCCCGCGGCCTGGCGCTCGGCCGTGCTCATGAAGGGCTTGGGCCGGGGAGTGTTCATCGGGTGCGCCCGCCCGTCGGTCCACACCACCCGGCTGGCAACCAGCGCCGGCGGCGGCGCGGCGCCGTGCCCACGGGCGTCGAGCATCGCCCGCAGCGCGCCCGGCTCGGGCACCGTATCGTCGTCCAGCAGCCAGACCAGGTCCGCGCCGCCGGCCAGGGCCAGCGCCAGGCCGTAGGCGAACCCGCCCGCGCCGCCGGTGTTGCGGGTCAGCTCGGCCAGCTGCACCCCCGGGTGGTGCTTGCGCACGGCCGCGGCGGTGTCGTCGGTCGAGGCGTTGTCGACCACGATGACCGCGTCGGGTGGGAGGGTCTGCGCGTGCACGGCCGCCAGCGATTCCAGCAGCAGGTCCCGGCGGTTGTAGGTGACCACGACCGCGGTCACCCGCGGCTGGCTGACGGGGGCGGCGCCGCTAGCGGGTGCGGTGCCAGTGGCGGCCATGTCAGGAGCGCTCCCTGGCCCGTGACCGCTCCAGCGCCCGCCAGGCCAGGATGCGCAGCCGCCGCACCGCCGAGGACCGGCTGCTCAGCTCGCGCACCGTCCGCTTGAACCGGGGTGAGGAGGCGACGGTCGCCTCCACCCGGCTGGCCAGCCCGCGGGCGGCCGGGTCCCGCTGCGGCCGGGCCGCCGGGTAAGCCTTCCGGTACTGGTTGACGACCATCGCCGCGGCCGCGTCCACTGCGGCGTCGAGCACCTGCCCGGCGGGCAGGGCGGCCGGGTCGGCGGACAGGCCGGCCGCGGGCTGGGGGATCAGCTCGCTGGTATCCCCGATCACGTCGTATCCGGACCCGGCCAGAGCGGCGACCAGGATGTCCGCATGCTCCTTGGCCCACGCGTCCCGGCTGGCGGGGAGGGTGAGCCGCCCCTCCCGCGGCCGCGCGGCCAGCGCCTGGTGCGCGACCGCCTCCTTGACGTTCCACATGTAGAACCAGTCGGGGACCTCGTCCGGCAGCGCCTCGTTCAGGCGGCGCAGGAACTCGATCTCGGGCAGGCCCAGCGAGGCGTTGGGCCGGGCGCGGGTGAGGTCCACCCCGTCCGGGTCGGCGCCGATGAGGGCCGCGAAACGCTGCCACAGCAGATCCTGCGGCGCGCCCGGGGGCGGGACCGTGATCACGTGTATCCGCTCGGCCGGCACGTGCTGGGCCCAGAGCGCCAGGATGGCCATGGTGTCGTGGACCCGCCAGAACCACCACTGGCGCCGGTCCGGGCCGGCCGACTCGGTGTCGATCACGTCGGCGAGCCAGTCCTCCCAGCCGCGGGCGTTGCGGTGCTTGACCGTCTCCTGCCATTCCGCGGGCAGCAGGGTCGCGATGTCCCTGATGGTGATGACCACGTGCACCTGGGCCGGCCGCAGCGAGCGGACGGCGTGCCCGGCCTGCTCGGCGTCGGCCGCGGCGAACAGCTCGTGCGAGATGACCGCGGCCTGCGGCGCCTGCAGTGCCTGCCGGGCCAGGATCTCCCATTCGCCGGTCCAGGAGCCGGCCGGGTCGGACGGCAGCTTCTGGATGCCGCGCAGGTCCTGGCTGGCCCGGAAATGATCTTGCGGATGGTGGCCGGGCAGCACTACCCCCTGGGCCGCCAGCTCGGGCCGGTTGCGCCACATGACCTGCTGAAGGAAGGTGGTGCCGGTCTTCGGCTCGCCGATGTGCAGGAAGACCCGCGGGTGCGGGGCGGGGCCGGGGGAGCCGCCGGCGGTGGCGGCCGGGGCCGGCGGGGGAGCGGTACCTGGCCCGGTGACGTCATGCGCTGCCAACCTGACACCTCGCGGGTTGTGAGTGATGGCGCCTCGCGGCCACGGCCGGCCGGTGTGAGGCGTGCAGCCTGACCTTAACCGCAGAAACCGTGGTATACCCTGTTGAAATCGAGCCTTGACCGAATAATACCTATGCGTGCGGGTGCAATTCAGCAGGTGGCGGGCGGATCCGGGCCCGATCGGCTGGCACCACAGGCCGCCGGTCCCTGACCCGGACGCAGGGCGCTCTGACCACACAGGAAGGTGAGTCCGGCATATGCACGAGCCCTTCTCACTGCTGGTCTCGGTGTATGACGGCGACCGTGCCGACCACATCCGGCGGGCCTTCCGCAGCGCGGTCGACGACCAGACGGTGCGTCCCGATCAGGTGGTCATCGTCCAGGACGGGCCGGTCAGGGACGAGCTCAGCCGGTGCCTGGCCGACCTGGCGGCGGGCAGCCCGGTGCCGGTCACCCTGGTCACCCTGGAGCACAACCGCGGGCTCGGCCCGGCGCTGGACCAGGGGCTCGCGGCCAGCTGGTACGACGTGGTCGCCCGGATGGATGCCGACGACGTGGCCATGCCGCACCGGTTCGAGGTGGAACTGCCGCTCATCCGCGACGCCGACATCGTCGGGGCCGGGCTGCTGGAGTTCGTCGAGGACACCGACGACATCGTCGGGCAGCGGGTCCCGCCCACCGATCCCGACCGGATCCAGCGTTATGCCCGGCTGGCCGACCCGTTCAACCATCCGACGGTGGTCTACCGGCGGCAGGCGGTGCTGGCCGCGGGCGGCTACGGGGACCTGCCGATGATGGAGGACTACGCGCTGTTCGCCCGGATGCTCGGCAACGGCGCGCGGCCGGTCAACGTGGCTGAGCCGCTGGTCTTCTACCGGGTCGGCAGCACCGCCTTCAAGCGGCGCGGCGGCGCCCGGCTGCTGCGCTCCGAACTGCGGCTGCAGCGCGAGTTCCGGCGGCAGGGGTTCACCTCGGCACCCGAGTACCTGCGTAACGTGCTGGTGCGCGGGGCTTACCGGCTCATCCCGTGGTGGTTCCGCCGGGCGGTGTACCGGCCGATCGTGGTCCGGCACGCCGGGCGGGCGGAGCCGGAGCCGGAGGCCGACCCGGAACCCCCGGCCTGGGACTACGAGCGGGAGTGGGACGACGCGGACATGACCGCCGCCCGCGGCTGGCGCGAGCCAGTGAGCGCGTGAACGCGGACCTGGCCATCGCCGGCTCGGGCTTGTTCGGGCTGACCATCGCCGAGCGCTGCGCCACCGACCTGGGCCTGCGGGTGCTGATCCTGGAGCGCCGCGAGCACATAGGCGGGAACGCCTACAGCGAGCTGGATCCGGCCACCGGGATCGAGATCCACCGCTACGGCGCGCACCTGTTCCACACCTCGAACGCCGAGGTCTGGGAGTATGTGAACCGGTTCACCGCCTTCACCGGCTACCAGCACCGGGTGTTCACGATCCACCAGGGCCGGGTCTACCCGCTGCCGATCAACCTGGGCACCATCTGCGAGTACTTCGGCCGGGCGATGTCCCCGGACGAGGCGCGGGCGCTGATCGCCGGGCAGTCCGCCGAGGTGCCGGCCGGCCGGGCCGGCAACCTGGAGGAGAAGGCGATATCGCTGATCGGCCGGCCGCTGTACGAGGCGTTCATCCGGGGCTACACCTACAAGCAGTGGCAGACCGACCCGGTGGACCTGCCCGCCGAGGTCATCACCCGGCTGCCGGTGCGTTACACCTTCGACAACCGGTACTTCAGCGACACGTTCGAGGGGCTGCCGGTCCACGGGTACACCGCCTGGCTGGAGCGCATGATCGACCACCCGAACATCGAGGTGCGGCTAAATACCGATTTCTCCGCCCTGCGGTCCGGGCTGCTGGGTAACGTGCCGGTGGTGTACACCGGCCCGCTGGACGCCTATTTCGGCTTCAGCGAGGGTGATCTGGGCTGGCGCACCCTCGACTTCGAGCTTGAGGTGCTGGGCACCGCGGACTTCCAGGGGACACCGGTGATGAACTACGCGGACGCCGACGTGCCGTTCACCCGGATTCACGAGTTCCGGCACTTCCACCCCGAGCGCGACTGGTACCCGGAGGACAAGACAGTGATCATGCGCGAGTTCTCGCGTTTCGCCAGCCGCGGCGACGAGCCCTACTACCCGGTCAACACGGCGGTGGACCGGCAGCGGCTGCTGGCCTACCGGGAGCTGGCGGCCCGCGAGCCGGGGGTGCTGTTCGGCGGCCGGCTGGGCACCTACAAGTACCTCGACATGCACATGGCCATCGGCTCGGCGCTGCGGATGTACGCCAACCGGCTGCGGCCGTTCTTCGCCGAGCGGGCCCCGCTCAGCCAGCTGGGGGCCGGGGGTGACTGACCAGGGCGGGGCGGGCCTCAGCCCGCGGGTGCTGGCCCGGGTGGTGTTCCCGGGCGAGGAACTCGACGTCGTCCCGCTGTATGTGGAGACCAACCCCGAGCGCGGCGCCGCCGAGCTCGCCGCCGAGCTGCAGGCCGAGGCGCGCGGCGAGCAGCCGCCGGCCGCTCCCGCGGTGATCGCCCCGGCCGCGGTCACCGGCGAGGTGCAGGCGATCATCCGGTTCGGCGCCGGGCTGCCGGCCTACCCGGCCGAGGACGTCACTCCCCGCCGGAGCGCGGCCATCACACAGGGCCGCCGGGTCTCGTTCGCCACCTACTTCAACGCCTTCCCGGCCAGCTACTGGCGCCGGTGGACGACCGTGGACGCGGTTACCCTGCGGGTCCGGGTGGCCGGTGAGTGCACCATCATCGTCTACCGGTCGGCGGCCAAGGGCCACAGCTTCCCGGTGCACACGATCCGGGTCGAGACCGACGACCCGGCCACGGTGGAGCGGACGCTGCCGCTGACCCCGTTCATCGACGGCGGCTGGTACTGGTTCGACGTGGTGGCGGGCCCGCGCGGGACCACCCTGATCGAGGCCGAGTGGACCGCACCGGCCGAGCCCGCACCGGCCGGCCGGCTCAGCATCGGCATCACCACCATGAACCGGCCTGACTTCATGGTCGACCAGCTACGCACGCTGGGCGGCGCGGCCGAGGTGCTGGATCTGCTCGACGCGGTCTACGTCATCGACCAGGGCACGAACCGGCTGGTGGACCACCCCGACTTCGCCGACGCCGCCAAGAAACTCGGCGACCGGCTGCGGGTCATCGAGCAGGGCAACATCGGCGGCTCCGGCGGGTTCGCCCGGTCCATGGACGAGACGCTGCGGGCCGGCGAGAGCGACTACCTGCTGCTCCTCGACGATGACATCAACCTCGACCCCGAGGGCATCGTGCGGGCGGTCACCTTCGCCGACCTGGCCCGGCGGCCGACGATCGTCGGCGGGCACATGTTCAGCCTGTACGACCGGTCGGTGCTGCACGCCTACGCCGAGGTCATCACGGTCGGCAAGTGGTGGTGGGAGAGCGCGCCGAACACCAAGGCCCGGCACGACTTCGGCCGCCGGAACCTGCGGAACACCCCGTGGCTGCACCGCCGCGCCGAGAGTGACTACAACGGCTGGTGGATGTGCCTGATCCCGACGAAGATCATCAGCGAGATCGGGCTGGCGCTGCCGGTCTTCATCAAGTGGGACGACGCCGAGTACGCGGTGCGGGCCAAGGCCAAGGGCTACCCGACCGTGTCGATGCCGGGGGTGGCCGTCTGGCACATCCCGTGGCTGGACAAGAACGACGCGCTGGACTGGCAGGCCTACTACCACCTCCGCAACCGGGTGATCAGCGCGCTGCTGCACTCGCCCCTCAAGCGCGGCGGGCGGCTGCTGGCTGAGAGCGGTGAGCGGCAGCTCCAGAACCTGCTGTCGATGCAGTACTCGACGGCCGAACTGCGGCTGCTGGCGATCTCCGACGTGCTGTCCGGGCCGGACCACCTGCACCGGGAGATCGGGACCAAGCTGGCGGAGCTGAAGGAACTGCGGCTGCGGTTCACCGACGCGCAGACCGAGGAGGATCTCGGCAGCTTCCCGCCCGCCCGGCGCAAGGCGCCGGACAACGTGAAGACGTCCACCACCCCGACCGACCGCATCGGCCTGCTGATGAAGGCCGGGACCGGGACGGCGCGCCAGTTCCGCAAGCCGCGCCCGGGCGCCCGGAAGCGGCCGCAGATGGCGCTGCCCTACCAGGACGCCGCCTGGTGGGTGCTGGCCACGCTGGACAGCGCCCTGGTGTCCACCGCGGATGGCACCAGCGCCGCCTGGTACCAGCGGGACAGGAAACTGTTCCGGTCACTCGCCTGGCGCAGCATGCGGCTGCACCTGCGGCTGATGCGGAGGTGGCCGCGGGTCAGCGCGGCCTACCGGGCCGCCGCGGCCGATTTCACCTCGCCGCAGCAGTGGCGGGAGACCTTCGCCGCCTCCACCAGCGGCCGGGCGGCGGCACGGTGAGCCCGGGGCCGGCCGGCCACCGCGGCGGGACCACGACCCCGGCCACCCCGGCCGGTGGCAGCCCCGCACCCGCCGGGCCGGCCGGCGGGACCACGGCCGGGGAGGCGCCCGCCGCCCCCAGCCCCAGTCCCGGCGGCAGCCGCCGCGCGGCCTGGTCCGGGCTGGCCGGGGCGATCGCCGTCGTCGCCGCGACCATGGCGGTGCTCGGCTGGTGGGGACTGGCCCGCCGGGACTCGATGGGCAACGACGAGGTGGCGACCCGCTGGGCGGCACTGCTCCCGCTGCACGACCTCTTCCATCTGCTCAGGCGCGTCGACGCCGTGCACGGGCTGTACTACCTGCTCATGCACCCCTGGGTGGCGGTGGGCAGCAGCCCGGCCATCCTGCGCATCCCGTCCATCATCGCGATGATGGCCGCGGGGGCGCTGACGGTCATCCTGGCCCGGCAGCTCACCGGCTCGATCTGGGCCGGGCTGTTCGCCGGGATGATCATGGTGCTAACCCCGTCGATCAGCTTCTACGCCCAGACCGCCCGTTCCTACGCCATGGTGGTGGCCTGCGTCGCCGGCAGCAGCCTGGCGCTGGTGCACGCGCTGCGGGCGGAAGCGCCGGGCGGCCCGGCGGCGGCCCGGCGGCGCCGGTGGCTCGGCTACGCCGCACTGGTGGCGCTGGCCGCCTACCTCAACGAGATGTCGCTGCTGCTGCTGGCGGCGCACGGGATCACCGTGCTGCTGGCCCGGTACGGCGAGCCGGTGGTCAGGCGCTGGCTGGCCGCGGCGGCCGGGGGCATCGTGCTGGCCCTGCCGGTCCTGGCGTTCAGCCTGATCGAGCACGGCGCGATCGGCTGGATCGGCTACCCGAACTGGCCGGGTATCCGGCTGCTGCTGCAGGACTACTTCGGCACCACCGCGCTGGCCATCGCCATCCTGGCCGTCTGCATCGCGGTCGCGGTCCTGCCCCCGCCCGCCTGGTGGCGCAGAACGCCGGGCGGCGGTGCCGGGTCGCAGGCCGCGCCGGTGATCCCCTGGTGGCGCACCGGCGGGGTCTCGCTGCCCTCGGTCGCGGCGCCGCTGCTGGTCGCACCCGCGCTGATCCTGGTGGCCGAGTCCTACGTGCTGAGGCCGCTCTTCGTGGACCGTTACGTCCTGTACGGGGAGGTGGGAGCGGCTCTGCTGGGCGGCTATGGGGCCTGCCGGATCGGCCAGTGGCTGCTCGGCGTGGCCGCCCGCCGCCGGGGCATCCCGGCCGGCCAGCTGGCCGGCGCCTGGCGGGCCCTGGCCTGGGCGCCCGGGGTGGCGGCCTGCGCCTGCCTGCTGCTGTTCCAGCTCGGGCCGCAGCATGACATCCGCACCCCCGGCAGCCGCCATTACGACTTTGGCGGGCCGTCGCGCTACATCGGCGCGAACGCGAACAAGGGCGACGGGATCATGTTCTTCGGCACCCTCTACCGCAAGGGTGAGCTGGGTTACCCCAGCGACTTCCGTAACACCACCGACTTCGCGATGGCCGAGTCACCGCTGCGGGTGGGGGACTTCCGTGGCACCGACAAGCCGTTCGCCGAGGTGAGCCCGCTGATGCTGCACTACCGGCGGATCTGGGTGTACGGCCTCCGGCCGTCGCTGGTGATCCCGCCCGGGCCGCTGCGGGAGGAGAGCGCCGAGCTGTTCCGCGACTTTCGCCTGGCGGGCCTCCGGCACTTCCACGACATCACGGTGACGCTCTGGGTCCGCCGCTGAGGCGGGCGCGAGGCTCAGAGGCTGCGGGTGGCCGCCTGCCACTGCACTTCCAGGTTCTGGACCAGGGCGGGGCTCAGGTGGCAACGGGCCTGCTCCAGCGCGAAGCTGGCCATGTACTCACGGAACACGTCCAGCGGCTCCTGGCCCGCGCGCAGCGTGCGCCGGTTCGCGGCCGCGTTCACCAGCCCGGAACTGGTCAGCGCCGCGACCCGGGCGGCCAGCGCCTGATCGATCCCGTCCGGCTCCACCACCTCGTCGCAGAGCATGTCCGCGTCCGGCTCACCCGCGATCCACTCCCGGCCGGACAAGATGGCCTGGCGGGCGGCGCGGTCCCCGACGAAGCGCGGCAGCCGCAGGTTCGACGCCCCGGGAATGATCCCTTCCTTCCGGGCCGGCAGGAACAGCCGCGATCCGCGGGTGGCGATCACATGGTCCACCACGTGCAGCAGCTGGCAGGCGCCGCCGACCGCGAACCGTTCCACCGCGGCGATCCACAGCTTCTCGGTCACAGGGGCCAGCGGGTCGGCCGGGCCGGGCGCGTCCACGGCGCCCGGCACCTGCGGCGTGAGGCCGCGGAAGATCTTGTGCACGTAACCGAGGTCGCGGTCCAGGTAGAACAGGTAGCCGAGGCGGCCGTGGTACAGCCGGGTGAGGTTGAGGCCCGCGCCGAACACCCGCACCCCGGGGTAACGGGGATGGTCGACCACGCCGCCGCGGATCACCCCGACCTCGATGCCCGGGTCCAGCAGGATCAGGTCC
Source organism: Streptosporangiaceae bacterium (assembly GCA_036522155.1). Taxonomy (GTDB): domain Bacteria; phylum Actinomycetota; class Actinomycetes; order Streptosporangiales; family Streptosporangiaceae; genus UBA9676. Next base: position 22,560 of record DATDGI010000317.1, read on the forward strand.
ACCGCGCATTCGGTGGGGCCGAGGGTCAGGTCGTCTTCGGCGTTCAGATGCCGCGGGTTCCGCAGTTCCAGCAGGCCGGCCCGGCCGTGCCGGGTGAGCAGGACCGGGCCGAGGTCGGCCGTGCCGGTGGCCCGGAAGCCCGGCAGCCGGTCGATCGCCTCAGGCAGCGGGCGGAGCATGGCGCCGATCAGGTGCCGGCCGGGTCCCGGCCGGGCCAGGATGTGCGCCACCAGCAGCCCCTGGGCCAGCTCGATGCCCTCCTTGTCCCGGAGCGCCCGCGTTCGTTCGGCCGCCAGTTCGGCGGCCGTGGGCACCAGGCCGGGAACCCGCGCCGCGGCCTCCGCGAGCAGCTCCCCCACGCGCACCGGCCGTGCGTAGCCGCTGGTCAGCAGGTCATATAGGTCCGCCGCGTGGGACCGCAGGAACGCGTTCCTGGCGTCGTGCAGCACGGTGCCGATCACATCGCGGGCTGCCTGCTCACCGGCCGTGCCGCGGGCGGGGGCGGGCAGGCGCTGGCGGAGGGCCAGCCCGCGGGCCAGGAACCGGCTGACGCTGGCCGCCGCGGCCGGGAAACCGCCGTTGCCGTCCGGCTCCGGTGCCGCCGCGGCCCAGGCCGCCACCTCGCCGGCCGGCAGCCCGGCTCGTTCCAGCACGTCAGCTGGCCAGGGCGGGGTGGTCATGCAGTCATCATCCCCGCGCGCCCGCGGCCACCGGAAGCCCAGGGTCATTGCGGGCATTGGCCGCGAAGTCCCACCCGGCCGTGCGCGGCTCCGTTATGGTGGCGTGCACCGGTCTTCTCCCAGCCCGGGCGGCTTAGCGGGGTGTTTTCTGGCCCCGGGCGGGGGTAGCTGGTGCAACCGTGGGGGCGGGACTGGCTGGAAGGTGGGATTCGATGCCTGAAGTGATGCCGGCCGAGCGGCACGCCGGGCCACCGGGGGACGGGGAGCCCTCGTGGCCGGGACCGCGGCCTGGCGCGCTGCGCCCCTTTGGTGAGTTCGAGGAACTGCTGGACCGGCTGGTGAAACGGTCGCGCCGCAAGCCGGCCCGCGCGGACATGGCGGGGCGCCGGACCCCGGTGGTCGATCTCGACGAGACGGCCGACTGGTGGGTGGTCGAGGTGGAGTTCCCGGCCGGTACCGACGCCAGCCAGATCGAAACCCAGCTCACCGACCGGGTGCTGACCGTCCGGGTACCGCGCCCGGCCAGCCGGGCGGGCGGGCAGTAAGTCAGCCAGCCGGGGCCGCCGGTGGCGACCCGGTCAGTTTCCCGGGTGCGGGTAGAAGTCGCGCGCCAGCGCCTGCTGCCCCCCGTGGGCCAGGGTGAGGCCGGCCGGGTGCGGGCGGGCGATGACCCCCGGGTCGCTGCAGGATGGGATCGTGTTGAGCGGCTCACAGTTGTCCGGGTGGTTGCCCTCCACCGGCGAGGACGTCAGGGTGACGACCCCGGGCGGGCCGAACAGATCGCCGTTGTAGATCCCGCCGCCATTGCCCGCGCTGTTGGACACGATCGTGCTGTCGGTGGCGGACAGCACCCAGTTGTTGAGAATCCCGCCACCGGTGTCGCTGGCGGAGTTGCCGGCGAAGACGATGCGGGTGAGGGACGCGGAGTTCTCGTTGTCGAGCCCGCCGCCATCGGTGGCCTGGTTGTGGTGGAAGGTGGCGCTGTTCGCGGTCAGATCACCCTGGTCGCCGTTGAACAGCCCGCCGCCACCGACGGCCGCCGAGTTGCCGGAGAACCAGCAATCGCTGAGGTTCAGCACGCCTTCGTTGTGGATGGCGCCGCCGTTGAAGCTGGCCTGGTTGCCAACGAACACGCTCCCGGTGATGGTGGCGGTGCCCTGGTTCTCGATCGCGCCACCATCGGTGGACTGATCGTTGACGAAGACGGCCCCGGTCACCGTCAGGGTGCCGGTGTTGTTGATCGCGCCGCCGAACCCGGTGGTGGTGGTGTCGCCGGAGAAGGTGCCGCCGGTCACGGTCAGCGTGCCGTCGTCCTCGATGGCTCCGCCGAACGCCGCCTGGCCGGCGGCCGCGTTACGGAAGTTGAGGCGGCTGATCGCCAGCTGGGCCCCGAAATCCACATCCAGCATCGTGAAACCGGGGCTGCCCGGAGCCGGGCTGGCGTCGATAGTCGCCGAATTGCCCGCTATGGTTATGCTCGTTTCGAGGGTGGGCAGGGGAGCGGTCAGATGGTAAATGCAGCCAGGCTTCAGGCTGAGCATCTCGCCATTGAAGGAATCGTTTATCGCCGCGGCGAGCGCGGCCGGGTCGCATCGGACATTGACCGTGTAAGGCCTGATCAGAGGCATCGCGGACGCCCCGGGACCGGCCGCCACCAGGGTGGCAGTAGTGAGAATTGCGACCGCGATGCCAGCCAGCGTTACGCGCATTTTCCCGTTTCCCCCCGGAATCCCGTATAGATCGTGGCAGCACTTTACCGTGCCCGCCGTGACAGCTTTAAAACGTCAGGCAGGTGAGTTCAGTGCTGCGGCAATCCCTGACCCGGCCGGTTATTTCCCGATCTCCCGCCCGGCCCGGCCCGCCTCAGTCGAAGGTCGTCGTCTGGGCCCGCAGTTCTTCCAGGACGGTGGCGGTGGGACCCCAGGCGGTCGGTGTCCCCGGACGCCCGGCGGCTAGTGCGGGCTGGCCGAGTCGAGCAGCTGCCGCAGCACCATGGTGTAGCGCTCCAGCGCGGCCCGGCCGCCGTGGGTGAGGGCGACCGAGGTCCGCGCGGAAGTGCCGTTGCCGGTCCTCTCCGTCAGGATGTATCCGGCGTCCTCGAGCTTGCGCAGGTGGGTGATCAGGTTGCCCGGGGTCAGCCCGATCACGTCCTGCAGCCGGGTGAAGGACAGGTCGTCGCCGTCGCGCAGGCTGGCCAGTGTCACCACGATGCGCAGCCGCGCGGGGACGTGGATCACCGGGTCGAGACCGTCTTCGTTCATGACCGGCGCAGCCTGGGCTCGACAGCCGCCATCAGCAAGATCCCGCCGCCGCCCGCCAGCGCGCACACCGCCAGGTAGGTCACCGGGCCAGACCACGCACCCTCGGCCGCCACGGCCAGCAACCACAGGCCCAGGGCGAGCCGGGGCCAGTCCAGCCTGGCGTTGATGGCGCTGCTGGCGACGAAGACCAGGCCGGTGACCAGCAAGGGGATGGCCGCCCCGAACAGGGCGACCACCGGCCGGCCGGCGCCGGCATAGGACAGGGTGTTTTTCTCGACTACCAGCGCGAACGCCCCGGCCGCCAGCGCCAGCACGAAGATGCCCCGCTGCAGCGTAGACGGGCCGCCGATGCCGCTGGTCGCCCGGTCGACGAACCATACGGTCATGACCGCGGCCAGCAAGAAGAGCCCGACCAGTGTTGCGATGGCCGGCGCCGTCGGCCCGTGGAACGGATGCTGCCCGCGGACCGACAGCCACATCGCGCCGTAACCGACAAGCACCACCAGTCCCCAGGCCAGGAACAGCACCGGCCGCCTGACCGCCAGCTCTCGCCGGGCCCGCTCGTGGGCCTGCGCCATGATGGCCGCTGCGGCCTGCACATCCATGCCTGCCGTCCCGTCCGTGTCCGCGCCATCCTTCATGTCAGCTCCCGTGTTCATGGCTCCTCCTCATTGGCTTTGTGACACAAAGCTAGCTCGCTTTGCACCGCAAAGTCAAGGCGCGCTCCCGAAGTCCGCAACGGAGGGGATCGCGGGATACTGGCCGGAATCTAGGTGAGGACGCGGTGACGGGATCAGGGAGATGCGGGCCGGGCACACGGGCTGGGGCGGGCAGGCCATGAGCCTGGCCAACCGGGCGTACGAGGCACTGATCAAGGTCCCGCCGGCGCTGACACGGGATGTGACGGTGGAGCGGGACGTGGTGGTCCGTGCCCCCGACGGGACCGCCCTGCTGACCGATCTGTATCTGGCCCGGCCCCGGCAGCCGCTGCCCACCATCTTGATCCGGAGCCCGTACGGGCGGAGCGGGCCGTACGGCGTGATCGCCCGGGTGTTCGCCGAGCGCGGCTACCACGCCGTCGTGCAGAGCACGCGCGGCACCTTCGGCTCCGGCGGGCAGATCGACGCCGACCGCGAGGCCGGGGACGGCCGGGCGGCCGCCGACTGGGTCGTGGACCAGGACTGGTCCAACGGGGAGATCGGCGGCTTTGGCGGCAGCTATCTCAGCTTCACGCAGCTGGCCCTGGCCTCGACCCGGCCGCCCCAGCTCAAGGCGCTGGCCATCGCGGTCTGGGGAGCCGAGCGCCGGGCGGGCTACTATCCGGGCGGCTCGTTCGCGCTGGAGAGGGCGCTTGGCTGGGCCTACACCATCGGCAGCCAGGAGCGTGGCGGGGGTCACCGGCAGTGGTCGGCGGCGATCCGGGCGGCACTGCGGGCGCAGCGGGCGCTGGCCCCGGCGTTCGCGCATCTGCCTCTGCTCGACGCCGATGTGGTGGCCGTCGGGCACCCGGCCCGGTACTACCGGGCCGTGCTCGAACATGCCCAGCCCGGAGACCCCTACTGGGCGCCTACCAACTTCCAGCCCCTGCTGCGCGACCTCGGCATCCCGGTGACCATGCTCGCTGGCTGGTATGACGCTTTCCTGCCCTACATGCTGGCCGACTACCAGGTGCTGCGGGAGGGCGGGCAGACGGTACGGCTGCGGGTCGGCGCCTGGCATCACACGAGCCAGGACGTGTTCAGGTACAGCGTCAGGGACGCCCTGGAGTGGTTTGGCATCCACCTGCGCCATCAGCAGGCCCCAGCACCGGGGCCGGCCTCGGTGGAGGTGATGGGCAGCGGCTGGCGCGACCTGCCGCGGTGGCCGCCACCGGCCCGCATCCAGGCCTGGCACCTGCAGCCAGGACGGGCGCTGGCCATGGCCCCGCCGCCGGACGGTTTGCCCGACCGCTTCCGTTACGACCCGGCCGACCCCACCCCAGCGGTCGGCGGGCCTGGCCCGGGCCGGAACTCGGGGCCCAGGGACAACCGGGCGTTGGAACGGCGGGCCGATGTGCTGACCTACACCAGCGCCACGCTGGCCGCCGGGTTGGAGATCATGGGTCCGGTCAGCGCCGAGCTCCACGTCGCCTCCACCCGCGCGCACACCGACTTCTTTGCCCGGCTGTGCGAGGTCAGCCCGCAGGGCCGGTCGGTCAACGTGACCGACGGGCTGCTGCGCCTGACCGAGGGCGGGCCCCGGCGGATCCGCATCGACCTGTGGCCGACCGCGTACCGGTTCCGTCCCGGCAGCCGGATCCGCCTCCAGGTCTCCAGCGGCGCCCACCCGCGTTACGCGCGCAATCCCGGTACCGGCGAGCCGCTGGCCACGGCGACCTCGCTGACCGCCGCGGAGCAGGCCGTTTACCACGACCCCGGCCGGCCATCAGCCGTGCTGCTCCCGGTGACGGGCGCCGGTTAGGCGAAGTCTCAGGCCAGTTGGATCGCAGCACTCACGCTGCGGGTGTGATGCTCACGTCGAGCGTGATGGTCTCCGTCCCGAGGTCATGGTCGCGGGGTTGCCCTGGAGCGCGAAGTTGATAGCGGCCAGGCAGTCGCGTTCGGCCTCTTCACGGGTCGCGATGCCGCCGCCGTTGATGTGCAGGGCCGGCACGCGATAGTGCCAGTTCCCGGCGTCATCGTCGTGGAACAACTCAACCCGCAGCGTGCTCATGGGAAGATCATTCTAGAGTTTCCGGAGCTGCCCACCAACTCTTGATCTGGAGATGGCCGGTGACCGCCAGCACCGTCATAGCTGTCTGCGCCGTGGTCATCGCCGGGGCCTCTTTGGTGGTGTCGGTCTATGAGGCCCGGGCCATGCGGAAGCACAACCGATACTCGGTGCGCCCCCTGCTCGAACTGTCCATGAGTTTCAAGGCCGGCGATACGGCCGGGCTCATCCTGGGCAATTACGGCCTTGGCCCGGCAGCAGTCACGACGAGCAGTTTGTCCTTCGATGGCAAGCTGCTCGGGGAGTTCAACGAGTCAGGTGTCAACGAGGTCCGCGCTGTCCTGTCCGTTCGGCCGTCTGCCGTGACCTTGGGCGGACATCCGTTTCTGGATACCGGCTATAAGCGGTTTCTCCTCAGTGTCCAACCGTATGATCCTGACCAGCATCGTGAGTTCTATGAACTGATCCGCCACCGGCTACGCGTTGAGATCCAGTACGACTCCATCTATGGCGGCGAGCGATTCAAGGTCGTCCACTCTCCAGACCCCTTGAGCTAACGGTCATCCCTTGGGGGGCAGCGAGATCAGTGGAGGCTTGGACGGATGAAGCTCTCAGCGACGGTACCCGCCTTGCCGGTGCAGAACGTCAGGGAGGCGGTGGCGTTCTACCAACGTCGGTTTGGTTTCAGCGTGAGCTACGCCGACGACCGGTTCGCCAGGCTTGTCCGCGACGAAGCAGAGGTCCATCTCTGGGCTGCCGATGACGACAGCTGGCGGCAGCGCAGCAACTTGGCCGAGGAGCCGGTGCGCAGCGGAGCGGAGAGCTTCATTGCCGGCACGGCGAGCTGCCGGATCGCTGTCGATGACGTCGATGCGCTGTACGCCGAGCTCACGGCGGCGGCCGTGCTGCACCCGAACGATCCCGGCAGCGCCGTGGACACCGCCTGGGGCACCAGGGAGTTCGCGGCGCTCGACATCGAAGGAAACGTTCTCACCTTCTGGGCCGACAAGCCGTAACCCGCCACCCCCTACCAGCCCCGTCGACCGCGGCCGCCCCGGCGTGTGGCACGCAGGTGGCCTAGTGGCGGGTGCTAGAGGACACCGCTGGCCACGGCGATGCCGACACCGATCAAGACCAGGCCGCCGAGCAGTTCGCCTCGTTCACCGGTCTTGGCGCCGAGCCGGTTGCCCAGTTCCAGGCCGATCAGCGACAGGGCAACGCTGACGGCGGCGATGGTGACCGCGGCCACGGCCAGGTTGACGTGGAAGGTTCCTAGCGCGAAGCCGACCGTGAGGTTGTCGATGCTCAGCGCCGCCCCGGTGACCAGCAGCTGCCGGGTCCGCTGGCCAGCTGGTACGGCCGGTGCCTGGTCCTGGTGACGGCGAGAGCTGCGGATGGCCTGCACCACGGCGTACAGGCCGGTCACGACCAGCAGTGTCGCGGCGATCCAGTGCGCGGCGTGGCCGAGAGTATTGGCCAGGCTGCGGCCCAGCAGCAGGCCAAGGATGGGCATGCCACCCTCGAACAGCCCGAAGATCACCCCTACACGCAGCCGGGCGCGCCCATCGATCCCGCTCACCCCGATCCCGACCGATGCTGCGAAGTTGGACAGGCCCAGGGACAGAGCCACCAGCAGCAGGGCGAGCATGCAGTCACCGTACCGATCGTGGGTCGGCCTGCTCCTTAGTGAGTGCTGGTGACTAGGCGGGCGCGGCCCGGGTCGTCCAGGTGAAGCTGCCTGCCTGGGGGAGCTGGCGAGAGAGCTTGTCGGCGACCAGGCGGCCCAGCGCGTCGGCGTCTTTGGCGGGCAGCTCCGGATCAACCCAGCCTTCGATTTCTACCCGCAGGGTGCGGCCGGTCCAGCGGGCCCGGGCGTGTGCGTGGATGACTCCGGGCACCGATCCGGCAGCGGCTTCGGCTGTGGCGATGAGGTCTGGGTCTATGCCGTCGGCGAGGCGGTGCACGACATCTTTGGTGACCTCGTACCCGACATGGCAGATGAAAGCGGTCACCGCCAGCCCGGCTACCGGGTCGCCCCAGGGCTGGCCGAAGGCGACAGCGATCAGGCCCGCGAGCGCACCGGCAGAAGACAGCGCATCTAGCCATGAATGCCGGGCGTCGGCGATCAGCGTCGCCGAGTTGATGCGCTTGCCGACCCTCCGCTTGTACCAGGCGACGAGCTGGTTCCCGATGATGCCCAGTGCCGCCCCGGCGATGCCTGCGGCGACATGGGTGGTGGGCCCGTGCTGGAGGAGCTTACGGATGCTCTCGAACCCGGCGAATGCCGCGCTGGCCCAGATGACCACGGCGATGCCGATTCCGGCCAGGTCCTCGGCGCGCTCTAGCCGTAGGGGTACTTTTCCGTTGGCGGTCGCCGCGACAGCCGGAACCCGAGGAAGACCACGGCGCTGGTGGAGACGTCTGACAGGTTGTGGATCGCATCGCCCAGCAGTCCTACCGAACCGGTCAGGACTGCGAGTAGCAGCTCGATAAGGCCGGTGGCGCCCAGGCCCATCGCGCTGACGGCAACAGCACGATTCGCCTGCCGCCGCTCGTCGGCGTCGTCTCGGCCATGTGCCAGCGGAAACGCCGTAGCTGGATCACGCTGCCCCAGGGTCTTGTGCACGTCGTCAGGATAGTCAGAATGGCCAGGCGGCTTGCCCCGTGCGAACGATCTTGAGCTGCGGTCCCTATTGGTCTGTGGCCCGGGCGTACGCCGGCGAGCCCCCAGAGCGGAGCCCGGCGCTGACGCCTGCCCGGGGCCGACGAGACCGCATTGGAAGCCCTCTCCAAGATCAGGAATCGGGCATTGCGCCGCCCGGGAAGTCCGGCACCGCGACCAGCCGCCGAGAAGTAAGCTGCGCACCCTCTTGTCATGGCATCGCCGCCCTCAGCCGAAGAGGCGGGCTCCGTTGGGGCCGGTGATCTGCTGGAGCATGGTGTGGGCGAGCTGCTGGATTTGTGGTGGCAAAGGGACGTAGTTGGCGGCGGCGGCGTAGGCCTGGCCGCTGTGGGCGGCGAGTTCAGCGTGGACGTGCGCGCCGAGCTGGGGATCGACGGTCGGCAGCACTTCGGCGAGCTGTTCCATCTGGGTTACGGCCATCCCGCGGACCGTCAGGGCGTCGGCCATTTCCAGGCCGATATAGCCGCCGCCGACGATCACCGCGCTGGCCGGTGCGGCGCCCTCGAGGGTGCGCACGACGGCGAAGGTGTCGCCCATCGAGTGCAGCAGGTGCACCCCATCGCCAGTGCCCAGGGCATCGGCACCGTTCAGGCCGCCGATCGGGGGCCGCACCGGGACCGCGCCGGTGCCGACGATCAGCTTGTCGTAGGCGAGCAGTTCCTCCGCTCCGCTGGGGGATGTGATGAGCAGTTTGCGGCCGGCTACGTCGATGCGGCGGGCGGTGGTGTCCAACCGCAGCCGCATCCCGGCCGCGTCCAGGTCGGCAATGGTCCGATGGGCCAGGTTGCGCCAGTGAGTGACTTCACCGGAGACGTAGTAGGGGATGCCGCAGATTGAGAAGTTCGGGTAGGAGTCGGCGACTACCACAGTGACATCCGCACCCGGGTCCAGCTCGCGGGCCCGCAGCGCGGCGCTGATCCCCGCGTCGCTGCCACCGATCATCACCAGGTGCATGGCAGGCTCCCGTCAGGGGTGGTCTAGCTGGTGGGCTGGCTGGTACCGGGCGGCCGGGCGGCTGGGGAGGCACCATCGTGGGCAGCCCGGACGGACGCGGGCCCGGCTGGGTCTTGGTGGTGGGGGACGATGATGCCGGCAGCCTGGGCTGGAGTGATGGCGGGATAGAGCGCCCTGATGACCACCACGGCCAGCGCGCCCCCGATGATCTGGGCGGCGATGAAGCTCGGTGCCGACGATGGGGCGATACCGGCGAAGGTGTCCGAGAACATCCGGCCGATCGTGATCGCCGGGTTGGCGAAGCTGGTGGAGGAGGTGAAGAAATACGCCGCGCCGATATAGGCACCCACCGCGGCCGGGGCAGCCCGGGGCCGGCCTGACCGGGCCAACGCGAAGATCACCAAGATCAGCCCCAGGGTGGCGATGATCTCGGACAGGAAGTGGGCCGGGGTGGCGCGGTGTTTAGTCGAGATGCTGACCGCCGGCAGAGCGAACATCAGGTTCGCTATCACCGCACCGCCGATGCACCCGGCCACCTGAACCGGCAGGTAGGCGGCGGCGTCCCGCCAGCGCAGCCCCCCGAACGCGGCATCAACGAACGACACCACCGGGTTGAAATGGCCGCCCGACACCGGGCCGAACATCAATATGATCGCGAACAGCCCGGCCGCGGTCGCCGCCGCGTTCTCCAGCAGTTCCAGCCCGGTCTCACCCGGCGACAGCCGCTGGGCGGCGATGCCCGAGCCGATCACCACCGCGGCCAGGAACGCGCTGCCCAGCAGCTCGGCCAGCAGCCGTCGCCACAACCTGACCGGTGCACTGCTCACGGCGCCCATCTTGACGGAGACTAGTTAGCTCAGTCAAGATTGAGTCAATGAAAACTGAGCTAACATCAGGCCTGGCGGACAGGGCCGCGGTGCACGCGGCGCTGGCCGACCCGGCGCGGCTGCAGATCGTCGACACCCTCGGCGCTGGCGACACCTCCCCGTCGGAGCTGGCCGCGATGCTCGCGATGCCGTCGAACCTGCTCGCGCACCACCTGCGTGTGCTAGAGCAGGCCGGGCTCATCACCCGCCGCCGCTCCGACGGCGACCGCCGCCGCACCTACCTGCAGCTCATCCCCGGCGCGCTGGAGTCGCTGACCGGCCCGGCGGCGCGCACGGCCCGGCGGGTGCTGTTCGTGTGCACCGCCAACTCGGCGCGCTCGCACCTGGCCGCGGCGCTATGGCGCCGCGCCAGCAACCTCCCCGCCGCCTCGGCCGGCACCCACCCCGCCGCGCGGATCGAGCCGGGCGCCATCGCCGCCGCCAGACGCCACCGCCTGGCCATGCGCCGCGTGCGGCCCTGCCACATCGGCAACGTGCGGCAAGACGGCGACCTCGTCATCACCGTGTGCGACCTGGCCCACGAGGAACTGGGCCGCCAGGCAGCAGTGCACTGGTCGGTCCCTGACCCGGTCCCGGCCGGTGATCCGGCCAGCTTCGACGCCGCCCTAGCCGAGCTCAGCCACCGCGTTGAGCGCCTCGCACCGCACCTGGCAGCGACCTCCTGACTCCTGGCATGCCTGCCCCAGCACGCTGACCCCCAGGGCTCGCGCACCTGCGGCAAAGGCCTCAGTGTCGCTCGGGCGGCGAGGTAGGGTCCAGGCATTCCCGGATGACCGAGGCCGGGCTTGCCCCGGGCCCGGCCCCAGGTTCCTGGGCTAGCAGCACTTCGCCGCTGAAGCGGCCGGTTCCTCAGTGTGGACGTTGGTGTCGCCGCAGCACTCCGGGCCGTGGCCCTCGGCGTAGAAGGTTGGGCTGTCGGCCAGCACCGTGTAGATCTCCCAGGATTCGCCGTCGGGTACGCCCTGCACCCAGAACTTGTCCTGCCTGGCGTAGCAGCAGGTGGTCTCGCCTGCTGTGTCCGGGGCGAGCCCGGTCTGGGCGAGACGCGCCTGCTCTGCTGCCACCTTCTCGGTGTCGGGGACCTCGATGCCGAGGTGGTTGAGGCTGCCGCCATGGCCGGGATTTTCCAGCAGGACCAGCTTGAGCGGCGGCTTAGTGATGGCGAAGTTGGCATAGCCGGGCCGGACCTTGGCCGGCTCGGTGCCGAACAGCTTGGTGTAGAAGTCGACGGCCTGGCCGATGTCCTCGACATTGAGGGCGAGCTGGAGACGGCTGGGCATGGGAACCTCCCGGAGGGGATAACATTGATAATGGTCTATGCCTGGCCTGCTGAGTTTGCCATGAGGCATAGAGTGCTGTCAATATAGACGTATGTCGAAGTCCCTGCTGGTCCTGAGCCCGGCTGACACCGCGGCCTGCTGCCCGCCGCTGTCCCGCGAGCCGCTGTCGGCAGAGCAGGCCGTCCAGGTCGCGCCGCTGCTCAAAGCTCTGGCGGAGCCGGTCCGTCTGCGGCTGATGTCGCTGATCGCCTCCCACCCAGGCGGCGAGGCCTGCGTCTGTGACCTGAACGATGCGTTCGACCTGTCCCAGCCCACGATCAGCCACCACCTGAAGGTGCTGCACGAGGCCGGGCTGCTGGACCGCGAGAAGCGCGGCGTGTGGGTCTACTACCGGGCCCGGACGGAGGCATTGGCCAGCCTCGGCGCGCTGATCGGCGACCCTCCGTCCGGACGGGCCGGACGACAGAGCATGGCGGAGACGCCGTCCTGAGCTTCCCGCTCGGCCACGCGGCGGCTGCCACGGATCAATGCGAGACCACAAGGCAGGGGCCGGTATCGGCGGACTGGCTGCGCCTCGCCCGGATCGCCGGATCCTGTCCTGACTCACTTGGCCTGGATGGGCGTCGAGAGGCGATTCGTTATGTCCCAGGTTCGTTCTTCCGTTCTCACCTTTCATCGGTTATCGTCGATGAGCGATGAAAGAAGATGATCAGCCTCTCGACCGGGCCACGGCCGCCGAGTTCGCCAGCTGGTTCAAGGCGCTCGCCGACCCCACCAGAATCCAGATCGTCACGCTGCTCGCCCGCCGGGCCAGGCCGATGAACGTGGGCGAGATCGTCGCCGCCGTCGGCGTCGGCCAGTCCACCGTCTCCGCTCACCTCAAGGTGCTGGCGGAGGTGCGGTTCGTGCTCTTCGAGCACCGGGGCTCCGCCACCTACTACGGGATCAACGACGCATGCGTGGACTGCTTCCCCACCGCCGCCGACATCGTCATGGGGCGGCCCGTCCCCGCCCAGCCAGCCACCGTCCCGCCAGCACTATCAGCAGGAGCGCATCAATGACCGATCCGAGCACCTCTGGCAGGCCCGCCAGCCGCGACGCCGTCATCGACCGTTACTCCGGCCTGGCCCGCACCGCCCTGGCCGGCGACACCCCCATCGACTGCGACCCCGACGCGTTCGCCAACGGGTGCTTCGGCGTGGCCGCCTACCCCGGCGTCGATGGTGTCCCCGAGGCGGCCCTGCGTGCCAGCCTCGGCTGCGGTAACCCGCTGGCAGTCGCGGACCTCAACCCAGGCGAGACCGTCCTGGACCTTGGCTCCGGCGGCGGGCTCGACGTCCTGCTGTCAGCGCGCCGGGTCGCCCCGGGCGGCACCGCCTACGGCCTGGACGCCAGTACCGACATGCTCACCCTGGCCCGCGCCAACGCCGCCCAGGCCGGCATCTCCAACGCCTGCTTCCTGCAGGGGCGCATCGAGGACATACCGCTTCCCGACGTCCATGTCGATGTGGTCGTCTCCAACTGCGTCATCAACCTGTCCGCCGACAAGCCGCGTGTCCTCGCCGAGGCGTTCCGGGTCTTGCGGCCCGGCGGGCGTCTGGGCATCAGCGACGTTACCGCAGACGACGGCACCGACCCCGGCCAGCTCGCCAAAGCCGAGCAGCAGACAGGTTGCGGCGCTACCCTCACGCAGCGGCAATACCGTGACCTGCTGGCGGTAACCGGGTTCACCGCCATCACCATCACAAGCACCCACGAGGCCGGACCTGGCCTGCACTCCGCCATCATCCAGGCAGTCAAACCAGCCGGGCAGCACACGTGACGATCCGCCGCACCCAGAGCCACTGACGTTAGCGCAGGAACGGGCGCTGGCCGGGCAGCAAGGCCGTGGGGTCACGATTTAGGAGGGCGAGGAGAGCCCGTGGCCCCAGCCTGGAGGGTTGCGCCCTGCCACTCTGCTCCTCCTGCGGGCCAGTGGTCACGATGGTTCAGGCTGCCGGGGCCAGGAGGGTGCCTTGATCGACCCTGGACTCGTTGCGGTTGCCGTAGCGTTCGCGCAGTGCCCGCCAGGCCGCCAGCTTCTCCGGGCGCATCCGCTGGCCGTCGTACAGCTCGTGCACGTAGCAGGAGAGCACCGTGTCCCCGCCTGGCCCCAAGAATTGCACCGTCAGGACCTCCCGCCCGGGGAAAGAGGGGAACGGGTAGGGCTCACGCACGAAACGGACGCCGGTGATCTCATCGATCCGCACGTCCATCGTCCAGTTCGCCGCGAGGTCGCCGAGTTTGACGTGCCACCACCGCCGGTCGGCGGGTCCGCGGAACACCGGTGCCGTCGCTCCGGCGAGGTGGGCGGTCCACCAGCCGACGCCGAAGACGAAGATAAGCTGTCCAGACTCCGACAGTTCGGCGATCAGGCGTTCTAGCTCGCTGGCCGGCTCGCTGGTATCCGTGATCTTGTTCATGCCGCTCCTCACCCGAGTCGGTGCCGCTGACGGTTGGGAACACGGCGCCGCCCACGATCGATACCCGGCCGCCTGCCAGATGACCTGCCGGGAAGGCTGCGACTAGACCCTGCCTGACCGGCACTCATGCAGGTCACCATCGTGGTGTTGGTCCCGTGATTGACTGTGAGTGCCTATGTCGTACCGCGTGATCGGGCACGCAGCCGGCACTGTCTCTCCACCTGTGGCATGCCCATCGGCTCCTCGCTATGAATGGGGGCCCTCATGGACCCGGAGGACTGTCTCCGCTCGCTGGCGGCTGAGGCATTGCTGCACGCTCATCCGGAGAGGCCACTGTTCCCTTCGTCGCTGGGCCTGATGGCGGTGGCGAACGCGTTTGTGATGCTGGGCCTGCTGCCGGAGCCGCGGGCCGAGGCCATCTTGGCTGAGCACCGGGACGGGCTAGATCGCGAGGGCTTCGGGAACACCTGGGGAGTCACCAAGGGTGAGCTGACAGTCCGGCCGGGCGCCCATGAGTACTGGGAGTCACGGGAGGGGGGACCTACCGGGCTGCGTGAGGCGCCGGTGCTGGTGGCGGCCGCGGGAGTGCGGTGCCCAACCTCGGTCGCGGAGGTGTGTTTTGAGTGGGTGAAGCTGACCTCCACGGGGTTGCGGGTGAGCTTCCGCGCGACAGCTGCCGATCCCGGCGGGAACCCTCCCCCTGCGCATGTGTCGATGCAGCGGGCCATGGCGGAGGTCACCGTTACCGATGACACCGGCCACTTGCCTGACCTGACTCTTGAGGGCGTGGGCTGGAGCCGCGTCCAGGAGCGAGGAGAGCAGGAGTGGCACGGGCAGATGCTCCTAGACCCGAACCCGGCTCGGAAACCCGCCTGGCTTGAGTTCACCCCAGCGCGTGAGGGCGAGTCAGGTCGCGTGGTGTTGCTGCCGCCCGCCCCGGTGCCGGTGGGCACGACCGAGGCCGCGGGGCCGACCCCGGCCGAGTGCTACCTGGCCGAACTCGCCACCGTCACCAGCTATTCGATCGGCGATTCGGTCAGCGAGTCTACGGCTGGACCTGAGGATACGGCGGAGATTGTCGCCACGGTGGCCGACAGCCTCCTTGCGGTCGGCGCGTTGCCGGTCACCAGCACCATGCTGCGTCAGTTCCCTGGCAGCCGTGCACCTGCCTGGCAGCTTCCCTTGGTGAGTCGCTGGGGCCGCCGCGTTCATCACCGCGTCGCCGGGTTCCGGGCGTCGCAGCATCGGGGCCTGGCGGTGCGGCTTCCGCTGGAGCACGCCACGGCCGTGATCGAGAGCATCTCCGCGCCGGGGGAGCTGGTGGGTGTCCAGGTGTACGGGCACCCTTGGGTGATGGGCGAGTACTGGCCCATGATCACGCCGTGCTTTCAGGTGCGCGCTGTCGATGACGCCGGAAACGAGCACGTCGGCATGCCCGGTGACTGGCAGGGCTTCCTAGGAAATGAGGGCAGCGGCAGCTTCTTCTTCTGGCCGCCGATCGACCCGGACCGTAAGAGAATTCGAGTGATTGTGAGCACACTGTGGGACGCGGCCTGGGCCGAGATCGCGTTGCCGCGATGACAACTCCACGAGCCGTCAGTTCTGAGGGGACCGAGCCTGGAGGTCTGAGGTGAACAGCATCGAGAGGCGGGCGCGGGACATGATCAACCCGTGCTCGACGGCGTTCGCCACCTGGTGGTGCCATTCCGCCCGGTACTGGCGCCTGCCTCACATGATCACGGGCAACAAGGCCGCCGCTCACCCGGGCCTGTCCCGGCCTGCGGTGCCTTCTGGTGACAGACCCCTTCTGACCTGGGTGGGCGATACTGGGATTGAACCAGTGACCTCTACCGTGTCAAGGTAGCGCTCTCCCACTGAGCTAACCGCCCTCGAGGCGGAGGCGGGAATCGAACCCGCGTACAGGGCTTTGCAGGCCCTTGCCTAAGCCACTCGGCCACTCCGCCGCTTCCGGCCCCGTCGCCGGGAGCGAGGAAGGGTTCCCGGGAGCCGTGTGGACCTTCGGCCGCGTGATACGGCGTCCGGCGCCTCCGAGCGGACGACGGGATTCGAACCCGCGACCCTCACCTTGGCAAGGTGATGCTCTACCAACTGAGCCACGTCCGCGTGACCGCCGGCCAGCGACCGGCTCGCGCTTGGCAACTTTAGCCGATCCTGGCCGGCCGGGGAAACTCGGCCGCGGCTACGGCAGTGACGCGACCTCTACCTCCTCTAGCTGCCCGGAACCGAAGTTTCCGGCCAGCAGCGTCCGGCCGTCCGGCGCCACCGCCATCTCGCGGGGGAACTGGCCGGCCGGGACCAGCCCGAGCAGGGCCGGCCGGCCAGCCAGCGCGGCGGGCACGCTCACCACCGCCAGGCCCGACGTCGCCCCGGCCGCGCCGAACCGGTTGGAGTCGGCCACCACCACCCGGCTGCCGTTGCGCACCAGCGCCAGCCCGACCGGCGCCTCACCCACCCGCACCCGGGCAGCCAGCGCCCGGCTTGGCCGGGTACGCAGCAGCGTGGCGGAGAAGCACAGCAGGTCGTCGCTGCCGCGCGCGGTCACCCACACCTGGCTGCCGTCGGCGGAGGTGACCACCCGCACCGGACTGCAGCCAGCGGCCACCGTGGCGACGACCGACGCAGCGGGCTGGGTCTCGGCCCGGCTCAGGTCGATGACGCTGAGCGTGCCCAGACCGCCCGGCCTCCCGGGGCTGACCCCGGGCTGGCCACCACGCGTGAGCTCGCTGGTCGCATACAGCCAGCGGCCATCGGGTGAGACGGCCATCCCCACTGGTGCCACCCCGAGCGGGATGTAACCCACCAGGTCACCCGGGCCGAAGCCAGTGGCCAGGGCCCGTGCCAGGCTGAACACCGCGGCCCGGTCCTGTGTTTCCAGGGTGACGAACACGAACCGGCCATCTGGCGATGCCGCCACCTCGATCGCCCCGCCAGCTGGCTGGCCAGGGCCCAGTACCCCGATCACCGCGCGGGCCGCACCCTGCTCGGCGCGGGACAGGCTGATCACGTCCGCGCCCCCGGCGCCGTCCGCCACCAGCAAATACCGGCCATCCGAGGTCAGCGTCTCGCCAAGCGCCCGGCCCGGTACGGCGATCTGCCGGACCAGCGCAGGCGCTGCCGTGCCGAGCCGGAACACCCCGACCGACCCGCCCAGGGCCACGAACGCCCAGTGCCCATCGCCCGTGATGACGACGCCAAACGGGTTCCCCGGCACCTGCACCATGGCCGGGTGAACGCCCGATGCGCGCGGGGCGGGCCCGGTCGCCGTACTGCACCCGGGCACCGAGCCAGCCGGCAGCGGGGTCAGCGACGCCGGCGCCACGATGGAGGCGGTGGACAGCGGCGTCGCCGCCGGTGGCGTGGGCGCCGCAGGCCCGCCGGAGCAGCTAGCACAGACCATGGCCAGCGCCACGACGGCCATGACAGCTGGCAGGAAGCGGGAACGCACGGGCGAATCCTAGCCAGCACCGCCCGGTCGCGTTTGTCACACATAGTTCGATACAGATCGAAACATCGCTGCGTTACCGTCGGGACATGACCATCCGCGCTGACCCCGCCCGCTATGACCTGGACATCGTGCCTGCCGCGTCGCTGCTGGCCGACCCGGCCCGGGCCGCCATGCTCACCGCGCTGCTGGACGACCGGCCGCTGGCCGCCGGGGAACTCGGCCGGCTGGCCGGGGTGAGCCCGGCCACCGCCAGTGCCCACCTGGCCCGGCTGCTGGCTGGCGGCCTGGTCACCGTGGCCAGCCAGGGCCGGCACCGGCACTACCGGCTGGCGGGCCCCGAGGTGGCGGCCGCGATCGAGGCGCTCGGCCAGCTCAGCCGGCCTGCCCCGGTGCGCAGCCTGCGCGAGTCCCGCCAGGCGGCAGCGCTGGCCGAGGCCCGCACCTGCTACGACCACCTGGCCGGGCGGGCCGGGGTGGCACTGCTCGATGCCCTGCTGGCGCGGGGGCTGCTGACCGGCGTGCCCAGCGCCCACCAGCCCACCGGAGCCCCGCTGTCGGCCGGCCCGGCAGGCTTTGCGCTGACGGCTGCGGGGCAGGCCACGCTGCAGGCGTTTGGTATAGATATCGCCGCACTGCGGCGGAGCCGGCGCCAGTTCGCGGGCCCCTGCCTGGACTGGACGGAACGGCGGCCGCACCTGAACGGGGCGCTCGGCGCGGCCATCACCGGCCGGCTGGTGGACCGGGGCTGGATCCAGCCGGGGCCGCGGCGCCGAGCGGTCCGGGTGACCCCGGCCGGCCGGGCCGGGCTGGCCGCGACCTTCGGGTGCCCGGGGGACTGACGGCAGCGGGCCGGGGGATGGCAGGCTGTCAGCCATGCGACCAGTGAGCGTCAACGGCGACGCCCTGA
>DATDGI010000318.1:0-16786 GCA_036522155.1 Streptosporangiaceae bacterium
GGCGCCCGGCATGTCACGCTGGAAGTGGCCCACGTGCCCGGGCTGCTGCGGTTGCGGGTCTGCGACGACGGCTCCGGTGGCGCCCGCGTCGAGGATCGCGGCGGACTGGCCGGCCTCGCTGAGCGGGTCGAGACCGTGGACGGCAGGCTGCGGGTCACCAGCCCGCCCGGAGGCCCCACCGTGGTCACCGTCGACCTGCCATCGCACGCCTGACCGAACTGGAGGGCCCGATGCGGATTGTGATCGCCGAAGACTCTGCGGTAGTCCGGGCGGGCCTGGCCGAGATCCTCACCGACCGCGGCCACCAGGTGGCCGCCGCCGTCGGCAACGCCGAGGACCTGCTCGCTGCGATAGACCAGCACCAGCCGGACGTCACCGTGGTGGACGTGCGGATGCCGCCCAGCTACACCGACGAGGGCCTGCGCGCCGCGATCGCCATCCGCCGCGACCATCCCAAGACTGGGGTACTGGTGTTCTCCCAGTACATCGAGACCCGCTACACCGCCGACCTGCTTGGCGCCGCCCCGGGCAGCGGTGCGGCAGGCGTCGGGTACCTGCTCAAGGACCGGGTCGCCGACGTCGGGGAGTTCGTCGAGGCGCTGAGCCGGGTGGCCGCCGGCGGCACCGCCCTGGACCCAGAGGTCGTTACCCAACTCCTCGGCGCCAGTCGCCGCACCGACGGGCTCGGCTCCCTCACGGCCAGAGAGTGCGATGTGCTGGCCCTGATGGCCGAAGGCCGGTCCAACGCCGCCATCGCCGGGACCCTCGTGATCTCCGAACGCGCCGTCGAAAAGCACATCGGCAACATCTTCAGCAAACTCGGCCTGCCCCCCTCCGACGCCGACCACCGCCGGGTGCTCGCCGTCCTCCGCTACCTGCAATCCTGACCGGCGATCGCACCATTACCAATCTCAAAATGCCCGCTCGCCGTGCTCGCCTTCGCGCCCCGGCGCCCTCAGGCAGGGGTTGCCAGCGGCCTCACGCCCACACTTTGCTTATTGCCGTGGCGAATGGCACGCGATCTTGGGTGTCAGCGCGCGGGACTCAGCACTGCGGAGAGCGCGTCCATGGCTGAGGGGACGAGCGCGTAATAGGCCCATACGCCGCGCTTGTCACGGGTGAAGATTCCGGCGCTTACGAGGATTTTGAGGTGGTGGGAGATGGTCGGCTGGGTCAGGCCGAGCGGCCCGGTCAGCTCGCAGACACAGGCTTCGCCGCCTTCGTGCGCGGCGACCATGGAGACCAGCCGCAGCCGGGTCGGGTCGGCCAGGGCCTTGAGGAGCCGGGCCAGGTCGGCGGCCTGACTAGCGGTGATCGGCTCGCGCAGCAGCGGTGTGCAGCACGCATCTACGAGCCGGAGGCCTGGCGGGCTCTGGGCGGTCGCTGAGGTGGTCACCTGATCAGTATGCGGCAGGCATTGACATCGGTCTATCTCTTAGGCAAGGTGGGCATCGACAATCATCTATGCCAGGAGACTGGTCGCCATGACCGACGAGACCCGCAGCAGCCTGCGTGAGCAGGTCCGCTCCCGGTATGCCGAGGCGGCCCATGCGGTGCTGGAACCGAGGCCGGGGGTCACCGCCGCGTGCTGCGAGAGTTCCGCCTCGTGTTGCGGTACCGGGTCGGTGGCGCTGGACTCAGCTGACTGCTTCGGCGGGCAGCTGTACGGCGAGGGCGAGACCGACGGCCTGCCCGAGGAGGCGGTGCTGGCCAGCCTGGGCTGCGGCAACCCGCTGGCGGTGGCCGACCTGCGCGAGGGCGAGCGGGTGCTGGACCTGGGTTCCGGCGGTGGCATCGACGTGCTGCTGTCGGCCCGCCGGGTTGGCCCGTCCGGGTTCGCCTACGGGGTGGACATGACCGACGACATGCTCCAGCTGGCTCGCCAGAACGCCGCCAAGGCCGGGGCTGAGAACGTCGAGTTCCTCAAGGGCGAGATCGAGGCCCTGCCACTGACGGACGCGGCGGTGGATGTGGTGATCTCCAATTGCGTGATCAACCTGTCCGTGGACAAGCCCGCCGTGCTGGCCGAGATGTTCCGGGTCCTCGTGCCGGGTGGGCGGATCGGCATCACCGACGTGGTGACCGAAGATCACCTGACTCCAGAGGACCGGGCGGCGGCCGGGTCCTACGTCGGCTGCATCGCCGGGGCACTATCCCGGGCCGAGTACCTCGACGGTCTCAGGTCGGCCGGGTTCACCGATGCGTCGGTGACCTTCACCACCGAGGCGGCCCCCGGCATGCACTCGGCCATCATCCGCGCCGTCAAGCCCGGCCGGTGATCGCCATGCCGGGAGCGAGCGAGCAGACCAGCCAGGTCAAGGTGCTGAACGTCAACTGGGCCGCCGGGCCGGACGGCGATGACGGCCGGTTCGAGGTGATGATCGTGACCGCGGACGGCCAGCAGCACACCTTCGCGCCCAGCCCGGCCGCGATGGCCGCGCTGCTGGCCCTGGCCAAGACCGACGCCATCCTGCTGTGGGACCCGCAGGGCCGGACGCTGATCGCCGCCAACATCGTCGGCACCTGGCTGGCCCCGACCGGGCTCACCCGAGTCGCCGTCACCACCCCGGGCCAGTGAACGCTGCTATCGGTCGGCGGCTGCTGGCCGAGCTCCTGGGCAGCATGTTCCTGGCAGCCACGGTGGTCGGCTCGGGCATCGCCGCCCAGCGCCTATCCCCCGGCAATACCGGCCTGAAGCTGCTGGAGAACGCCGCCGCGACCGCAGCCGGGCTGTTCGCCATCATCTTGATGTTCGGCCCGGTCTCGGGCGGCCACTTCAACCCGGCGGTCTCCTTCGCCGACGCAGTGTTCGGCGGGCTGTCCTGGCGGGATGCTACTGCCTACGTGCCGGTGCAGGTGGCCGGGTGCATCGGCGGCGCGGTGCTGGCCAACCTGATGTTCGCCCTCCCAGCGGTCAACCCGGCTATCACCATCGGCCGGATGTTCTCGGACACCTTCGCGGGGATTGCCCCGGCAGCGGCACCTAGCTTCATCGCCGCTCAGCTGCTCGGCGGCGCCCTGGCCGTCATGGTGATCCGGGCGCTGTATCCGGCGATTACCCCGGCCCAGGCCGCCGGCGTCCTGGTCCCTCCCCCGCCCAGCCGCACCTCACCCGATGAGAGTCCTGCTGCTGGCCTGCCTGCCGGTGAAAGGCCGCTGTCATGACCGATGTCCCGCGCGTGCTGTTCGTCTGCACCCACAATGCGGGCCGGTCCCAGATGGCCGCCGCGCTGCTCGACCACGAGGCCCGCGGCCGGGTCCAGGTGACCTCAGCCGGATCACAGCCTGCCCGCGAACTGAACCCCGCCGTCGTGCAGGCCATGGCCGAGATCGGCCTGGACATCGCCCACGAGTTCCCCAAGCCGCTGACCGGCGACCAGGTCCAGGCCGCCGACGTCGTCATCACCATGGGCTGCGGCGACGCCTGCCCGGTCTACCCCGGCAAGCGCTACCTGGATTGGGACCTCCCCGACCCGGCAGGCCTCGACCTGCCAGCCATCCGCCCCATCCGCGACGACATCTACCGCCGCGTCCGCGCCCTGCTCACCGCACTGACCTGAACGAATGACTCCCTTCTTGACTGTCGCAGCATTCCGCCGATGAAGCCTGGCCTGGGAGTACTACACCGTGCTGGAGCACATCGAGACGCCATGACCTCGCCGCTCCCTTGGCCATGGCCCACCGCCGGCCAGGGTCAGGACACCGGGCACGTGGCTGTGCCGGCGGACTGGCTCAGGCTGGCCCGCCTGGCCCGGCTGCTGTCCTGGCTCACCCTGGCTTGGATGGGCATCGAGGGCGGGGTCGCAATCGGGCGGGCTGGGCCCTGGTCGAGGGACGCCGAGCCTGGGCCGGGAAGTCGTGCGGCTGCGCATGTGAGCCAGGCGCGCGCTGCTGATCACTCAGGGAGCCCAGCAATGCCGACTACGACAGTGTTGTAGCCGGTCAGGCGACCGGCGGGGGAACTCCCCCCACACTGGCAGACAGCGCCGACTCCCAGCCGCAGACCGCGCACGCATGCAGGACCGCCGACCGGCCGAAATCGAGCGCGGCGCGGTGCGGATCCGGGCTGGCACGAGCGTCGTCCCAGTCGAGCACGTATTCGCCCAGCCCGGCGTCCCAGTGGGCGGCCGCCGGTGACAGCGTCGCGGTCGCGAAGCCTTCGGGCGCGGGATAGGCGTAGGCGAAGAAGGCTGCCCGCGGGTAGCGTACATCGCCAGGCCACCACCCGACTTCGATCTGCTCGGCGTCCCCCGCGTTACGCATGATGAAGTCACCGGACGAAGGCTCTATCGGCAGACCGGAGAACAGGCTCACCGCCAGGTCGAACGAGCCCCACCACGCGTTGACCGGTGTCGAGCGCCCGCGGTAGGGGGCGCGCAACGCTGACAGGACCAGCGCCGCGCGGGTCGCCGCCGCGAAATAAGTGGTGACCTGGGCAGGGTCGTAGGTCGCGTGCTCATCATCGTCATCCAGCGGGGTGGTCCACGGCGTCTCCTGCGGCCTGGGATTTATCTCCACCGGGCCCGCCAGGCCGCGGACCGCCGCCAGCACGTCACGTGTCACCTCCCTGACCGGCCGGTCCGGCGTGAGCGCGACCCGGTCCACTCGTCCGTCGCTGTGCTCCGCAACGGCTTGATGGGTCCGCAGGTCCAACGCCACGACCAGCGCACCGGAACCGTCGGGCGCCGGCAGCGGAAGCGTCTCCCAACCGCGTGCGGTCAGGCGCAGCGCGGCGTGCTGCAGCTGGGGCTCGGGCGGAGCCAGCGCCGCGGCCAGCTTGCCCAGGACTTGCGTGTGGGCGTGCAGGGTGTCGCACGTGGCCGCCCAGGCGTCGTAGGGAAGAAGCGCCGACCATGCAGTTGGCATAGACGCAAGCTACCCTCAACCGCCTGCCGGCGTGTGCGGGCAGGATGACGGCTAGGTGCCGGGTGAGTTCTTGCTCAGTTCCGCGATCTGGGCGCGTGCGAGGCTGATGAGTTCTCGTTGGTATTCGCATCCCCGCCCAGGCCCCATCCGCCCTCGGGCGCCTCGGTCAGCAGCACCCAGGTCCGGTCGGCCAGGGTGGGGTCGCCGGCGGCTGCTGCGATGATGTCGGTGAGCTGGCGGACGACCGCGAGTTGCTTGTCGCGGTCCAGCGCGCCGGAGTTGGTAAGGACCTGAACGCGGACATAGTTGCTGTCGCCGTCGACGTTGGCCAGAGAGTCGGCATCGAGGTCATGCACGAACGCTGCCGTGCTTTTGCGAGGCTGATGATGCTGCCGCTCCCCCGGGCGGCCGGCTCTTCCTCTCACCGCGCACGGTCAGCTCGCATCTGTACCGGTCCTATCCCAAGCTTGGGGTGGCCGGCCGCCACCAGCTGCGCGACGTGATCGCCCGCGCCGGCCCGCCAGCGCCAGCACACGAAAGCGCCGGCAGCGAGACTCTGGTCTAATCCGATGGCGTGACGGTGAGGATGCGCCGCCCGGCTTCGCGCAGCGAGGCGGCGCTCTGCTCCAGCGCGGCGCGTTCGTCCGCGGTCATGGGCGGGTCGAGCATCTGCTGCACGCCCCCGGCGCCGAGCACGCTGACCAGTGACAGGGTCACCCCGTAGCGTGGGCAGTAGGCGGCTACTGGCAGCACGGCGCGTTCGTCGCGCAGGACCGCCTCGGCCAGGCGCGCCGAGACGGCGCCGATGCCGTACTGGCTCGCTCCGGTGCCTTCGATGATGGTGATGTTGGCGTACCGGATGTCGTTCTCGATCTCCTGCCGGATTTCCGCGATGGGTCGCCCATCCTTGCCGAGCAGGTCAAGGACCGGAATGCCGCTCACCGATGCTGATGACCACAACAGCACTTCGGAGGTGCCGTGCTCGCCAACCACCATCGCCTGGACGTCGCGGGGCCGTACCCGCAGCCGGTCGGCCAGATGCACGCGGAAGCGCAGGCTGTCGATCAGGGTGCCGGTGGAGAAGACCCGGTCATGGCCTGCCAGCTGCCGGGTGAGATCAGCGAGCGGGTCGGGCGGGTCGGTGACGACCATCAGCACTGCCTGCGGCGCTACCGACATGATCTTGGGCACAACGTCGGCATACACCTTGGCGTTGGTATCGAGGAGCCGCAGCCGTCCCTGCCGGTCGGACCGGTCGGTGGCGCCACCGGCCTTTTCGTTCACCCCCGCGGTAATGATCACCAGCGCGGCGCCGTCCAGCGCATCGTAGCCACCCGCGCGCACATCCACTGTTGGGGACAAGGGCGTGGCGTAGCGCATATCTGTGGCCACGCCGTTCGCCCGTTGCGTGTTGCGGTCCAGGACAACGATCTCCCGGCACATCCCGTTGCGTTCGATCAGCGACAACGCCGTCGCGGCCCCGACGGTGCCGACTCCGATCACAGCGACCTTCACTTTGCACCACCTTCGCGCGCATCGGCCCCGCGGAGAGCGATCAGGGTCATGGCGTTCCTCCCTGCTCTTCGAGCGCGCGCGTCACGACGGTCAGGTCCTGCTCACCGAGACCTTGATCAACGGCCTGCTGCCATTCGCCGGCCAGAACGGCCAGAGCGGCAAAACGGCTGCCGCCGGCTGCCTCCAGTGCGAGGTGCACGTCCTTGAGCGCGAGGGACAGCGAGAACTGGGCCGAGAAATCACCGTCGGCGATCCGTCGCAGCTTGGCTGCCTGCCAGCTGGACACGAGCGAGCCGCCGCTCAGCGCGTCCACCACCGTCCCGGTGTCGAGGCCCAGGTGGTGGGCAAGAGCCACGGACGTGGCCACCGCTTCGGTCGCGAACGCCAGCCACGTGTTGTTCACCAGCTTCAGCCGCGTTCCGGCCCCGGCCTCGCCGACCCAGATCGTGCGCTGGCCGAGCGCGTCGAACAGCGGAGCGACACGTGTCCGCGCCTCGCTGGGCCCGGACGCGAAGATCGTCAGCTGGCCGCGTTCCGCCGGATCCTTGCTTCCCGACACCGGCGCGTCGAGGAGCATCACGTCCGGGCGCTCAGCACCGGCCATCGCCGCGACCCGGTCGATCCCCGCCACGCCGATGGTGCTCATCTGGGCCCAGATGGCGCCCGGAGCCAGCGCGGCGAGCATCCCCTGATCGCGGGCGACCGAGATCACGGCATCGGCGTCGGTCACCATCGTGACCACGATCGCGGCCCGCCGCGCCGCATCGGCGGCCGTCCCGGCGACCTCCGCGCCGAGCGCGGCCAGGTCCCGGGCCGCCTCCGGCCGGCGGTTCCAGACGATCGTCGGGATGCCAGCGCGCAAGGCACTGGCCGCCATCCCGTGGCCCATCGCCCCGATGCCGAGTACCGCAACCGGCTCGTGCGTCCCTGCCATCGGTCACCCCTTGCCGGGTGCTCGTCGCGGATGCTGCCAGCAGGGCGCCCGCCCGCCGCTCAGCCTGCTCGGCACCGCCGTTTTGCAATATAGACACTCCGGGTCAGGTGTCATGACCGTTCGGTGGTTTCCTTCTGCGCCGCATTATGAAGAAGATGGCGGCGCCGATGATGATCACGGCGAGGATGATGGGGACGGCGCTGAGGTTATGCGTGCCGATTGTCATCGCGATTGTCATCGCTGGCGCTTTCCTTTCCTTGGTCGTGCGGGCAGGTGCTGGTCAGGCGTCGCGGGTGGCCATCTTCCATGCGCCGATGGCCGACCAGCCGATGATCCAGCCCACGATGACGGTGATCATGGCCCAGGTGGGCATGGGCGGCAGGTGCAGCGCGCGCGGGCCGCCGGCTGGCCCGATTGTGGTGCCTCCGGCCAGCGCGGCCGGTTTCAGCTGATCCATGGCGACGCCGACGTCGAGGCGCTCGCCGTTGATGAAGTGGGGCAGCGCGTGATCGGCCAGTATCGGGGTGATGATGATCTCCAGCACGATGAGCAGGATGACCGGCACGGTCCGCTGGCCCATGAGCGAGCCGAGGCCGAGCCCGGCCGTGAACCCGATGACCAGATCGAGCTCGAGCCACAGCCCGGAGCGGATCATGTCTCCCAGCGACACGGTGACCGCGCTGGCCGGCTCCGGGCTGCCGAGGAACGCGGTCACCAGGCATGCCACGGTGAAGCCGGCCGCGGCCAGCGAGAGCAGGATGGACAGCCCGGCCGGGATGCGGGCCAGGTAGAGCGCGAGCCGGGACCGGCCGGTGACCACGAGGTGGCGGAACATGCCGTCGGTCAGGTCGGCGGTCCCGGCTGTGGCGCCGAGCGCGATGGCGATGATGAACCCGAATTCGTCCATCACCGTGCCGGCGGTCGCGAAAGCGTCCGGGGCGCCGGCCGGCGCGTAGCGAGCCGGGTCGCCCAGGTGGTAGATCAGCCGGATGCCGTAGAAAATGACGGGCAGGGCTACGGTGAACGCCACCGCGACTGTCATGAGGACGCGGCGTTTGCGTAGTTCCAGGAATTTGGCGCTGATCAGGGGCCATGGCGGCACCCATGAGCCGCGCCCGCCGATGGCGAGGCTGTGCTGGGTCACTGTTCTCCTCCGAAGCGGCTGGTCACGGATAGGAACCAGTCCTCCAGACTGGCGTGCGTCTGGCGCAGGCCGTAGACGGAGATCCCGGCCCCGACCAGGCGGCGGTTGATGTCGGCTATCTGCTCGTGGGCCGGCCCGGGGGTGAGCGTGACGGTCAGCCCGTCCTCCGTGACGGTGATGCGGGATGCGATCGCGGGCTGGCCGAGGGCTCGTGCCGCCGCGGGCGGGTCGGAGCATTGCACCTCGACGGCAACGCCGGCTCCTGCTGTCAGCTCGCCGATGGGTCCCTGGCGGATGACCTTGCCGTGGTCGACGATGGCCACCTGGTCGCAGGTGCGTTCCACCTCATCCAGCAGGTGCGAGGACAGCACGATGGTCCGTCCCTCGTCGGTCAGGCTGCGGAGCATGTCCCGCATCTCGTGCATGCCGGCCGGATCGAGGCCGTTCATCGGCTCGTCGAGGATGAGCAGTTGCGGGTCGGCCAGCAGGCAGGCGGCGAGGCCCAGGCGCTGGCGCATGCCCAGGGAATAGGCGGATACCTTGTCGTCGGCCCGCTGGGTCAGCCGTGCCCGGTCCAGGGCCGGGCCGATCTGCTTTCCGGCGCCTCCTCCCCTGGCAGCGGCCAGTATCTTCAGGTTCTGCCGCCCGGTCAGGTGGCCGTGGAACCGGGGTTCGTCGACGATCGCGCCCACCCGGGCCAGGGCGCGGCCGCGCTGCGCAGGGACGGGGATTCCGAGCAGCGACATCGTGCCGCTGTCGGCTCTGGTCAGGCCGAGCAGGACCCGGATCAGCGTGGTCTTGCCCGCCCCGTTCGGCCCCAGGTACCCGAAGGCGGAGCCCCGCGGGACGAGCAGGTCCACGTTGTCGACGGCGGCCCGGGCGCCGAAGCGCTTGGTGAGCCCGTGCACCTCGACCGCCCAGTCGCCCATCTGGCGGGGAACGGGCTGCCCGGCACGCGGATGCGGACTGTCGCCATGTTCAGAAATGGTGGTCATGTGTCTCTTCCTGGTTGGGCCGCTGGCTGGTGCCCACGGTCCCTGAACGACGGCTCGCCTGTCTGCGGCCACGCGAACGAACCGGTTCATCCGCAAGGATGAATCCAGGCCGCCCCACGGCTGATGCACAGGGCCTGGCCAGGCGATACGTTCGGTGCATGCAGGCAGTTCGGCGCTTCGCGGGCGGTGACCCGGGCATGATCACCGATGCCGGGATAGCGATCGCCGGGGCCGGGCTGACCGCCGTCGCGGTATGGGACCCGGGCGGCCTGGCCGGCACCCGGATCTCTGGGCCGCTGGTGCTGCTGGTGCTGCTGCCGCTGCTCATGGGCGCCGCGCTGGCGCTGCGCCGCCGCGCGCCGCTGCTGATGTTGCTGGCGATATCGGCGGGGATAGCGCTGCAATGCCTGATCACCAGGCAACCGCCGCCGGTCCCGGAGTTGTTCGTGCTGTTCGCCGGCGGCTACTCGCTGGGCGCGCACGCCAGCCTGCGCCGCGCGGCCGTCGGCCTGGTCATCAGCGCAGTCGTGATCCTGAGCGCCCGCTCGGGCCTCTCTGTCGTCCCAATCCTGGGCTTTTGGCTGGTCGGCGTGCTCGTCCGCGCCCGCAGGCAGTCCGTAGCGCTGGCCGAACGTAACGCGGCGCTCGAGCGCCAGGCCGAGCGGGCCGCGGCCGCCGAGCGGGCACGGATCGCCCGGGAACTGCACGACATCGTCGCCCATCACCTCAGCGTGATCGTGCTCCAGGCGGCCGGCGCCCGGGCGTCGGGAAAGGCCGCCGGGCCGGCTCTGGAGAAGATCGAGAACAGCGGACGGCAGGCACTGGCCGAGACCCGCCGCCTGCTGGGCGTCCTGCGCGAAACCGGCGAGGAGACCGGGCTCGCCCCGCAGCCTGGTATCGGCGAGCTGGACGCGCTGGCCGACACCGTCCGCGCGGCCGGGCTGCCGGTGACCCTGGTCATCGACGGTGACCCCACGGCGGTGCCCGCGGCCGTGGACGTGTCGGTCTACCGCATCGTCCAGGAGGCGCTGACCAACGTCCTCAAGCACGCCGGCCATGCCTGCGCGGATGTGATGATCGGCTGCGCGGATGAAGCGGTCACGATCGAGATCACCGACGACGGAACGAAGGAGCCCGGTAACCAGCCCCCGGCCGGCGGGCACGGGCTGGCTGGGATGCGTGAGCGGGCCGCGATATTCGGCGGTGAGTTCCACGCCGGGCCGCGGCCCGGCGGCGGGTTCGCCGTGCACGCCCGGCTGCCGCTGGCCGATGGGCTGCCGTGATCAGCGTCCTGATCGCCGATGACCAGGACCTCGTCCGCGAGGGCCTGCGGATGCTGCTGGAAGCCGAGCCGGACCTGGCCGTCGCCGGGGAGGCCGGCGACGGCGGCCAGGCGCTGGCGCAGGCGCGGCGGCTCGATCCCGACGTGATCTTGATGGACGTGCGCATGCCCGGGATGAACGGCATCGAGGCAACCACGCGGCTCGTCCAGGGTGGGTCGCGGGCGCGCATCCTGATGCTGACCACGTTCAACCTGGACGAGTACGTCTACCACGCGCTGAAGGCTGGCGCGAGCGGCTTCCTGCTCAAGGACGCCAGCCGCGAGCAGCTGACCGGCGCGGTGCGCACCGTAGCCGCCGGTGAAGCCCTCCTCGCCCCCGCCATCACCCGGCGGCTGATCGAGGACTTCTGCCGCGGCCCCGCACCCGGAACGCCTGAAACGGACGCGGCCGGTCGCCTCAGCGAACGCGAACTCGGCGTCGTGCGGCTGGTAGCCCAGGGCCTGTCCAACGCCGAGATCGCCGGCAGGCTCTACCTCAGCGAGGCCACCGTCAAGAGCCACATCGCCCGCATCCTCGCCAAGCTCGGGTTGCGGGACCGGGTGCAGGTCGCCGTCTACGCCTACGAACACGGCATCGTCAAGCCAGGCCGCGGCACTCCGCCACCCGGCCGGGGAGCAAGACCCGAGTAGTCCCGGCCTCGTCCAGCCATCCGCTCACTGGCGGCGCGCGGTGGCCGCATGCCAGGCACCGGCAGCAACGAGGGCAGCTGACGCCGCCAGATTGACGCCGATCGCGAGGCGGGTCGCCGGGGACCAGGAACGTGGCCGCCGCGTCACGGGCTCGACGAGGGTGCCGGCGATGCACCCCAAGCCGATCGCAGCACAGACCGCGCCCGGACGCACACTCAGCTCCCGGTGCCGGGCCGTTGCCGCTGCCGTGATAGCTGCCACCGGCATCGGCCACGGCGCCGCGACCCCGGCCCCCCATCCGGCCAGCAGCCCGGCAGGCACCGAGAGCGGGATGCTCACCCCGAGCGGCTCGCCGGGAAGCTGATCGCGGATCGCCACCACGCTGCCCAGCACGGCCGCACCAGCGAAGGCGAGCGACGCCCCCAGCAGCGCACGATCTGGGTCCGCCCGCATGCGGCGCCTCCCGCCTCGCAGCACCGGCCTGACCTCAGGCTAGCGGCCACCACCGTCTGGCCCCCATGCATCTCCGCCCGCCGGGCACCATTCCACCTCGTGCCTGGGCGAGTTCCTCCCCCCATCCGGGTGAAAGACCGGTCGTCATCCGTCCAGGAGGCCCAGCTCGCGCGCCCGGGTGACCGCCTGGCTGCGTGTGGAGGCGTCCAGCTTGCGGTAGAGCGAGTTCGCTTCCGACTTGATGGTGTGAGGCGAGAGGAACATTTCCTCGGCGATCTGCGGGAACGACAGGTGGGTGGGGAGCATCGGCAGCAGGCGCAGCTCGGCCCCGGTCAGCGCCGACGCTCCTGGGACGCTCGAACCACGCTCCTTCGCGAGCTGGGCCCGAAGCGCCTGGGCCTCACCAACCAGCTTTCCCAGGCCAGGCCTGCGCCTGAGCAGCTCATCGACCTCCCGCATGAGCGTCCTAGCACCTGCCAGGTCGGCGAGCGCGAGGTGGACGCGGGCGAGCTCGATCCGGGCCTGAACGGCCACGTGGGGGATCGCGTAGGTCAGCAAATGCCGCATCCGCTGAGCACTGACGAGCTGCTGGCGCGCCGCCGGGACATCTCCCCCGTGCAAGGCGGCGCGAGCATACGCCGCGCAGACCAGGGGCGTCACGTAGCTTTCCTCGATCCCGGCCCGGCGCAAAGCGATGCGTGCCTGGCCGGCAAGGACCTCGGCCCGGCCCCAGTCGCTGCGCGCCATCGCCAGCAGCGACCGCTCGGTCAGCGCCGCCGCGAGAATCTCGTGTGCGCCGGTATCCTCCCCGATGCTGACCGCATCCTCCAGGGACGCGTCGCCGCCATCGAGGTCACCGGAAAGGACACGCGCGATCCCTTGCAGGAGCGCTGGTCCCGGCGTCACGATGTTCCCCGCCGCGAACCTCCGCACGGCCTCGTCTGCGTCGGCGCGCATCTGTTCGGCCCCGCGCCGGCACAGGAAGGCCCGGAGCAGGGCGGCCCACGCCTGGATGGAAGGCTCATCGGGCCACTCCGTGTCCTGGTACCGCCAGCGATCGACCGCATCGGCCCACCGCTCGGCCTCGATCGGCCGCCCCATCCACGCGAAGATGAGCGCGGCCAGCACCGTGACCATCGGGTGACCCTCGATCGCGCCCCGATCCGCCAGCCACCCGAACCACCGCTGGAGGGTTGTGACCCGGCCTTGCCGGCGGGCCGGCACCGCGAGCTTTTCCACCAGGCCAGCGGCCGCGTCGACGTCGCCAGCCGCCATCGAGTACTCCAGCGCCTCCTCGGGCAACCCGTTCGCCAGGCACCAGCCAGCGGCGCGGCGCCGCAGGACAGGCACCAGACCAGGGGCATGGCGTTCCAGATCCGCCAGCAGCATGTCGCGGAACAGGTGGTGGTAGCGGTACCACTCACCACGCCGGTCCAGCGGCACCAGCAGCAGGTTCGACCGGGCCAGGTCGGCCAGGGTCGCGGCCGACCCTGGCAGATCCAGCACCGCCTCGCACAACGGCCCGCACATGCGCTCCAGCACCGCGCTCCGGGTCAGGAACACCCGCTGCCGCCGGGAGATCCACGCCATGAACTCCGACTCCATGTACTCGCTCACCAGCCGGTCATCGCCTCCGAACGAGACCGCCGCACTCGCCAAGGGGCCACCCTCCCTCAGGTAAAGAGCCGCCAGATACAGCCCAGCCGGCCAGCCCTCGGTCCGCCGGTGGAGCTCGGCCACGTCCTTCTCACCCAAGGTCAAGCCCGCGTTGCGCAGCAGCGATGCCGCCTCGCTGTGGGTGAGCAACAGATCGCCCGGGCCGATCTCCAGAATCTTGCCCTCGGCGCGCAGCCGCGCGATACGCAGCGGTGGCTCGGCCCGGCCGGCCAGCACCAGCCGCGACCTGGCCGGTACATGATCGGCCAGCACCGACAGCGCGGCCCGGCATTCCCGGTTGTGCAGCGCGTGCACGTCATCCAGGACGAGCACGACCGGTGAGGTCATCGACGAGAAAGCCGATCCCAGCCGGGGGACGACCGAGCCGGGCACGGAGCTCGCCGGGGAGGCCAGCGCGTCGAACACCCGCCCATCGATCGGCTCGACCGCATCGAGCGCCTCCGCGACGTAGCTGAGCAGGACCTTCGGGTCGTTGTCCCCTTCGTCGACCGACACCCACGCGAACGCCTGTCCGTTGCGCTCGGCCCACTGCGACAGCAACGTCGTCTTCCCGTAGCCGGCCGGCGCCACCACCGACACGATCGTGCGGGGGTCATCCCGTGCCAGCAGTTCGATCAGCGGCCAACGGCGCACCGTCCCCGGCCGCATCAGCGGACGGCCGAGCTTCGACCTGACAAGGTCGAACACCGCCCCGCCCACGCGCTGCGACCGGCCGGCCCGCTGACGCACGTCGCTCTCACCCATTACCCGATGGCGCCCCCAGAATGGTCTGCCGCTTCATGATCTTCCGAAGCCTTTGATCAGGTCAAGAGGAGGATTGATCACGTCAGTGCTGGCTGGAGTCGGCCCAGATAGGGCAGTGGGCCAGTTTCCGGTGGGAGCGGCCAGCGGTGCCCGATGACAGGATGAGACCCGGCAGCTGCGCCGGATGCCGCGGGGCTGGTTGCGGTGCGTCCAGCTGGTCAGGTCAGGGAGCGATGGGTGAACGGCACGGTGTTGGTCCGCGGGCCCAGCAGCAGGCTGGCTGATGGCATCGTCACCCACATCAGGCGGACCCCGGTGGATGTGGCCCTGGCCCGGGCCCAGCACGCGGCGTACGCCGATGCGCTGGCGGTCAGTGGCTGGGTGATCCAGCAGGCGCCGGTCGCTGAGGACTGCCCGGACTCGGTCTTCATCGAAGATGCGGTGGTGGTCTGCGAGGATCTGGCGGTGCTGGCCCGCCCGGGTGCGCCGGCCCGCCGGGCCGAGGTGGCCGGCGTCGCCGGGATGGTCCGGTCACTGGGCCTGCGCACCGCCGGGATTCAAGAGCCAGGGACTCTCGACGGCGGTGATGTGCTGCAGGCCGGCCACACCGTGTACGTGGGGTGCGGCGGGCGGACCAACGGCGCGGGCATCCGCCAGCTGCGGGCTCTGCTGGCTCCACTGGGCCGCACAGTGATCTCCGTCCCACTGGGGAACGTGCTGCACCTGAAGTCCGCGGTGACCGCGCTGCCCGACGGCACGTTCCTGCTGCTACCGCAGCTGGTGCCAGCCGGGCTGTTCCCGGCGGTCCGCCCGGTGGAGGAACAAGCCGGCTGCCACGTCGTCCCGCTGGGCGGGGACCAGGTGCTGATCGCCGCGTCCGCTCCCCGGACCGCTGAGCTCCTGGACGACATGGGCTTCACCCCGGTCGTGGTGGACATCAGCGAGTTCGAGAAACTCGAAGGCTGCGTCACCTGCCTGAGCGTGCTGCTGCCCGGACGGTAACACCGGGCCC
This sequence comes from Streptosporangiaceae bacterium, assembly GCA_036522155.1. Classification (GTDB taxonomy): domain Bacteria; phylum Actinomycetota; class Actinomycetes; order Streptosporangiales; family Streptosporangiaceae; genus UBA9676. The sequence continues at coordinate 15,313 of DATDGI010000318.1, forward strand.
CCGGCGGCCAGCAGGCCAGCCTGCCTCAGACCGCGGGCTGCTGCTGGGTGACGCAGTGGATGCCCCCGCCTCCTTCGGCCAGGTTGTCGATCGTGAGCTGCACGATCTCGCGGCCGGGGTACAGGCCAGCGACCAGGGATCGCGCGGCGTCGTCAGCGGGCCGGTCACCGAACCTGGGGATGAGCACGGCGCCGTTGCACACATACCAGTTGACGTAGACGTTGACGAACAGGGCCGGGTTCTCGTGGGGCGGTATGGTTGCCGATTCGCGCGAGATCCGGCACCTCAGCAGCCTGCCTGACGCGTCTTTGGACTGCCGCAAGATGGTGAGGGCCTGCCGTTCCGAGACCGCCCACACGTTCGTGGCGTCCGGGTCCGCGGGCTGATCCACAATCACCTCGCCGGGCCGGGTGAACCGTGCCAGGCCGTCGATGTGATCGTCGGTGATGTCGTGGCCCCGCAGGCCCGGGACCCAGATCATCGTGCGGGCGCCCAGATAGCCGCAGATGGCGGCGGTCAGCTGTGCCTTGGACCGGCCGGGGTTGCGGTTGGGGTTGATGATCGAGCTCTCGGTGGCCATGACTGTGCCCTGGCCATCCACCTCCAGCGCGCCGCCTTCGGCGACGAACGGGGCGGTGAACCGCGGCACGCCCAGCAGCGCGAGTATCTTGCGGGCGATCCTGGCGTCGTCCGGGTGCACCTGCTTGTTGCCCCACCCGTTGAAGTTCATGTCCAAGCCGGCCAGGCCGCCACGGCCGTTAATCAGGAACACCGGCCCCATATCTCGCATCCACAGGTCGTCGTTGACCAGCGGGACGATCGCCACCCCCTTGCCGCAGGCAGCAGCGGCCTCACGCGCTTGATCGGGGCGCGCGACCATGGCGACCGGCTCAAACCGGGCGATCGCCCTGGCCACCGATGCGACATCACCGCGGACCCCGGCCAGCATGGCCCCCCAGATGTCCGTCCGCGCGGGCCAGGCCATCCACGTCCGGCTGTGCCGGACATGATCGGCGGGCGCGAACCACCCAGCGCTCCGCGGCGTGCCATCTCCCCCGCGCTGCACCTGGGCGCCGGCCGCCTCCCCGTCGTCCGGGACAGGCGCACCACCACAGCCTGCTGCCACTGCGCCGGACGCGGCCGCTGCGGCGCAGGCCAGTACCGCCCGGCGCGGCAGGACCCGCGCGCTAGAACCGCATTTCCCCAGCTCAGGTTTCACCGGAGCGCCCCCGCCCCACCTGAGCAGCCTTTCCGTTCACGGTGTTGTTTCTACCAGCGGTCGCCCCACCCCGATGTGCTCGCCGGGGATGCGCGAATAGGGCAGCGAGGCGATCGCGGGCGGGACCGGGAGGCCAAGCGCGAGCAGTACCTCGATCGCGGCGCGCTGGCCCGATTCCACTCCCCCGTTCAGGAACCCCTGCGAGTACGTCGAGGTGTGCTCCCCGGCGAAATGAACCCGGCCTTCGGGTATCCC
>DATDGI010000319.1:0-41390 GCA_036522155.1 Streptosporangiaceae bacterium
TGCGTGAAATACTGGTTGGCGATGGCCTGTAGTACGTTCAGGCCCAGTCACCACGCCGGCGATGCCCCGCCGGGTGTTGCCGACCAGCCAGGCCGCGAGATCGCGGGCGTCGGTTATCCGCAGCTGGCTGCCGGGCGAGCCGGGAGCCAGCACCGGGCCGCCCCGGGCCATCCTGGCCAGCCACCACGGGAGCCGGCCGATGTTCTCGTGCGGCCCGACGATCAGGCCCGGCCTGGCGATCAGGTTCCGGCCCGGCATCGCCTGCTGGACAGCCCGTTCCGACCCGGCCTTGAGCTCCCCATAGCCGATCGCCGCCATGGTGCCCGCGGCGTCCGGCGGGCAGTCCAGCACGGGCGAATCCTCGGTGGCGAGTTCCTGCGGCCAGTCCCGGTACACCGAGAGGCTGGAGACGTAGGTGTAGTGGCCGATGTGACCGGCGAGCAGCCGGGCCGCGGCGCCGACATGGACCGGCGCGATGACGGAGGTGTCGATGACCCCGTCCCAGTCCCGGTCCGACAGCTGGCGCAGATCCTCCTGGCTGGCCCGGTCGCCATGCAGCGCCTCGGCCCCCGGCCGGGGGTGGCCGCTGACTCCCCGGGAGAAGGTCGTGACGTCGTAGCCACGGCCGATCGCTTCGTCCACGATGGCACGCCCGAGAAACCGGGTTCCCCCGAGCACAAGAAGTCGCATGCCTGGCAATCTTGCCGGGCGGGCGTGCGCGGTGGCGAGACTTCTGCCCATGGCTGACCTCCACCGCCGGGGGGTCACCATCTCTGCGCAGTCCATCACGGGCGCGGCTGAGCGCTGGTAACGTCTCGCTTCGACGGAAGGACTGGGTCGCGGTGGATCGGTGCGCGTTGTTCGTGGACGCTGGCTACGTGCTGGCCGACGGCGCGATGGCGGTCCACGGAACCCGGCACCGGGAGTCGGTCTCCTGGAACTACCCAGGCCTGCTCCAGTTCCTCAGCACGGTAGCGCGGGACCGTTCCGGGCTGCCGCTCCTGCGCTGCTACTGGTACGAGGCGACGGTGGAAGGCCGCCGGTCCCCCGAGCACGAGGCGCTTGCCGATCTCCCCGGGGTGAAGGTCAGGCTCGGCCGGATGCGGCCGGGCCACCGTGAGGGTGTGGACACTGAGATCCGCCGCGACCTGGTCACCCTGGCCCGCAACGGGGCGGTGCGCGACGCGCTGGTGGTCAGTGCCGAGGAGGATCTCGCGCAGGTCATCGCCGAGGTCCAGGATCTGGGCGTGCGGGTCACCCTCGCGCACATCACGGTGGATGGTAAATGGACCATCTCCCGCGCCCTCCGCCAGGAGTGCGACGACATCGTCGAAGTCGGTGAAGCTCACCTGCGGCCGTACGTGGACTTCGTGGTCGGCGCTGAGCCACTGCGCGAGGACGAGCGGCACCCTGTGGGCAGCTATCCGGGGCATGCCCTGACCAACGGCCACGGGCCGGTCGGCCCGCTCGGGCACCAGCAGGCCCTGCCGGCGGGTTCGCAGCCCCCGCCCGAGATCTACACGGTGCCGGTCATCGCCGAGTATCAGCGCGCCGCCCAGCCCGTGCCGAACGGGCAGCCCGGTCCGCTCCAGTCTCCCCACCTCTCCGGGCCGATCGGCGGGCCGGAGGCCGGGTCTGCTGCTCAGCCGGGGCTAGCCAGCGGGGCGGCCACGGCGGGCCCGCTCCTGGGGGGCATGCCAGCTGGTGGGATGCCGCAGCCGGGCATGACGCCGGTGCCCGGCACCCAGCCGCCGGCCGGAATGCCCGGTCAGGCCATGCCCGTCCATCACTCCGGGCCGCTTCAGGGCCAGATCGTCCCGCCCGGCCAGGCACCCATGCCGGCGCCGCCCGGGATGTCCCAGCCGGGGCTGCCGGCCAGCCCGGCTCAGTTCAGCCCGCAACCGCCCGCGTCAATCCCGCAGCCGCCGCTTGGCCAGCAGGCCGGCCACGACGCAACCGGCATGCTCACGCCCGCCGGCACGCCGCCCGTCGGCACGCCGCGGCCGCCCTCGCCCACGGCCGGGCTCTCTCCACTGGGCCAGCCGGGTGGGCCCCATCCGGGCACGCCCCAGCCGGGCGGGGCAGGTCAGCTGGGCATGGGCCAGCCCGGGCCCGGGCAGCCAGGGATGCCGCCGCAGCCAGGCCGGCCTGGCCTGGCGCCGCAGCCCGGTTATGCGGCCGGGTACCCCGGCCGGGGACAGGACCTCGCCGGGCACCCCGGCCAGCACCAGGCGGGGCCAGGGCCCCAGGCCTATCCGTCACCGGCCGGCCAGCCCGGCCCGGCCGTCGCCGGTCACCCGGCGCTGCCCGGCCCCGGTAGTGCGGCGGGACCAGGGATGGCGCCCGGGCCAGTGAGCGCACCGCGGCCCGGCGGCAACAGCGGGCCGATCGGCCCGGCTGGCGCCCAGGGGATCCCGGCCGGTCCCGGTGGGCCCGGCCCGGCCGCGGCGGGCATCGGTGGGCAGCTCCAGGCGGGCGGGCCGCAGGCCAGCGCCGGCGTCCGGACCTACCCGCCGACCGCGCCGACCGGGCGTTTTACCCGCGGACGACAGGACCAGCACGCGGGCCAGCAGTTCGCCGGGCCGTCGGCCGACCAGCCGGAGGCCGGGCCGGGCTACGTGCCGCAGCAGGGCCCCTACGGCGGGCCGCAGCACGCTCTGCCGCACGCCCCGCCGCCGCTGCCGCCCTCGGTCTCACTGGCCGATGCCGTGCAGGCCGCCCATGGCGAGGGGTTCGGCTTCGGGCAGGCGGTCGCACGGGACGCACCGCAGCTGTGGCTGGAGGCCGTACTCGCGCGCAAGCCGCGGATGCCTTCGGATTTGGAGGCCAAGCTGCTGCAGGATTCGGCGCTGCCGATCGATTCGCTGCTGCACGACGAGGTGCGGCACGCGCTGCGGCGCGGATTCTGGGACGCACTGGAAAGGGCGCGTCATTAGCGGTTGCCCGGGTACGTTCAGTGACGTGAGTGTGCTAAGCCGCGAGACCTTCGACGCCATCGAGTTCGACGCCGCATGTTCTGGCGACCATCGGGCGGCCGCCCAGCACATGACCCGGCTCGCCGCCACCGGCACCCAGACACGGGGCATGCCGCGCGCCGAAGCCTTCATGCGGGCGGGCGAGCAGTGGCTGCTCGCCGACGAGCCGGCCGCCGCTGTCAACGACTTCCGGCAGGCGCTGGCCGACGGCGGCCCGTCCTCGGTCGATCCGCGGGCGCCGCTGGCGCAGGCGCTGTTCATGATGGGCCAGGCGGCGGAGGCGGAGGACCTGGTCGGGCAGCTCGCCGCGGCGCCGCCGCGTGATCCCCGCATGTGTGACCTGCTGGCCGAGCTGATGGTCGAGCGCACGGACCTGATCAGCGCCCTGGCCTGGGCGAATGCCGGTATCGAGCTGTACCTGGGGCGGTCACCCGGGCCGGTCGCCCGGGCCGGGGAGGCGGGCAGCGAGACGGACACCGGCCCGGCCACATCTGGGACGGACACCGCCGCGGACGGGGTGCTGGCCCTGCCGGCCGGGGACCGGACCGAGCTGCGGCTGCTGCTCAGCCTGCGCTTCCGGATCCGCAACGACCTCGGGCTGGCCGAGGACGGCTATGACCGGCTGCTGGACGTACTGCCCCCCGAGCCGGGCAGCACTTCCGCCACCGGGTTACCGGGCTGGACCACCAGCGCGTCGGCCGCCGCGTCCAGATCCACCGTGACCTGATCTCCGTCGGAGATTGCCCCCGACAGCAGCGCCCGCGCCAGCTGATCCCCGATGGCCGACTGGACCAGCCTGCGCAGCGGCCGGGCGCCGTAGACCGGGTCGAAGCCGGTCACGGCCAGCCATTCACGGGCCGCCGGGGTGACGGTGAGGGTGAGCCGGCGGTCGGCGAGCCGCCGGGCCAGTCGGGCCACCTGCAGGTCGACGATCTGGGAGAGATCCTCGGTGGTGAGCGCGTCGAAGACGATCACATCATCGAGCCGGTTGAGGAACTCCGGCTTGAAGGTCGTCCGCACCACGTTCAGCACGGCATCCCGTTTGGCGTCCTCGGAGAGCGCGGGATCGGCGATGAACACCGAGCCGAGGTTCGAGGTGAGGATCAGGATGGTGTTGCGGAAGTCGACGGTCCGGCCCTGCCCGTCGGTGAGCCGCCCGTCGTCGAGCACCTGCAGCAGGACGTCGAAGATCTCCGGATGCGCCTTCTCCACCTCGTCGAGCAGCACCACGCAGTAGGGCCGCCGCCGGACCGCCTCGGTCAGCTGGCCGCCCTCCTCATACCCGATGTAGCCGGGCGGGGCGCCGACCAGCCGCGCCACCGAGTGCTTTTCGCCGTACTCGCTCATGTCGATGCGGACCATGGCCCGCTCGTCGTCGAAGAGAAACTCGGCCAGGGCCCTGGCCAGCTCGGTCTTGCCGACCCCGGTGGGCCCGAGGAAGAGGAACGAGCCCGTGGGCCGCTCCGGGTCGGAGATGCCCGCTCGTGACCTGCGGACCGCGTCGGACACGGCGGCGACCGCACGGGACTGCCCGATCAGCCGCCGGCCCAGTTCGGTCTCCATCCGCAGGAGCTTGCCGATCTCGCCCTCCAGCAGCCGGCCCGCCGGGATGCCGGTCCAGGACGAGACGACGTCGGCGACATCATCCGGGCCGACCTCCTCCTTGACCATGGGCGCGGCACTGGCGTCGATCGCGGCGGCGGCGGCAGGCGGCGCGGCACCGGGGCTGCTGGTCCGCGCCGCGGTGCCGGACCCGTCCTGGCCGGCGGCGGCCGTGGCGGCCGCGAGTTCGGCTTCCAGCGCGGGGATCTCCCCGTACATGATCCGGGAAGCCGTCGCGAAGTCGGCGTCGCGCTGCGCCCGCTCGGCCTGCCCGCGCAGGTCGTCGAGCCGCTGCTTGAGCTCACCCACCCGGTTCAGGCTGGCCTTCTCCCGGTCCCAGCGGGCGACCAGCGCGGTGAGCTGCTCCTGCCGGTCGGCGAGGTCGGCGCGCAGCCGTTCCAGCCGTTCCTTGCTGGCCGGGTCGGCCTCCCGCGCCAGCGCCATCTCCTCCATCTTCATCCGGTCCACGCTGCGCTGCAGTTCGTCGATCTCCACCGGACGCGAGTCGATCTCCATCCGCAGCCGGGACGCGGCCTCGTCCACCAGGTCGATGGCCTTGTCCGGGAGGAACCGGCCCGTGATGTACCGGTCGGACAGGGTGGCTGCGGCGACCAGCGCGGCGTCCGAGATCTGGACCTTGTGATGGGCTTCGTACCTGCTCTTCAGGCCGCGCAGGATCGCGATCGTGTCCTCGACCGACGGCTCACCCACGAACACCTGCTGGAAGCGGCGTTCCAGCGCGGGATCCTTCTCGATCCGCTCCCGGTACTCGTCCAGTGTGGTGGCGCCCACCATCCGCAGTTCCCCGCGGGCCAGCATCGGCTTGAGCATGTTGCCGGCGTCCATCGCGCCCTCGGCCGCGCCCGCACCCACCACGGTGTGCAGCTCGTCGATGAACGTGATGACCTGGCCCTCGCTCTGCTTGATCTCGTTCAGCACCGCCTTGAGGCGTTCCTCAAACTCGCCGCGGTACTTCGCCCCGGCGACCATGGCCGCCAGGTCGAGGGCGACCAGCCGCTTGCCACGCAGTGATTCGGGCACGTCGCCGGCGACGATCCGCTGGGCGAGGCCTTCAACCACGGCGGTCTTGCCGACTCCCGGCTCGCCGATCAGCACCGGGTTGTTCTTGGTGCGCCGGGACAGCACCTGGATGACCCGCCGGATCTCGGCGTCGCGGCCGATCACCGGGTCGAGCTCGCCGTCCCGGGCCCGCTGGGTGAGATCGATGCTGTACTTCTCCAGCGCCTGGAAGGTGCCCTCCGGGTCCTCGGAGGTGACCCGGGCGTGGCCGCGGATCTGCTGGAACGCGGCCAGCAGTGCCTCCGGCGTGGCCCCGGCCTTGCGCAGCACCTCGGCCGCGGCGCCGCCGTCCGCAGCCAGCCCGACCAGCAGGTGCTCGGTCGAGACATACTCATCGCCGAGTTCCCTGGCCCGCTTGCCCGCGGTGGTGATCGCCGCCAGCAGCGGCCGGGAGTTGTCCGGAGCACCGACCGTGGCGCCGGACACGGTCGGCAGCTTGGCCAGCCGGGCGCCGGCGTCGGCCATGACCGCCGCCGGGTCGGCGCCGATGGCCCGCAGCAGCGGCGCCGCGGTGCTACCGCTCAGCTCCAGCAGGGCGGCGAGCAGGTGCAGCGCGTCGACGTGCGGGTTGCCGTCCACGGTGGCACGCCTGATCGCGCCGGACAGCGCCTCCTGGCTCTTGCGGGTGAACTTGTCGTCCATCAGGTAATTCCTGGCTTTCGGGGTGGATGTCGAAGGGACTTCCGGAGCGCAGCGTGAACGGGCGGGTGACGGCCGGCTGTCAGCCGGCGTCGGCCGCGGGCAGGTTCTGCCCGGGCCCGTCGGCGGGCGGCTCCGGTCCGGTCACCGGCGGCCCGCCGGTGCTGCCCCGGGTCCGCACCGGCACCAGCGCGGTGCTGGTGCCGCGGGCCCGGAGCAGCCCAGCCAGCCGGGCCGCCACCGCCCGGGTGGACACCAGCTCGGTCCTGAGCTGCTCCATCTCGGCGGACATCTGGGCCAGCAGCGCGTGGAACTGCTCGATCTGGCCCTCCAGTTCGAGGATCCGCTTGATGCCGGAGAGGTTGACCCCCTCCTCCTGCGACAGCCGCTGGATCTCGCGCAGGAGCACGATGTCGCGCAGCGAGTAGCGGCGGCCCTGCCCGGCCGAGCGGCCCGGTGACACCAGGCCCTGCCGGTCATAGGCCCGCAGGGTCTGCGGGTGCATGCCAGAAAGCTGGGCGGCAACCGAGATCACGTACACCGGGGTGTCGTCGCTCATCTCAAACGGGCTGCTCATCCCCTCACCTCCGGTTCTCCTGCCGGGCACCCGGCCGCGCTGGTGCTCATCACGCCTGCTTGGCCCGCCGCAGCAGGTCTTCCCTCGGGTCCTCGCCGGCGGTCGCCTCGCGGAAGGCGGCCAGCGCGTCCCGGGCTGGCGAGGTCAGGCTGTCCGGCACCTGGACGGAGACGGTGACCAGCAGGTCCCCATTGGTCCCGTCCGGCCGCCGGACGCCCTTGCCGCGGACCCGCAGCACCCGCCCGTTCGGGGTGCCAGGGGGGATGCGGACGCTGACCGGCGCGCCGCGGTGCGAGGGCACTTTGATCTCGGCGCCCAGCGCGGCCTCCGGGAAGGTGACGGGCACGGTCACGGTCAGGTTCTGGCCGCTGCGCCCGAACACCGGATGCGGGCTGACGTGGACCCGGACATACAGATCGCCGGCCGGGCCGCCCCGCTCGCCGGGGGCCCCCTTGCCCTTCAGCTTGATCCGCTGCCCGTCGGCCACGCCGGCCGGGATCCGCGCCTGGATCGAGCGGGTGCTCATGGCCCGCCCGCTGCCGGAGCAGTCCGGGCATGGGTCGTCGACCACCAGGCCCCGGCCCCGGCACTCGCGGCACGGCTCGGAGAACGCGAAACTCCCCAGGTTCCGGCTGGACTGCCCGGTGCCCTGGCAGGACGGGCAGACCCGGGGGACCGTGCCCGCCTTGGCGCCGGTGCCCTGGCAGGTCGGGCAGGGCCGCTCACTGGCTAGCCTCAGGGTCACGGTGACACCGTCGATGGCGTCGCTGAACCCGAGCGAGGTCTCGGTCTCCACGTCCGCGCCGCGCCGGGGCCGCGGCTGGGTGGTGGACCCCCGGCCGCCGCCGAACATCCCGCCGAGCAGGTCGCCCAGGCGGCCGCCGCTGGCGGTCCCGGTGCCGGTGCCGCCGCTGCCGAACAGGTCGCCGAGGTCGAAGTTGCCGAAGCCGCCGCCAGTCCCCGGCGAACGGAAGCCGCCACCGAACAGGGAGCGCGCCTCGTCGTACTCCTTGCGCCGCTTCTCGTCGGACAGGGTGTTGTAGGCCTCGGAGATCTCCTTGAACTTCGCCTCGGCCTTGGGGTCACCCTTGTTGGCATCCGGGTGGTACTTGCGGGCCAGCTTGCGGTACGACTTCTTGATCTCGTCCGCGCTCGCGCCCTTGGCCACGCCCAGGGTCTTGTAGTAGTCCTTCTCCAGGAAGTCCTTGGTGCTCACGGCGTCTCCGGGCGTCAGTCGTCGTCTGTGGCCGCATCACGCGCCGGCTCGCCGGGGGCACCGGCACCGGTGTCGCTGGCCGCGTCACCCGGTTCATCCTCATCGCCGGGCCCGGCGGCGTCGCTGGGCTCGGCCACGGCCACCCGGGCCGGGCGCAGGATCCGGTCACCCACCCGGTATCCCGGCTGCAGGATCTGGACGCAGGTCGGCTCGGTGACGTCGCTGGCGTACGAGTGCAGCAGCGCCTCGTGGATCTTCGGGTCGAACGGCTCGCCGGCCTCGCCGAAGCTGTCCAGCCCGAGCTTGGCCACGGCCGCTTCCAGCGAATCGGCCACCGACTTGAAGCCGCCAACCAGTTCGCCGTGCTCCCGGGCGCGGCCGATGTCGTCCAGCACCGGCAGCAGCCCGGCCAGCACGTTGGCCAGCGCCTGCTCACGCACGGCCACCCGGTCCCGCTCGACCCGCTTGCGGTAGTTGGCGTACTCCGCCGTCATCCGCTGCAGGTCAGCGGTCCGCTCGGCAAGCTCGTCGGCGAGCTGGCCCGCGTCGGCCGGGCCCGGCCCGGCCGAGCTGTCCCGGCCTGCCTGGCCCGCCTCCTGGCCAGTCCCGGACCTGCCGGCTGCCCAGGTGTTCCCACTGGTCCCAGTGTTCCCGCTGGCCCCGGCACCGGGCTCGGCCCCGGGGGTGCCGCCCGGCTTGGAAGCCGCGTGCTTGCCCGGCCGGGACTTGCCGGTGGCCCGGGGCGTGGCGCCCCCGCCCGGCCCGGCCGCCCCGGCGGCCCCGGCACCCGCCGGGCCCGCACCGGACTGACCGCCCCCGGGCTGGCCGGAACCCTTGCCTGGGTCCCGGACCCGCCCGGTCACCGGGTCGATGCGCCTGAGATCACGGATCACCGGGCCCGTGTTGGTCTCCTCCGGTGAGCTCATCAGGCGGCGCCACCCTCTTCACTCGGCCGGTCCTCGTCGACGATCTCGGCGTCAACGACGTCCTCATCGGAGGGACCGTCGCCAGCTGAGTCAGCCGCCTCGCCGCTGCTGGCCGCGCTGGCCTGCGACTGCGCGTAGATGGCGGTCCCCATCTTCTGGCTGACCTGGGCGGCCTTCTCGGTGGCCTCCTTGATCGCGTCGATGTCGGTCCCCTCCAGGGCCTTCTTCAGGTCGGCGATAGCCGCCTCAACCTCGGCCTTGATGTCGCTGGGGATCTTCTCGGCGTTCTCGGCCACGAACTTCTCGGTCGAGTAGGCCAGGGTGTCCGCGCGGTTCCGGATCTCGGCCTCCTCGCGCCGCCGCGCGTCCTCCTCGGCGTACTTCTCGGCCTCGTCCACCATCCGCTGGATGTCGTCCTTGGCGAGCGCGGAGCCGCCGGTGATCTGGACCGACTGCTCCTTGCCGGTGCCCAGGTCCTTGGCCGAGACGTTGACGATGCCGTTGGCGTCGATGTCGAAGGCGACCTCGATCTGCGGCACGCCGCGCGGCGCGGGCGCGAGGCCGGTCAGCTCGAACATGCCCAGCTTCTTGTTGTACTGGGCGATCTCCCGCTCACCCTGGAACACCTGGATCTGCACCGACGGCTGGTTGTCGTCGGCGGTGGTGAAGATCTCCGACCGCTTGATCGGGATGGTCGTGTTCCGCTCGATCAGCTTGGTGAAGATGCCGCCCTTGGTCTCGATGCCCAGCGACAGCGGGGTCACGTCGAGCAGCAGCACGTCCTTGACCTCGCCCCTGAGCACGCCGGCCTGCAGGCAGGCGCCGACCGCGACGACCTCGTCCGGGTTGACGCCCTTGTTCGGCTCCTTGCCGCCGGTCAGGTCCTTGACCAGTTCCACCACGGCGGGCATCCGGGTCGAGCCGCCGACCAGCACCACGTGGTGGATGTCGCTGAGCTTGACCCCGGCGTCCTTGATGACCTGCTTGAACGGGCTCTTGCAGCGGTCGAGCAGGTCGGAGGTCATCTTCACGAACTCGGCCCGGGTGAGCTTGGTGTCCAGGTGCAGCGGGCCCTGCTCGGAGTGGGTGATGTAGGGCAGGTTGATCTGCGTCTCGGCCGAGCCGGACAGCTCGATCTTGGCCTTCTCCGCGGACTCGCGCAGCCGCTGGAGCGCCATCTTGTCCTTGGACAGGTCGATGCCGTAGTTGTTCTTGAAGTCCTGCACCAGCCAGTCCACGATCCGCTGGTCCCAGTCGTCCCCACCGAGGTGGTTGTCGCCGCTGGTGGCCTTCACCTCGACCACGCCCTCGCCGACCTCAAGCAGGGACACGTCGAAAGTGCCGCCGCCGAGGTCGAAGACGAGGATGGTGGCCTCGTTGTCCTTCTCCAGGTGGTAGGCGAGCGCCGCCGAGGTGGGCTCGTTGATGATGCGCAGCACGTTAAGCCCGGCGATCTGGCCGGCCTCCTTGGTGGCCTGCCGCTGCGCGTCGCTGAAGTACGCCGGGACGGTGATCACCGCGTCGGTGATGTTCTCACCCAGGTAGGACTCCGCGTCCCGCTTGAGCTTCTGCAGGATGAAGGCGCTGATCTGCTGGGCGGTGAACTTCTTGTCGTCGATCTTGACGGTCCAGTCGGTGCCCATCTGGCGCTTGACTGAGCGGATCGTGCGGTCGACGTTGGTGACCGCCTGCCGCTTGGCGACCTCACCGACCAGAACCTCACCGTTCTTGGCGAAGGCGACCACGGACGGCGTAGTCCGCGAGCCTTCCGCGTTGGCGATGACCGTCGGCTCGCCCGCTTCGAGGACAGCGACGACGGAGTTGGTCGTCCCCAGGTCGATCCCTACCGCACGTGCCATGTTGTCGTCCCTTGAGTGAGTCGGTATTCGGAAGTTGAGCGTTGTCGACGCAAGTCTGCCACCGGATGAATCCCTTGGCAACTGACTTGAGTCTATCTGGCTCAACTTTGGTCTCCGGCCCGGTATTCCCTGCCCGGGGCTGCGGCGTACGCTGGCACGGAACATTTCCGAGGAGGTCGGCGTGGCCCTGCGCATCATCGTCGGAATCGCGGTCACGGTGGCCGCCCTGGCCCTGGCCGGGCACCGGCTCTGGTGGCTGTACCGGGTGGCACGGAAGGGCCAGCCCGCCCCCGAGCGGGTCGCCGCCGTCCGCGACCACCCGGGCCGCGACATCGGCACCCAGGCCACCGAGGTGATCGGCCAGCGCAAGCTGCTCCGCTGGTCGGTGCCGGGCGCCGCGCACGCCGCCACGTTCTGGGGCTTTCTCGTCCTGCTGCTGACCATCCTGGAGGCCTACGGCGACCTGTTCAGCAAGACCTTCGCCATCCCGGTCATCGGCCACTCGCCGGTCGTCGGGTTCATCGAGGACCTGTTCGCGGTCGGGGTGCTGGCCGGGATCATCACGTTCGCCGTCATCCGGCTCCGCACCGGCCCCCGGCGCCAGGGCCGTGACTCCCGGTTCGAGGGCTCCCACACCGGCGCGGCCTGGCTCGTGCTACTGGGGATCTTCCTGGTCATCGCCACCTTGCTGCTCTACCGGGGCGCGCAGATCAACACCGGCGACTTCCCCTATGCGCACGGCGCCTTCGCCTCGCAGATCGTCGGGCACTGGCTGGCCCCGCTCGGCTCCCCGGCCAACGGCGCGATCGAGACCGCCGGCGTGCTGGCCCAGATCGCGGTGATCATGGCGTTCCTCGTGTTCGTCACCTACTCCAAGCACCTGCACATCGCCCTGGCCCCGGTCAACGTGCTGTTCTCCCGCCGCCCGAACGGGCTGGGCGCACTCCAGCCCATGCGCTCGGCCGGCCAGGTGCTCGACTTCGAGGAGGCCGACCCGGACACCGACATTTTCGGCCGCGGCAAGATCGAGGACTTCACCTGGAAGGGCCTGCTCGACATGGCCACCTGCACCGAGTGCGGCCGGTGCCAGTCGCAATGCCCGGCCTGGGCGACCGGCAAGCCGCTTTCGCCCAAGATGCTCATCCTCGATCTCCGGGACCACGCGCTGGCCAAGGCCCCGTACCTGCTCGCCGCCAGCGACGAGGCGAGGCAGGCACTGCCGGACAAGATCAAGCGGGAAGCCGAGCGCCCGCTGGTCGGCGACGCCACGGCCAACGGCGTGATCGACCCGGACGTGCTCTGGTCGTGCACCAACTGCGGCGCCTGCGTGGCCGAATGCCCGGTCGACATCGAGCACATCGACCACATCTCGGACCTGCGCCGGCACCAGGTGCTGATCGAGTCGGCCTTCCCGGTGGAGGCCGCCGGGATGCTGAGGAACCTGGAGAACAAGGGCGACCCATGGGGCATGGGCGAGGCCCGGCGGGCGGACTGGATCACCGAGCTGGACTTCGAGGTCACGGTGGCCGGCGGGAAGCTCCCTGACGACGTGGAGTACCTGTTCTGGGTCGGCTGCGCGGGCGCGCTGGAAGACCGGGCCAAGAAAACGACCAAGGCCATCGCCACCCTGCTGCACCAGGCGGGTGTCAAGTTCGCGGTGCTCGGCCCGGCCGAGACCTGCACCGGCGACCCGGCCCGCCGGATCGGTAACGAGTTCGTGTTCTCCATGCTCGCCCAGCAGAACATCGAGACGCTCAACGAAGCTGCCCCCCGGACCATCGTCGCCAGCTGCCCGCACTGCTTCAACGCCCTGGCCAACGAATATCCCCAGCTCGGCGGGAACTACCAGGTCATCCACCACACCCAGCTGCTGTCCCGGCTGGTCGCCGAGGGGAAGCTGACCCCGGTCACGCCGGTCGAAGAGAAGATCACCTACCACGACCCGTGCTTCCTGGGCCGGCACAACCAGCTGTACTCCCCGCCACGGGAGATCATGGCCCAGGTGCCCGGGGTCCAGCCGCAGGAGATGCACCGCTGCCGGGAACGCAGCTTCTGCTGCGGAGCGGGCGGCGCCCGGATGTGGATGGAAGAGCGGATCGGCAAGCGGATCAATACCGAGCGGATCGACGAGGCGCTCGGCACCGGCCCGGACACCATCTCCACCGCCTGCCCGTACTGCCTGGTCATGCTGGGTGACGCGGTCAGCGCCAAGAAGGCGGCCGGTGAGGCGGCCGAGTCGCTGGAAGTCGTGGACGTGGCCCAGTTGCTGGCCCGCTCGGTGGCAACGCCCGCCGAGGCGCCCGGTACCGGTGCGCCGCCCGCCGCCGGCGGCTGACCGCGAGATGGAGAGCGGCCGGGCGGAGGCGTTCAGCGACGGCGTGTTCGCGATCGCGATCACGCTGCTCATCCTCAGCCTGCGGCTGCCCGGCCCCCGGCCCGGCTGCACCACGCTGACCTGCCAGCTGCTGCAGGCCTGGCCCCAGTACTTCGCCTACGTGGTCAGCTTCCTGACCATCGGCATCATGTGGATGAACCACCACACGATCTTCGGGCACGTCACCCGGGTCGACCGGCCGCTGCTGGTCCTCAACCTCCTGCTGCTCATGGGCGTGGTCGCGATACCGTTCCCGACCGCGCTGGTCGCCGAGCACCTGCGTGACAGCGGCGGGACCGCGGCCACCGTGACCTACGGCCTGGTCATGATCGCCATCTCGGCCGGGTTCGCCGGCATCTGGGTCTACGTGGTCACCCACACGGCCGCGCTCGGCGCGGCCGTGCCGGAGGGCGCGCTGCGCCAGTCGGTGCCCGGCTTCGTCCTGGGCGGCGCGGTCTACGTGGGCGGGACCCTGATCGCGGCGTTCCTGTCAGCCATCGCCGGGCTGGTCATCTTCGGCCTGCTGGGCGTCTACTACCTGTTCGAGCACCTGCCCGACCCCACGAACGGAGCGGGTGTGGCGGGCACCACGGGCACGGCCGGGCCCGGGCAGCCCGGCGGGCCCCCGCGGTGACGGCCACCACGGGGGCCCTGGGCCGGAACGGGCCGCCTGAGCTAACCGCGGCCCGCTCCCGTTAGGGCCTGGCGGTGGGCAGCGACCAGATCTGGTTCGCCGCTCCCGTGCAGACATCGAGCGTGACCTGGGTGCCGTTGGTGGTCGAGCTGCCCGGGTCGGTCAGGCAGAGGCCGTGGTCGCCCACGTACTCGCCATCGGTCATGTGCGTCCACATCTGGTTCGCGCCGCCGTTGCAGCTGTAGAGGATCAGCGCGGTGCCGGCGCCGCCGTAGCGCGGGTCGTCCAGGCACTTGCCGACCACCTTCAGCGTGTTGCCGGCGTAGGTCCACTGCTGGGCCGCGGAGCCGTTGCATGTGTAGATGTCGATCTTGTTGTGGTTGAGCGTGCTGGACTTGAAGTCGTCCAGGCACTTGCCCAGCGAGCTGGTGATCGCGCCGCCACCGGAGTTGATAGCCCAGGTGAACGAGGCGTTCCCGGTCGCGCCGGTGGTGTCGGCCGCGGTGACGGTCACGTTGGACGTGCCGTTCCCGGTCGGGGTGCCGGAGATCCGCCCGCTGGTGGCGTTGATCTTCAGGCCGGCCGGCAGGCCGGTGGCGCTCCAGCTGAGCGTGTTGCCGCCGCTGGAGTTGCCCATCATCTGCAGCTTGGTGAAGACACCGGCGGTGCTGGTCTGGTTACCCGGGTTGGTGACGGTCACCGTGTCCGCGGACGACGACCGGACGCAGCCGGTGCCGGTGCTGGTGAAGGCCGAGTTGCTGTACAGCGGCTGGACCGCGTAGCTGCCGGTGGACAGGGCCAGCACGCCCAGGTTCATCCAGGCGCACTTGTCGCCGATCTCGCCGCCGCTGGAGTCGGCGGAATCCCACCAGCCGGTCACCGGGAACGGGTCGGTGATGGTCTCGGCGTACTCGTGACCACCGACGATCGAGAACCCGTCCCACTGGTTCTGCACGAGGTTCTCACCGCACCCGGATCCGCTGTCGAGGACGTACGGCAGGTTGGTGAAGGGCACGTTGGTGTTGTTCGAGGCCGCGTGCCACGCGCAGTAGTAGCCGCTGCCGCCGTTGCAGCCGGGCGCGTAGAACCCCTGCGGGCAGGTGCCGGACTGGGTGGCGATGACGATCTGGGAGTTCTTGAGGTCGGTGATGCCGATGAAGCTGGCGAACGCCTCCGCCTCGGCGGACAGCTGGTTCTGGTCGACGCCGGTCGGCGGGGTGCTGCTGTCCTGCCAGGTTCCGACCAGGACCGACCCGGTGAAGGTGGGGAACCCGGAGCCGTCACCGTACTGGGACGTGATCGTGGACCAGTCGTCGTCCGGCCCGACTCCCAGGCCCCCGTAGAAGCCCTGCATGTAGTTGGCGCTGGCCGTCTGGCTGGCGTCGCTGGACCAGTTCGGTCCCCACAGCAGCAGGTAGACCTGTGGGTTGTGCTGTACCGACCCGCCGTTGTAGACCAGCGGGCAGTTGGGCTCGCTACAGCTGGGGCCGAGTTTGTGCATCGCCGGATGCTTGCCCCGTGCATATACGATACCGGCGATTTTCCCGGCCCTGGCGTGCGGCAGCGCCTTTTCATAAGCGCTGTGCAGATTTATTACCTTGATCGGAGGCGCATTCTTGACGGTTTGCGCCTGTGCGCCGGCGGCCAGCCCTAGCAGGCACGCTGCGATGGCTGTCGCCCCAACGATGACACGTTTGAGCATAATTACCCCTTGTACATAGAAACGGGTGCCTGGCTTTTACCGGGCACCAGCGGGGGGGCGAATTGATGCTAGGGCCATTAATGGCTGCACGCAACGAAGATGTGGCCGGGTGTCGCGGTCAATCTCCGATTTCAGCGATAGATTCTGCCGTTTCCTGCGCCGTTTTTTACGCTCGCGCGGGCGGGTCAGGTGCGGTGCTGGGCAGCCAGACCCGCACCCGTGTGCCCTTGCCGGGCCACGATTCCAGGGTGGCCTGGCCGCCGTGAGCCAGGGCGATCGCCTGCACGATGGCCAGCCCCAGCCCACTGCCACCGCCACCAGAGCCATTCAGCCCGGCCGGGTCCGGCCGTTCCCCCCGGTAGAAACGGTCGAAGGCGCGGGCCGCGTCGGCGGCCGCCATGCCCGGGCCAGCATCGGCCACCTCCAGCACCACCCCGCCCCGGACCGCGGCCAGCCGGACGGCCACCGGCGTCCGGGCGGGCGTGTGCTCGCGGACGTTGGCCAGCAGGTTGGCCAGCACCTGGCGGATCCTGGCCTCGTCCACCATCGCGATAAGACCGGCCGGTGCCTCCGCCTGCACCGGCCGCTCCGGCTCGACCGCGCGGGCGTCGGCGGCCGCGTCCCGCACCACCGCCGACAGGTCCGCCTCGGCCAGGTCCAGCGAGGTGGGACGGTCCAGCCGGGCCAGTTCCAGCAGTTCAGCCACGAGGGTGCTCATCCGCTCTGATTCCTGCTCGATCCGGCGCATCGCGTCCGGCAGCTGGTCCGGCCCGAGCGCCCCCTGCCGGTAGAGCTCGGCATAGCCGCGGATGGTGGTCAGCGGGGTCCGCAGCTCGTGCGAGGCGTCGGCGGCGAACTGGCGTACCTTCTGCTCGGACTGCAGCCGGGCACCGAACGCGTACTGGATCCGGTCGAGCATGGTGTTGATGGCCCAGCCCAGCCGGCCGACCTCGGTGTGCTCGTCCGCCTCCGGCATCCGGGCGGTGAGATCTCCCCGGCTGGTGATCCGGTGGGCGGTGCTGGCCATGTCGCCGAGCGGCGCCAGCCCCCGGCCGATCAGCCAGCGGCCGCCGATGGCCAGCAGCAGGATCAGCGCCCCGCCGGTGATCAGCTCGGCCACCACCACCCCGCCTACGTAGTTGGTCAGCGAGCTGACCGGCCGGGCGACCACGACCAGGACCAGGCCGCGGGCGACCCCGCTGAGGCCGAGCTGGCGGGCGGCGGCCGGCCGCTCGACCGCCCGCACCTTGGTGCCGTCGGCGAGGGTCAGCGAAAACGGCTGGTGGGCGTAGTCCGTGATGAGCTGGGTGCGGCTCATCTGGCCCAGCACCTGCTGGAACTCGGTGCCCTTGGGCCCGGGGGTGAGCAGCACGACCTGCCCCGTGCGCGAGACCACGGCGGCCAGGTAGCCGCCGGTGTTGCCGGCCAGGGCCTGCGGGCTCCGGCTGGCCGCGGCCACCAGATCGACATTGAACTGGCTGCTCAGCCGGCTGCTCAGCACCACAGTGGTGACCGCGCCCATGATCAGCAGGAAGACCGCGGTCACGGCGATGAGCAGGACCAGCAGGCGGGCACGAAGCGACAGCCGCCCGGATCCGCTCATCCGCCCGTACCGTCAGCCCGCAGGGTGTAGCCCACCCCGCGCTGAGTGTGGATCAGCGGCGGGCCGAGCGGGTCGAGCTTGCGGCGCAGGTAGCTGACGTAGGTTTCCACGATCTGGGACTGGCCCGCATAGTCCCAGCCCCACACGCTCTCCAGCAGCTGGCCGCGGGAGAGCACCCGCCCCTGGTGGCGGAGCAGGTAGGCGAGCAGCCGGAACTCGGTGGGCGAGAGTTCCACCGGAATCCCGGCCCGGTGCACGGTCCAGCGGGTTTCGTCCAGTTCCAGGTCGCCGGCCCGGAGGATGTCCTCGTCCCGGCCGTCCTCGCTGCCGCCGGGCCGCGCGGCCCGGCGCAGCACGGCCCGGACCCGGGCGACCAGCGCTTCCACCGAGAACGGCTTGGTGACGTAGTCGTCGCCGCCGATGGCCAGGCCGGTGACGGTGTCGGAGGAGGTGTCCCGGGCGGTCAGGAAGATCACCGGCACCTCGTTGCCCATGGCCCGCAGCCGCCGGCACACCTCGAACCCATCGAGGTCGGGCAGCACCACGTCGAGCACGACCAGATCCGGCCGCGCCTTCTCCACCTGCCGGAGCGCGTCCGTGCCGGTGGCCGCGGTGGTCACCGCGCAGCCGTGGAACTTCAGCGCGACCTGGACCAGCTCGCGGATGTTCGGCTCGTCGTCGACGACGAGCACCTGTGGGATCCGGTCGTTATCGGTCATCATCCAGGGCGCATTCTGCGGCGTCGCCCGGCCGGGCAGTCCACCGCCGATCATGCCGAACGGTGGCTGCCCACGCTACCGCCTCCCGCGGCTGGGGCCGCGGGAGGCGGGCGACGGGGCCGGGTGGCAGCCCGGCCCCGAGCCGGGCCCCGTGGGGCGTGGGTCAGGATCCGGCGCCACCAGGGGGCCGGACGAAGATGAGCCTGGCGTCCTTGCTGCCGTTGATCACCGGCCCGCCGACCCAGACGTCCGCCCCGTCGGCCAGCGCGGACTCGCTGACCTTGCCGGTGCTCTCGCGGACGACCGTGTTGCTGACCAGATCCCAGGTCCAGACGGTGCCGTCGGCCGCCTTGACCACGATGGACGTGCTGCCGTTGACCGACTGGATCACGCCCCGCTCGTAGGCGAGCGTCTTCAGCGCACCGGTTCGGGTGCGGAAGGTGAACTGCCCGTCCACCCCGCGCAGCAGGAAGAACCGGATGATCCGGTGCCGGATGTGGCAGCGGAAGGCGAACCGGGCGGCGGCACCCGCCTGCCGGGGGTGGCCGGACAGCCGGGCCGCCCGGGCCAGCCGGAGCGCACGGGCGCAACGGCCCGCTGCCGGGCCCGCGCCGGTGCCAGGACCGGTCACGGACTGGCCGCCGACGGCCGCCCCGGTGACACCGGCCGGAGTGGACGACAGAGTCGCGTCCGGGGAGTCCGCGGCGGTCAGGGCCGCGCTCAGCACGGCGGCCTGGCTGCCCGGGGCGGCGGCGCCCCCGCTCTGGCCGCCGCCGGTCTGGCCACCCGCGGTCGCGGTGCTGGTGCTGGCGGCGGGGGCGCTGGCCAGCGGGTTGCTGGCCAGCGCGACGCCGGCGATCGCCCCGCCCCCGGCCAGCAGGGCCGCCACGGTGATCCCCACTGTCCAGTGCAGGGCCTTGCGCCGGTCCCTGGCGAAGTGTGTCTGCAGCCCCGGCGGCTGCTGCCCGTACGGTTGCTGACCCGGCGGCACGCCCTGGCTCGGCCAGAACTGGTCGGTCGGCTGGTGGTCCTGCGGGCCGTCACCCGGGGGGCGGTTGTAGTTCTCCATGCCGGCCATGCTGCCGGCCGGGTCTGGGACATCGGGCAGGCGAAGCTGGGATTTCGCTGGGAACGCGGTGGGTTTTCGCTGCCCGTTCGCGCTACATCCGGTCAGGCACCGGGATGCCGAGCAGGCCGAGGCCGGTGAGCAGGACCTGCAGGGCCAGCGCCGACAGGGCGAGCCGGGAGTCGCGCAGGTCCGGGCCCGGGGCCTTCAGCACCGGGCAGGCCTCGTAGAAGGCGGTGAACGCGCTGGCCACGTCGAACAGGTAGGCGGCCAGCAGGTGCGGCTCGGCGGTGGCGGCGGCGTGGTGGACCGCGGTGCCGAAGCCGAGCAGGGTCAGCGCCAGCGCCCGCTCGGCTGGCTCGGTGACAAGCACCGGGCCGTGCGCGGTGGCCGGGTCGAGCCCGGCCCGGCGGAAGATGGACCGGATCCGCGCCGTGGCGTACTGCAGGTACGGGCCGGTATTGCCGGTCAGCGCCAGCATCCGGTCGAAGTCGAAGACATAGCCCGAACTGCGGGCCACCGACAGGTCGCCGTACTTGAGCGCGCCGATGCCAACGGCTTCGGCGATCTCCGCCCGCAGCGCCGGATCGTCATACCGGTCCGCGATGACCCGCCCGGCGCGCTCGACCGCCTCGTCGATCAGGGTGATCAGCTTCACCTGGTCGCCGGTGCGGGTCCGGATCCGCTTCCCATCGGCGCCACTGACCAGGCCGATGACCGCGTGCTCGGCGCTGATCTCACCGGTCAGCCAGCCCGCCTGCCTGGCGACCTCAAACAGCATCTGGAAGTGCAGCGATTGCTCGGCGGCGACCAGGTAGATGAGCCGGTCGGCCTTCAGGTCGACGATCCGGTAGCGGATGGCGGCCAGGTCGGTGGTGTCGTAGCCGTAGCCGCCGTCGCGCTTGCGCAGGATCATCGGCAGCGGCTCACCGTCCCGGCCGGTGAAGCCGGGCGGGAACGCGACCAGCGCCCCGTCGCTGATGACGGCGATGCCGTCCCGCTGGAGCTCGGCGCAGACGCCGGCGAGCATGGGGTTGTAGAAGCTCTCCGGGGCCAGGTCGTCGTTGGTGAGCGTGACCCGCAGCCGCTGGTAGATGGTGTTGTAGTACTGATTGGAATCGTCCACGAGCAGCTGCCACAGCCGGATGGTGCCCGGGTCACCGCTCTGTAGCGCCACCACCCGCTGCCGGGCGGCGCCCGCGAACGCCGGATCGGCGTCGAACCTGGCCCGGGCCGCCTGGTAGAAGGCGTTGATCTCACCCGAGGACAGCTGCGCGCGGGCGGTCTCCTCGCCGACCTCCAGCAGGTGCTCGATGAGCATGCCGAACTGGGTCCCCCAGTCCCCCAGGTGGTTGGCGCGGATCACGGTGTGCCCGAGATACTCCAGGATCCGGACGACCGCGTCCCCGACCACGGTGGTCCGCAGGTGGCCGACGTGCATTTCCTTGGCCACGTTGGGGGACGAGTAGTCGACCACGACCTTCCGCCCGGGATCCGCGGGCGGCACGCCGGCCCGGGGGTCGGCCAGCAGCGCCGTGGCCTGGCCCGCGATCCAGTCGTCACGCAGGGTGAGGTTGATGAACCCGGGCCCGCTCACCTCGGCGTGGTCGAACACCTCGGCCAGGTCGAGCTGGCCGGCGATCTCCGCGGCCAGCTCCCGGGGCGGGCGGCCAAGCTGCTTGCCCAGCGGCAGCGCCACGTTGGACTGGTAGTCAGCGAACGTGGACGGCCGGATGACCGGGTCGGTGCCGGCGTAGCCCGCGCCGAACGCGGCCGACAGCGCCATCCGTACCCGGTCCGCGAGGACCTCCCGTGGATCGGCCATGCCCCCCAGCCTAGGAGAGGTTGCCGGCGCCCGGCGCGCAATTTCCGGCCAAGATCGTTTGCCGGCCAGGGCGGCCGGCCCGGTCCAGTCGTGGCCAGCCGGAGGTGGCTGGCTCAGGAACGGCGCAGGAAGTGCCCGCCCCGGTGGGCGGGGCCCAGCCGGCCCTGGATCTTCTCGGTGATCTGGCCGCGCGCCAGATCCGCGGCCAGCCGGCAAGCGGACGCGATCCCCTTGGCGCTGGAGTCACCGTGCGCGATCACCACCGTGCCCTCCAGGCCCAGCAGGGCGGCCCCGCCGTAGGTCTCGGCGTCCATCTGCCCGGCCAGCTCGCGCAGCGCCTGCCGCTGGAACGCCGCCCCGAACCGGGCGGCCCGGGAACTCCGCAGGGCGGCCCGGAACTGGCCGGTGGCGAAACCGGCCGCGCCCTCGATCGCCTTGAGGGCCACGTTCCCCGTGAAACCGTCGGTCACCACCACGTCGACCAGGCCGGCCAGCAGGTCGCTGCCCTCGATGTTGCCGGCGAAGCGGATCGGCGGGCGGCCGTGAGGTGGCCCGGCGAGCAGCTCATGCGCCCGCCGGGCGAGCTTGTTGCCCTTCACCGGCTCGGCGCCGATCGTGAGCAGGCCGACAAGCGGGTCGGCCACGCCAAAGGCCACCTGCGCGTAGGCCACGCCGAGCTGGGCGAACTGGACCAGCATCTCCGGTCTCGGATCGGCGATGGCGCCGGCGTCGACCAGCAGGGTCGGCTTCGGCCGGGTGGGCAGCACCACGGCCAGGCCGGGCCGGAGCAGCCCGGGCAGTGATCTGAGCCGCAGCTGGGCGGTTGCGACGAGGCCCCCGGTCGACCCGGCGGAGACCACGGCGGCCGCCTGGCCACGGTGGACCAGCTGGCAGGCAACCGCGACGCTGGAGCGCGGGCGCCGCCAGCTCGCCATCGCACCTTCGTCCATGGTGAGCGAGTCGTCGGCGGCGGCGATCCTGATCACCCCTGGCCGCAGCCCGCTGGGCAGCAGCGGCCGGAGCAGGCTGGGGCGGCCGGTGAGGATGACCGGGATGCCATGCTCGGTTACCGCCGCCACGGCCCCCGCGACGACCGCCTCCGGCGCGTGGTCGCCACCCATGGCGTCCACCGCGACGGTGGCGGGCTGGGAACTGGCCGGCAGCGGGGGGTTGTCTGGCACAGGGCGGCGTCAGGCCCGGGTGGGCGCCGTCTCCACCTCCGGCGTGACCGGCTTGTCGGCGGGCTTGCCGCTCCTGATGGCGAGGCAGCTGATCGCACCGATGCCGAGCAGGACGACCGGCAGCACCATGGTCTGGCGCATGGCGGTCACATAGCCGAAGGTGAACACGTCGTGGCCGATCCGCGCGAGCTCGGCGGCCAGCTGCGCGGGCAGGCCGGCGGTCTGACGGGAGCTGCCGCCGCTCTGCCCGGCGCCTACCTGGATGCCGCTCTGGGCGGAATTGTGCAGCTGGCTGACGAACCGGCTGCGCACCGCCGGCGGCAGCGCCGCCGACCGGGTGGTGGCCTGGCTGGTCAGCGAGGAAACCAGCCGGTTCTGCAGCAGCGCGCCGACCGCGGCGGTGCCGATCACCAGGCCGACCTGGCGGATGGTGTTCAGCACTCCGGACGCCGCGCCCGCCAGTTGCGGCTGGACATTACGCATCGCCACGGTGATCAGCGGGGCGAAGATGCAGCCCAGACCGAGACCGGCCACCAGCAGCGCGGGCAGGAACTTGTACCAGACGCTGGCCGGCTGGGCGATCAGCGCCAGCCAGCCCATCCCGCCGCCGAACAGGATCAGCCCGGACATCAGGATGAACTTCCCGCCGATCTTGTCGGTCATCCGGCCCGCGACCGGCGCGACAAACATCGAGATGAGCGAGGCCGGGGCCATCGTCAGCCCGGCCTTCAGCGCGGAGAACCCCAGCACCGACTGCAGGTAGATGGTGAAGGGCAGGAAGATGCCCATCATCCCGATGGCGAGCACCCCGGACACCCAGTTCGTCACGGTGTAGTTCCGGTCCCGGAACAGCGCGAACGGGACCAGCGGCTCCCGGTCCTGGGTCATCCGCTGCTGGACCAGGAACGCCACCAGCAGCACGGCACCCACGCCGAGCACGAGCGGAATGGAGATGAACCCGGTGATCGTGCCCCAGCTGTACTTCTGGCCCTCCACCAGGCCGTAGCAGATCGCCAGCAGCGCCGCGCTGGCCAGCAGCACGCCGGGGATGTCGAACCGGTGCCTGCGGCCGAGTTTCACGTCCGGGATGATCAGCGGGACCAGCACCAGCACGAGGATCCCGATCGGCAGGTTGACGTAGAAGATGTACCGCCAGTCGAAGGCGGTCACCAGCAGGCCGCCCAGGGTCGGGCCGGCGATGGTGGCCACGCCCGCGACCGCGCCCCATACCCCGAACGCGGCCCCGCGCCGCTCCGGCGGGAACGTGTTGGTGATGATCGTCAGCGTCTGCGGCATGAGCAGGGCCGCACCCAGGCCCTGCACCGCGCGGAACGCGATCAGCCAGCCCGGGCTCGGGGCCGCCCCACAGGCCGCGGAGGCAGCCGTGAACACGGCGATGCCCGTCGTGAACAGGACCCGCGGGCCCACCAGGTCACCCAGCCGGCCGGCGGTGATGACCAGGACCGCGAGCACCAGGGCGTAGGCGTTGATCACCCACAAGATGTCGTCAAGCGACGCATGCAGTTTGGTGATCATGTTGGGGATCGCGATGTTGACGATCGTCAGGTCGAGCAGGGTCATGAAGAACCCGAGCGACACGACCAGCAGCACCGCCCACGGGTTGCCGCGGAACTTACTCACAGTTACTCCCTGGCGTTCCCCACCCGGCCTGGATGGCGTGCGCGCCCGCACGGCACCACACGATCCCAGGCTAACCAGAAGCGGGGGGTGGATTCAAGATATATCTTGTTAGTCGCGGCCGCTGGCACAGCCGTTACGCACCGTCTGTCATCTTCGATGGTAGAGGTGGGCACCGACAAGGGGGCCCGGTGGTGCTGGCCCGGGCGGCAGCCGGGCAAACCGGGCCAGCCAGTATGCTCCCGCCATGGAACTCAGCGGAACCGCAGCGATCATCTCCGGCGGCGCGAGCGGCCTCGGCGAGGCGGCCGCGCGCGCCCTGGCCGCGGCCGGCTGCACCGTGGTCGTCGCCGACCTGAACGAGGAGCGGGGCAAGACCGTCGCCGCCGAGACCGGCGGGGAATTCGTCAAGACCGACGTCGCCGACGAGGCCTCGGTGGAGGCTGCGGTGGCGGCCGCCACCGGCAAGGGAGTCCCGCTGCGGGTCGTGGTGAACTGCGCCGGGATCGGCTGGGCGGAGCGGACCGTGAACCGGGAAGGGGCGCCGCACAGCCTGGCCAGCTTCCGCAAGGTGATCGACATCAACCTGATCGGCACGTTCAACCTGATGCGGATCGCGGCCGCGGCCATCGCCCGCGCCGACCCGGTGGACGGCGACGGCCAGCGCGGGGTGGTCATCAACACCTCATCCGTGGCCGGGATCGAGGGGCAGACGGGCCAGCTCGCGTATTCGGCATCCAAGGGCGGCATCATCGGGATGACCCTGCCCGCGGCCAGGGACCTGGCCGTCATCGGGGTGCGGGTGAACACCATCTGCCCGGGCATCATCGACACGCCCATCTACGGGACCGGCCCGGCCAGCGACGAGTTCAAGGCCAGGCTGGCCGCCCCGGTGGTGTTCCCCAAGCGGATGGGGACCGCGGCCGAGTTCGCCGCGCTGGCCGTGTCGCTGATCGGGAACGACTACATGAACGGCGAGGTCATCCGCTTCGACGGCGGCATCCGCTTCCAGCCCAAGTAACCGCACCGCGGCCTTCCGCGGCCAGCGCGCAGGCAGGAGGAGCAGACGTGGCGGACGAGGTTACGGTCGAGGTGGAGGGCGGGGTCGCCGTCCTCACCATCAACCGCCCGCAGGCGCGCAACGCGGTCAACGAGGCCACCGCCCGGGCCATGGCGGCGGTCATCGACGAGCTCGACGCCCGCCGGGACGTGCGGGTGCTGGTCCTGACCGGGGCGGGCGGCACGTTCAGCGCGGGCATGGACCTGAAGGGCTTCCTGGCCGGGGAAAACGCGATGGCGGGCGGGCGCGGGTTCGCCGGCATCACCGCCCGGCCGCCCGTCACCCCGGTCATCGCGGCGGTCGAGGGCTACGCGCTGGCCGGCGGGTTCGAGATCGCGCTGGCCTGCGATCTGATCGTGGCCAGCGAGGAGGCCACGTTCGGGCTGCCGGAGGTGACCAGGGGGCTGGTGGCCGGCGCGGGCGGGCTGCTCCGCCTGCCCCGGCGGATCCCCTACTACCTGGCCATGGAGATCGCCCTCACCGGCGCCCGGTTCAGCGCGGCGCGGCTGCACCAGGCCGGCCTGGTCAACCGGCTCGTGCCGGCCGGGGCGGCGCTGGACGAGGCCAGGGCGTTCGCCGCCCAGATAGCCGCGAACGCGCCGCTGTCGCTGGCCGCCACCAAGCGGATCTTCGTGGAATCGGCCGACTGGCCCAGCGACGAGGCGTTCGGCCGGCAGCAGGAGATCATGGGACCGGTGTTCGCCTCGGCCGACGCCATCGAGGGCGCGGCGGCGTTCGCGGAGAAGCGACCGCCGGTCTGGCGGGGTGAGTGATTCCCGGCTTGTCCGCGCCGACGGCGGCCCCACCGTAGGATCGGTGCGCAGAAACTCGCGGACACGTTGGGAACACGCATGTGCGGAATAGTCGGCTGCCTGGCGCTCTCACTCGAGGCCGACCCTGACCAGTCCTGGGTGGCGACCGCGACCCAGCGGATCGGCCATCGCGGCCCCGATGACGACGGCTTCTACACCGACCACGATGTCGCGCTGGCCTACAAGCGGCTGGCCATCATCGACCTGTCGCTGGCCGGCCACCAGCCCATGCGGTCCGCCGACGGGCGCTACTGGATGATCTTCAACGGCGAGATCTACAACTACATCGAGCTGGGTGCCGAGCTCCGCAACCAGGGCGTGGCCCTGCGCTCCAGCGGGGACTCCGAGGTGCTGCTTGAGATGTACGCCCGGGTCGGCAAGGACGTGGTGCACCGGCTGCGCGGCATGTACGCGTTCGCCATCTGGGACACCTGGACCCGCGAGCTGTTCTGCGCCCGCGACCCGTTCGGCATCAAGCCGTTCTACTACTGCATCGATCCCGAACCCAGCAGCGGGAACGGCCGCCGGGGCCGGCACGCGGCGCAGCCGGCCGGCCCGGAGCTGCCCGGCGGCGGCCAGGCAGGCAGCCCGGCCTGGGGCGAGGACCCCTGGGCCCCCGGGCCACCCCGGTCCGGTGAGCCGGAGAACTGGTTCACCCCCAAGCCCCGGCCGGGCTCGGCGGGGCGGCACGCCGCCCCGCCCGCCCCGGGCAGCGACGTGCCCGCCCCGCTGGGCCAGCCGGGCCCGGCCGGCGAGCCCGGCCCGGATCAGTGGGGTCCTGACGTGGACCCGGTGGGCTGGGGCCAGCCCGGCGACCGCCCGGCACCGCCCGGCGCCGGGCCGCAGGTGCCTGGCCGGCTGCTCCGGTTCGCTTCTGAGCGCAAGGCGCTGGCCGACCCGGGTGAGCTGCGCGCACTCGACCCCGACGAGCTGCGCCGGTACCTGTCGTTCCAGTACGTCCCGCTGCCCGGCACGCTCACCCCGCCGATCCAGGTGCTGCCGCCCGGGCACGCGATGATCGCCAAGCCGGGCGGGGATGTCAACGTCTACCGGTACTGGCGGGCCGACCTGCGGCCTGCGGCCGCGGCCACCGACGGCACGGCGCGCCGGATCCTGGAGGTGATGCGCGACTCGGTCGCCGTCCACCTGCGCAGCGACGCCCCGCTCGGCGCCTTCCTGTCCGGCGGCATCGACTCGGCGGCGATCTGCGCGCTGGCCGCCGAGCACCGGCCGGACCTGCTCACCTTCACGGTCGGGTTCGAGCGCCAGGGCTACAGCGAGATCGACCGCGCACAGGAGACCGCGGCCGCGCTCGGGGTGAAGTCGGTCCCGTATGTGATCAGCCCGGAGGAGTTCTTCGGCTACCTGCCGCAGATCATCTGGCACCTGGACGACCCGATGGCCGACGCCGCCGCGGTACCGCTGTGGTTCGTCGCCCGTGAGGCCGCCAAGCAGGTCAAGGTGGTGCTGTCCGGCGAGGGCTCGGACGAGCTGTTCGGCGGCTACGCGATCTACCACCAGCCGGGCGTGGTCCGGGCCGGGGAGCGGCTGCCCGACTGGGGCCGGGCCCCGCTGAAGGCGGCGGCCTCCCTCATCCCGGCCGGGGTCAAGGGGAAGGGCCTGCTCGAGCGCACCTCGACCCCGCTGCGGCGGCGGTACATCGGCAACGCCCACGTCTTCACCGACGAGCAGGTCGGCCAGGTCACCCGGGGCGGCACCGCCGGGCCCTACGACGTCACCGACCCGATCTACGACCAGGCCGAGGAGGCCGGGCTTGACGACGTTTCCACCATGCAGCTGGTGGATATCAATACGTGGCTGGTCGGTGACATTCTGGTGAAGGCCGACCGGATGACCATGGCGCACAGCCTTGAGCTGCGAGTTCCTTTCCTCGACCGGGAAGTGATGGCGGTGGCGGCGCGGCTGGCCAGGGAGGAGAAGATCGGTGCCGGCACCACGAAGGCTGCGTTGCGCGCGGCCATGAGCGAGGTCCTGCCGCCGGCGGCCGCCCAGCGCGCCAAACTCGGCTTCCCCGTCCCCATTGGCCATTGGCTCAAGGGCGAGGCAGGCGGTTTCGCCGAGGCGGTGCTGCAGGACGCGCAGACCGACCAGTGGATCGACCGGCAGGCGGCGCTCGGGCTGCTGGCCAAGTTCCGGGCCGGCGACCCCACCGTGACCTGGCGCCATCTGTGGGTGCTCATCGTGTTCTCGCTGTGGCACCGGATCTACGTGGAGAAGGCCTACGACCCGATCGCGCTCGGCTGGGAGCCGGCGCCGGGGGCCGCCAGGTGACCGAGCCGCGCATCAGCGTCGTGGTTCCGTTCTTCAACAACGGGGACGTGCTGGGCGACTGCCTGGAGTCGATCGCCGCGCAGACCTTCACCGGTCTGGAAGTGATCATGGTGGACGACGGGTCCACCGACAGCGGCGCCGAGGTGGCCCGGGCGTGGGCCGCCCGCGACCCGCGGTTCCGGCTGATCCACAGCCCGCACGGCGGCCCCGGCGGCGCCCGCAACCGCGGCGTCGAGCAGGCCCGCGGCGAGTTCCTGGCCTTCGTGGACGGCGACGACATGCTGCCGCCGCACGCGTATGAGGTGCTGCTGCACACGCTGGAGCAGTCCGGCTCGGACTTCGTCTCCGGCGCGGTCAACCGGATCGGCACCGAGGGCGTGAAGCCGTCCGCGCTGCACGCCCGGGCGATCAAGGGCCGCCGGATCGGCACCCATGTGACCCGCCGCCCCGAGCTGCTGTACGACATCTCGGTCTGGAACAAGCTGTTCCGCCGCTCGTTCTGGGACTCCCACGGCCTGGCCTACCCCGAGCAGATGGTGTGGGAGGACATCCAGCTGATGACCCAGGCGCACGTGCTGGCCCGGGCCGTGGACGTCATCGATGACTACGTCTACTACTGGCGCGAGCGCGCGGCCGGCGCGCTGTCCATCACCCAGAACCGCACCGACATTCACAACCTTCGTGACCGCATAACGGCGCTGCTGGCCATCGACGAGTTCCTCCGGTCCCACGCCCCGGCCCGGACCCTGCGCCAGCACCAGCGGAAGGCCCTGGTCAACGACCTCTGGCTGTATGTGCGCGACCTCTGCCGGGTCGACGCCGGCTACCTGACCGAGTACTTCGACCTGGCCAACTCCTACCTCGGCCAGGTCCGCCCGCGGGTGCTGCGCAGCCTGCCCGCCAGCCACAAGCTCGCCTACTACCTGACCCGCCAGCGGCTGCGCGGCCAGCTGATCGACTACCTGACCTGGCAGCTGGACCAGAAGGTGAGCACCGTCGGCGTGGTCCGCCGGTTCGGCCGGCTGCGGGCCGACCTGCCGTTCCGCACCGACAAGACGCTGAAGATCCCGGGGTATGTGTACCGGCCGCACTGGCGGGACCTCGACCCGTTCGTGCAGGTGGAAAGCGTCAGCTGGCAGCGCGGCAACCTGGTCATCGCCGGGCTGGCCTACGTGCCGTCGATCGACATCAGCAAGCGCCGCTACACCAACAAGATCGTCATCCTGCGGCCCCGGCACCGGTTCCGGCCGCCCATCGTCACCCTGTGCACGTCGTGGCGGCACCCGCGGGCGACCGTGCTGTCCGGGCAGGAGGACTACGACTACGCGTGGGCCGGGTTCCGGGCCGAGATCAGTTCCCGCTGGTTCCGCGTCGCCGGGCGCTGGCTGACCGGCGACTGGGACTGCTTCATTTGCGTGCGCGGGCACGGCGTGTGGCGGCCGGCCCGGCTGCACAGCCCGGCGCTGGGCGAGGCCGGGCGGCCCGGCTTCCTTGAGCCGGCCCCGGGGTTGCAGGTCCGGCCCACCTGGGTCGGGCGGCACCTGCACGTGGGCGTGGTCCGGACCCCGGCCCGGCTGGCCTCGTTCACCTGCGGCGAGGCCGAACTGGTGCTTGAGGTGAGCCTGGAGGTGCCCGACGCCGCCCAGGCGGCCCCGGCCAGCGCCGAGTTCGTGCTGGTCCGGCCGGGTGGCCGGGAGTCACACCGCTACCCCGCCTCGGTCACGGGGCGGGCCGGCGGGCAGGCCCGGGTGCATGGCGCGATCCCGCTCGCCGCGCTGCCGGCCAGCCCCGGGCCCGCCGAGCGGGCCGCCACCGCCAGCCAGGACGAGGGCTGCCACTGGGATCTGTACGTCAGGCCGGCGGGGCAGCGCCGCCTGCCGGTGACCTTCCCGTCCGACGTGGCCGAGGCGCAGCACCGGCTCTGTGACCGGGAAGTCGTGGTGGAGCGGACCCAGCACGGCACCGTCAGCCTGACCGAACGGGCCCCCAGGCCACTGCTGACCGAGCACTCCTGGACCCCGGACGGCAGCCTGCTGCTGGCCGGCCGGTACCTGGGCCCGCCCGGGTCCTCGCTGAGCCTGGTGCTGCGCAGCCGGGATGCCAGCGAGGAGTACACGGTCGGCTGTGACCGGGACGGGGACCGGTTCACCGCCCGGCTGGACGTCGCCGCCATGCCGGCCTTCGGCGAGGCGGTGCCGCTGCGGGACGGGCCGTGGGACATCCGCGCCCAGGTCAGGTCCGGGCCCGCCGCCCGCGTCATCGATGTCGGCTATGACCACGCCCGGCTGGCGGAGATCACGCACAAGAAGGTCGCGGCCGGGCCCAAGCTGTACGCGTTCACCACGGCCGGCTACGACGCCCCGGTGATCACCGCCGAGCCCCGGCTGCGGCTGTCGGAACAGGGCAACTTCAACCGGCGGGTGCTGCGGCGGGCGCTGTACCCGATCCAGTCCCGCCGCCCGCTGCGGGACGCGGTGCTGTTCGCCAGCTGGAACGGCAAGCAGTGCGCGGACAACCCGCGCGGGATCGCCGAGGAACTGCGCCGCCGCGGCGACGACCGGGAGCACATCTGGGTGGTGGCCGACTACACCACGCCCGCCCCGGCCGGTGACCGGCTGGTGCTGTCCGGCACGGAGGAGTACTTCGAGGCGCTGGCGCGCTGCCGGTACATCATCGCCAACGACGACATGCCGCCGTACTTCCGCAAGCGGGAGGGCCAGATCTACCTGCAGACCTGGCACGGCACGCCGCTGAAGAAGATCGGCTTCGACATCGACCGGCCGCAGTTCGCCAGCGGCACGGCCTACTTCGAGCACCTGGCCGACGACGTCGCCAAGTGGGACCTGCTGCTGTCGCAGAACCCGTTCAGCACGCCGATCTTCCGCCGGGCGTTCCGGTTCGGCGGCGAGATCTGCGAGACCGGCTACCCCCGTAACGACGTGCTCGCCCGCGCCGACACGATGACCGTGCAGGCCCGGCGGCGGCTCGGGATTGCCGACGGCAAGCGGGTCGTGCTGTACGCGCCGACCTGGCGGGACAACCAGTTCTACGCGTCGGGCCGGTACCGGTTCGACCTGCGGCTGGACCTGGAACGCGCCTGGCAGGTCCTCGGGCCCGACTACGTAGTCCTGGTCCGCGGTCACCACCACCTGGCCAGCGACGTCACCGCCGGGGCACGGCCCTCCTTCGCGCTCAACGTCACCGGCTATCCCGACATCGCGGAATTGTTCCTGGTCTCTGATGTGCTTATCACCGACTATTCCTCGGTGATGTTCGATTTCGCGGCGACCGGCCGTCCGATGCTTTTCTTCACCTATGACCTTGAGCAGTACCGTGACCAGCTGCGCGGCTTTTATTTCGATTTCGAGGCGGAGGCGCCGGGGCCGCTGCTCGCCACCTCGGACGAGGTGCTGGCGGCCATCACCGACCTGGACCAGGTCACCGCGGGCTACGAACCCGCATATAGGGCCTTCGCCGCCAAGTACTGCCCGCTGGACGACGGCAAGGCCGGCGCCCGGGTATGCGACCGGCTGTTCCGCGACTAACGGTTTCCTGGCCAGCCGGCAGTTATTCAGAATGCCCGCCCGGTAAGCTTTCTGGCAGTCCATGGTGCAGCGGTGGCGTGCCAGGGGGTAAATGCAGGCCGCCACGTCCGGGTGACGGCCGGACCGGGGGGCCATGCCTGGGATAGCACGCGCGGTGACGGAGCCGGTGGTGGGTCGCCCGCCCGGCATCAGCGGGGAGCCGGGGCAGCGGGGAGCGGCGCACCGGAAGCCGCGGGGGGAACGGCCCGCGGGCCGGCTGCGGGGGGTGCCGGGCACCGCCGTTCTGCTGATTCCGGGTCTTGCCCTGCTGCTGGCGGACGGGTACCGGCTGGGGGCCGTGTCGCTGTGGCGCGACGAGGCGTACACGCTGGACGGCGCGGGCCGGCCGGTGGCGCGGATCCTGGCCATGCTGCCGCACACCGACGCGGTCAACAGCCCCTACTACGTGGTCATGCATGGCGCCATCGCGGTGCTGGGCACGTCCGCCGCCGCGCTGCGGCTGCCGTCGCTGCTGGGCATGGCGGTGGCCGCGGTGGTGACCGCGGCGATCGGGCGGCGGCTGGCCCGCGCCGCCGCCTTGCCTGCCCCCGCCCTGACCGGGGTGCTGGCCGGGCTGCTGATGGTGGCCGCCCCGCAGGTGACCAGGTACGCGCAGGAGGCACGCTCGTACGGACTGGTCACCATGTGCGCGGCGATCGCCAGCTACCTGCTGTTGCGCGCCCTGGCGGAGCGCCGCTGGTCCTGGTGGGCGGGCTACGGCGCGGTCATGCTGCTGGCCGGGCTGCTCAACCTGCTGGCCCTGCTCCTGCTGGCGGCGCACGGGGTGACGGTCCTGGCCGCCCGGGCCAGGCAGCGGGCCAGCGGGGACCCAGCCGGGGCGGTGGCGCCCCGCTGGCTGGCCGTGGCCGCCGTGGTCACGCTGCTGCTGACCCCGCTGGCCGCGGCCGGGTTCCGCCAGCGCCGCCAGATCGGCTGGCTGGCCCGGCCCGGCGGGAACGCGGCCGCCCACCTGGTGGTCGGGCTGGCCGGGTCGGATGCGCTGGTCCCGCTGGCCGCCGGGCTGGTGGCCGGCTGCGTGATCGCCACCCTGGCTATCCGGCCGCGGCCGGACGTAGACATCGCCACCCTGGCCGGGCCGTGGCTGGTGCTGCCGCCAGCGATCCTGCTCGCGGTGTCGCAGGTCCACCCGGTCTACGACTCCCGCTACATCGCCTACATCCTGCCGGCGTTCGCCCTGCTGACCGCCGGGGGGCTGGCCTGGCTCACCCGGGTCACCGCGCGGATCCTGCGGGGGCCGCTGCTCGATGTGCCCGCCCGGTGGCAGCCGGCCCTGGCCTGGATCCCGGCCATGCTAGCCATGGCGCTGGTGGCGGCGCTGATCGCCGGCCCGCAGCAAGTGATCCGCCGGCCCAGCTCGCGGCCGGACGATCTGCGCCGGGCGGCGGCGGTCATCGCCGCCCGGGAACGCCCCGGCGACGCGGTGCTGTACCTGCCGTCGAACAAGCGGGTGTTCAGCATGGGCTACCCGGCGCCGTACCGGCGGCTGCGCGACGTGGCGCTGGCGCTGTCCCCGGCCGCCGCGAACAACCTGGTCGGCACCGAGGTGCGGGTGCCGGTCCTGCGGGCCAGGTTCGCCAGCGTGCAGCGGGTGTGGGTGATCAGCGGCCGGAGCCGGCGGCTGTTCCGGCATCCGGTCAGCCGCCTGAACAAGGCCGAGGTTGCCCTGCTCCGGCCGTTCCACCTGATCGGCCGCTGGTACGTGGGCCAGGGAATGGTCAGCCTGTTCCGCCGCAACCAGCACCGTGCCCGCCCGGCCGGCTGGTCGCACCTCCGGCCTCCCTGAGGCCGCGGGCCCGGCAGGACCTGGACGATCTGGGTCGTTGACACCGCCCAAATCGTCCAAGTCCCGGCTTGGTGCTGGGCGGGTGAGAGCGTCGGGTCAGGGGGTCAGAGGGGCGAGACCGTGGCCGGGGGCGTAGGCGGCCAGCTTGTCGCGCAGCCGGCCCCGGCCCCGGTGCAGCCGGGACATGACCGTCCCGATCGGGGTGCCCATGATCTCGGCGATCTCCTTGTAGGCGTAACCCTCGATGTCCGCCAGGTAGACCGCGACCTTGAACTCTTCCGGCAGATCACGGAGCGCCCGCAGGATCTCCGAGTCGGCCATCCGGTCCAGCGCCTCCGCTTCGGCCGACCGGGCCGGCGGGGACAGCGGGTTGCTGGGCAGCTGCCAGTCCTGCAGATCGCCGCTGACCGCCTGCCGCGGTTCCCGGCGGCGCTTGCGGTAGCCGTTGATGAACGTGTTGGCCAGGATCCGGTGCAGCCACGCCCGCAGGTTGGTGCCCGGGCGGAACTGGTGGAAGGCCGCGAAAGCCTTGACCGACGTCTCCTGCACGAGATCCTCGGCGTCGGTGGGGTTGCGGGTCATCCGGAGGGCAGCGGGGTACAGCTGGCCAAGGAAGGGCACGACGTCGCGCTCGAAGCGCACGTCGCGGTCAGGCGCCTGCTCCGGGTTCCCCATAGTTACGCTCCGCTTCTATTGACCCTCACCCTATAGACGTGCGCAAGCCCCCATCCGGCTCGATCCGGCTGGCCCCGGCTTGGCGCATCCCAGGGAATTCCCTTCTACCCACGGATCCTGGGTGTTACCTGAAAGCTGGTTAGGAACATTCTCGCGCCAGCGGTAACGCCGGGTGTTCGCGCCCCCTAGCTGGCCCTTCGCTGGCCGGCGGCCGCCGGCCGGTAGCTGACGGGCCGGCTGCCTGCTGCCTGCCTGCTGCCTGCCTGCTCGCTGTCCGCCGGCGCGGACGTCACAATAGCGGCGTGACCACCGAGGCGGAGCGGGCGCTGGCCAGCCTGGCCGTCCGCCTCGGCGCGGCCCAGGTGGCTGGCTGGTCCCGGGCCGAGCGACAACTTGCCGCCGCCGCCCGGGCCGGGCCCACGGTGGAGGCGGCGAGCCCGGGACGGGCGGACGGCCCGGCGGGGGCCGGCGGGCTTGGCGACATCGGCCAGGTCCGGGCCCAGATCCAGGCGGGCGCGGATCCGCTGGGTGAGGCGTTCTGCCGGATCCGGCCGGCGGCCGGGCGGCGGCCATCGGGCCAGACCTTCACCCCCGCGACGGTCGTGGACGCCATGATCGGATGGGCGGCGGGCACCGTCACCCCGGCCCGGGTGGTCGATCCTGGCACCGGCTCCGCCCGGTTCCTGGCCGCCGCGGGCCGCCGCTGGCCAGCGGCGATCCTGGCCGGGGTGGAGACCGATCCGCTGGCCGCGATGATCGGCCGGGCGACCCTGGCCGCGGCCGGGCTGGCCGGGCGGTCGGCCATCACCCTCGGCGACTACCGGTCCCTGTGCCTTCCGCCCGTGGCCGGGCCCACCCTGTTCCTGGGCAACCCGCCGTATGTTCGGCACCACCAGATCCCGGCGCAGTGGAAACGGTGGCTCAAGGCCACCGCGACCGGCCAGGGCCTGGCCGCCAGCGGGCTGGCCGGGCTGCACGTGCACTTCTTTCTCGCTACCGCCGTGCTCGCGCGGCCCGGTGACGCCGGAGTGCTGATCACCGCGGCCGAGTGGCTGGATGTGAACTACGGCACGCTGGTGCGTTCGCTGCTGCTCGGCCCGCTCGGTGGCCAGGCCATCCACCTGCTCGATCCCGCCCTGCCGGTGTTCGGCGATGCCACCACGACCGCCGCCATCACCTGTTTCCAGCCGGGCAGCCGCCCGGCCAGCCTGCGGCTGCGGCCGGTGGCTGACCTCGCCGGCCTGGCCGGGGAGTCCGGCGGCCGGCCGGTGCCGAGGACCGTGCTGGCCGGGTCCGGCCGGTGGACTCCGCTGTTCGGGCACGGTCCGCGGGCGGGCCGGGCGCTGCGCGCCGACCAGGTCGAGCTGGGGGAACTGTGCCGGGTTCACCGGGGGCAGGTGACCGGGGCCAACCAGGTCTGGGTCACCACCGGGAACCCGGCTGGCCTGCCCGGCCGGTTCCTGTTCCCGGCGGTCACCCGGGCCCGCGAGCTGTTCGGCGCGCGGGGCACGCTGGCCACGGCGGCCGGGTTGCGGCACGTCATCGATCTGCCCGCGGATCTCGGCGAACTCGCGGCCGGCGAACTGGCGGAGGTCATCCGGTTCCTGGCGGCGGCGGAAGCGGCCGGCGCGGCTGGCTCCTACATCGCGCGCCACCGCACGCCCTGGTGGCGGGTGCGGCTCCGGGCGCCCGCCCCCATCCTGGCCACCTACATGGCGCGGCGGCCACCCGCGTTCGTGCGCAACCTGGCCGGGGCCCGGCACGTCAACATCGCGCACGGCCTCTACCCGCGTGACCACCTGCCGCCCGCCGCCCTCGACGGGCTCGCCGCCTACCTGCGCCGGTCAGTGTCGACCCGGCAGGGCCGCACCTACGCCGGTGGCCTGACCAAGTTCGAGCCCGGCGAGATGGAGCGCCTGCCGGTCCCGCCGCCCGGCCTGCTGGCGTCCCACGCCCCCACTCGTATCACCCGCACTATCCCGCCGATACCTAGCCGAGGGAACACGCGATGATTACCGCCATCGTCCAGTACAAACTGCCGCCGCATATCGACCTCGCCGCCTGCGCGGCGCATTTCCGCACCATCGCACCGGGCTTCCGCGACATCCCCGGGCTGATCCGCAAGCAGTTCATCTACGACGAGGACGGCTGGGCCGGCGGCGTCTATCTGTGGGAGACGCAGGCCGCGGCCGAGGCGTTCTATGACGGGCCGTGGCTGGATGGCATCCGCGAGCGCTACGGCACGGACCCGCAAATCCAGTTCTTCGAGACCGCCTGCATCACCGACAACGCCACCGGGACGGTCCTGCTCCCCGACGTGGCGACGTAGCGAGGGTGCACGCACCAACCCCCAGGGTGACGGCTGGAGCCGTCAGATCCAGCCGTGGTACCACATCCGGTCCAGCCACTGGCTGTACGGGATCACCTGGGCGGATAGGACCGGATACAGATAGACGAAGTTGACCAGCACCGCCAGCAGGTAGACGCCAGCCAGGCTGGCGCCAAGCACCCGGCGGCCGGTGCTGGCGGTGGCCGGGCCGATCAGCAGGCCGAGGCACAGCGTGATCGACAGCACCAGGAACGGCTCGAACGACACCGCGTAGAAGTAGAACTGCGTCCGGGAGGCGTAGGCGAACCAGGGCAGCCAGCCGGCCGCGACCCCCAGCAGGACCGCCCCCGCCCGCCAGTCCCGCCGGGTCAGCCACCAGCCGAGGCAGATGATCAGGGTGATGATCGAGGCCCACCAGATCAGCGGCGTGCCGATGGCCAGCACCTCCTGGGCCCGGCCGCCGCTGCACGCCGGGTGGGCGCCGGTGGTGGGGCACCAGAAGTACGACACCGGCCGGGACATCACCAGCCAGGTCCACGGCTTGGACTCGTACGGGTGATGGGTCGTCAGCCCGGTATTGAAGCCGAGCATCGCCTTGTGGTACTCGTACAGCGAGACCAGGGCCGAGACCACCGGGGTGTGGATGCCCTGCTGGGCGGCCCACTCCCGGTCATAACCGGTGTTCGTGAACAGCCAGCCGCTCCAGGTGGCCAGGTAGGTCAGGCCCGGCACCACCGCCATCGTGCCGAGCCGCCCGGCGGTATAGCGGGCGCCCGCGCCCGCGGTCAGGGGGCCGAACCCGGCCGCCCGCCGTGCCCCCACATCCCAGGCCACGGTCAGGACCAGGAAGGCGGGCACGTACCAGACGCCGTTCCACTTCGACCCGCAGGCCAGCCCGAGGCACACCCCCGCCGCCAGCAGCCACCAGCGAATCCCAATCCGGGGCGGCAGGCCAGGCGGGCCGGCGGGCGCCGCCGCGCCGGCCAGGATCGTCCGGGTCCGGTCGCGGTCGATCAGCAGGCAGCCGAACGCCGCCAGCACCCAGAACATGACGAAGATGTCGAGCAGGGCGGTGCGGCTCATCGCGAACTCGAGCCCGTCCAGCGCCAGCAGCAGGCCGGCCACACAGCCGAGCAGGGTGGAACGGGTCATCCGGCGGGCGATCCGGGCCAGCATCAGGATCGACAGGGAACCGACCACGGCCACCGCGAAGCGCCAGCCGAACGGGCTCAGCCCAAATATCCATTCCCCCACCGCGATCATGATCTTGCCCATCGGCGGGTGGGCGACGAACTCCCCGCCCCGGGTGAAGATGTGCGGGTCGCCGCGGGCCAGCAGGGTGTTCCGGTTGGCGGAGTAGTTGTGCTCCGTGCCGAACTTGAGGATCCCCAGCGCGTCCGGCACGTAGTAGGTCTCGTCGAAGATCACGCTATTGGGCACGCTGAGCCGGTCGAACCGCAGGAAGGTGCCGAACGCGAAGACCAGCAACGGCCCGGCCCAGCCCCAGAAGGCGCCGCCGGCGATGGACGGCACCAGCCGGGCGCGCAATGACGCCGGGCCGACCAGCGTGCTGTCAGCCTCGGTGCCGGCCTGGGATGCCACCATCGAGCCTCATCGTAGGGCGAGCGGCACGCTAGCGTGAATCGCGCCATGAAAGACGCACAGGCAGGCACGCTCGTGGTAGCGGCCGCTCCCATCGGTCAACCCGGGGACACCTCCCCGCGGCTGGCTTCGGCGCTGGCCACGGCGCGGATCATCGCGGCCGAGGACACCCGCCGGGTGCGCCGGCTGGCGGCCGCGCTGGGGGTCCGCCCGCCCGGCCGGATCGTCTCCTACTACGACGCGGTCGAGCAGGACCGGGTTCCCGGGCTGCTTGACGCGCTGCGGGCCGGCGAGGACGTGCTGCTGGTGACCGACGCCGGCATGCCCGCGGTGAGCGATCCCGGGTACCGGCTGGTCGCCGCGGCGGCCGAGGCCGGGGTCAGGGTCACGGTGCTGCCCGGGCCGTCGGCGGTGACCGCCGCGCTCGCGGTGTCCGGGCTGCCCAGCGACCGGTTCTGCTTCGAGGGCTTCCCGCCCCGCCGGGCGGCCGAGCGAGCCCGCCGGTTCGCCTCGCTCGTGGCCGAGCCGCGGACCATGGTGTTCTTCGAGTCGCCGCACCGGGTGGCGCGCACGCTGGCCGGACTGGCCGCGGCGTTCGGCCCGGACCGGCGGGCGGTGGCCTGCCGGGAACTGACCAAGACGTACGAGGAGATCCGCCGGGGGACGCTGGCTGACCTGGCCGACTGGGCGGCGGCGGGAGTGCGGGGCGAGATCACGCTGGTGGTCGCGGGCGCCCCGGCCGGGGCGCCCGCGACGGCGCAGCCAGCGGCCAGCGGGCACGCAGGCAGTCCCGGGCCCGGGCTGGCCGCCGACGTGGCCAGCCGCGAGGCCAGCGGCCTGACCCGCAAGGACGCCATCGCGGCCGTCGCCCGCGAGCTGGGCCTCCGCAAACGCGACGTCTACGACGCCGTGGTCGCGGAAAAGCGGGAAGGGGGCGCGGCCCCGCGCCGATAGGCTGGATCCATGTCCGCGACCGCCCGGCACATCCTCGCCGCCCCGGCCTGGCCCTACGCCAACGGCCCACGTCACATCGGCCACGTCTCCGGCTTCGCGCTGCCGTGCGACATGTTCAGCCGGTACCAGCGGATGATGGGCAGCAAGGTGCTGATGGTGAGCGGCACCGACGAGCACGGCACGCCCATCCAGGTCCAGGCGGACGCCGAAGGCACCAGCCCGCGCGAGCTCGCCGACCGCTACAACCGGGTCATCGCCGAGGATCTGCTCGGGCTGCGCATGTCCTACGACCTGTTCACCCGGACGACCACGCGCAACCACTACGCGGTCGCGCAGGAGATCTTCACCGGCCTCTACGACAACGGCTATATCTTCCCCAAGACCACGCTCGGTGCGATCTCGCCGTCCACCGGCCGGACCCTGCCCGACCGCTACATCGAGGGCACCTGCCCGATCTGCGGCTACGAGAACGCGCGCGGCGACCAGTGCGACAACTGCGGCAACCAGCTCGACCCGGAGCAGCTGATCAACCCGCGGTCGAAGATCAACGGCGAGACGCCCAAGTTCGTGGAGACCGAGCAGTTCTTCCTGGATCTGCCCGCCTTCACCGACGTGCTCGGAAGCTGGCTGCGGACCAAGGCCGGCCAGTGGCGGCCGAACGTGCTCAACTTCTCGCTCAACCTGCTCGCCGACCTCCAGCCGCGGGCTATCACCCGCGACCTCGACTGGGGCGTGCCGGTGCCGCTCGACGGCTGGCGGGACCGCCCCGACAAGCGGATCTACGTCTGGTTCGACGCGGTCATCGGTTACCTGTCCGCCTCCATCGAGTGGGCCCGGCGGTCCGGTGACCCCGACGCGTGGCGGGCCTGGTGGCAGTCGCCCGACGCCGAGTCGTACTACTTCATGGGCAAGGACAACATCGTCTTCCACACCGAGATCTGGCCCGCCATGCTGCTCGGCTACAGCGGCCGGGGCAGCAAGGATGGCAAGCCGGGCCGCTACGGCGCGCTGGACCTGCCGACCGAGGTGGTCTCCAGCGAGTTCCTCACCATGGAAGGCCGCAAGTTCTCCTCGTCCCGCGCGGTCGTCATCTACGTGCGCGACTTCCTCGCCCGCTACGACGTGGACGCGCTCCGCTACTACGTGGCGGTGGCCGGGCCTGAGAGCCAGGACACCGACTTCACCTGGAGCGAGTTCGTCCGCCGCAACAACGACGAGCTGGTCGCCACCTGGGGAAACCTGGTCAACCGGTCCATCTCTTTCGCGGCCAGGAACATCGGCGAGATTCCCGGGCCGGGCACGCTCACCGTTACCGACCGCGAGCTGCTCGAGCGTTCCCGGCAGGCGTTTGGCGTCATCGGGGGTGAGCTGGGGCGCTCGCGCTTCAAGGCGGCCGTCACCGAGGCGATGCGGACCGTGGCCGAAGCGAACAAGTACATGTCCGACCAGGCGCCGTGGAAGCTGCGCGAGTCCGACCCGGAGCGGATGCGCACCGTCATGCATGTCGTGCTGCAGCTGGTGGACGACGCGAAGACGCTGCTCACCCCGTTCCTGCCGCGCTCGTCGGCCAAGGTGCACGCCATGCTGGGTGGCGGCAAGGCGTGGTCGGGCACGCCTCGGATCGAGGACGTGGACGAGGACGGCGGGCCGTCCTACCCGGTGATCACCGGCGACTACGACACCCCGGCCCGCTGGCAGAGCGAGCCGGTCCGGCCCGGCACCCCGCTGGCGGCGCCGGAGCCGCTGTTCGCCAAGCTCGACCCGTCGGTGATCGAGGAGGAGCTGGCCCGGCTGGAGCAGCCGTGACCGCTGCCCGCGAGGCCAGGGACGGGGTGCCCGCCGCTGGTGACGTGCCGGCGCCGGAGCCGCTGCCCGGGGTGGCGCTGGACAGCCACTGCCACCTGGACCTGATCGACCGGCCGCCGGCCGAGGTGATCGCGGCCGCCCGGGCGGCCGGCATCGCCCGGGTGGTCACCATCGGCGTCGACCTGTCCTCTTCCCGGTGGGCGGCCGCCTGCGCGGGCGAGCACGACGGCGTGTACGCGGCGGTCGCCATTCATCCCAACGAGACCGCGTCGGCCGCCGCGTCCCCGGCGGAGCGGGATGCGGTGCTCGCGGAGATCGCCGGGCTGGCGGCGCTGCCGCAGGTCCGCGCGATCGGGGAGACCGGGCTCGACTACTACCGCGACCACGCCAGCCCGCCGGTCCAGCGCGAGTGGTTCCGCGCCCACATCGAACTGGCCAAGCAGGCCGGGGTGGCGCTGATGATCCACGACCGGGAGGCGCACGAGGACGTGTTCGCCCTGCTCGACGAGCAGGGCCCGCCGGACCGGGTCATCTTCCACTGCTTCTCCGGTGATGCGGACATGGTCAAGCGGTGCGCGGAGGCCGGCTACGTGATGAGTTTCGCCGGGAACCTCACGTTCTCCAATGCGCAGCCGCTGCGGGACGCGGCCGCCGCCGCGCCGCTGGATCTGCTGCTGGTGGAGACCGACGCCCCGTTCCTCACCCCCGTGCCGCACCGGGGCAAGCCGAACTCGCCCGCGATGGTGGCCCACACGGTACGCGCGCTGGCCCGCCTCAAAGGGGTGCCGGTCGAGGAGATGTGCGCGCAGCTCACCGCCACCGGCGAGCGGATGTTCGGCCCCTGG
Organism: Streptosporangiaceae bacterium; assembly: GCA_036522155.1. Classification (GTDB taxonomy): domain Bacteria; phylum Actinomycetota; class Actinomycetes; order Streptosporangiales; family Streptosporangiaceae; genus UBA9676. The sequence goes on from DATDGI010000319.1 coordinate 41,380, forward strand.
TGACCGGGCCG
>DATDGI010000320.1:0-1519 GCA_036522155.1 Streptosporangiaceae bacterium
CATACACCACGCTCATCCCGCCCCGACCCAGAACGCCTTGCAGCCGGTAACCCGCAAGCTCATCTCCCACCATCGGCAATGTGGCCATCACATCTCTCCGATCAGGAAAACTCCGGAACCTGCAATTCCATCGGTCCGGCGACGGGGTCAGCTCTTGGCAGGGAGAGAGGCCACGGGCGCGGCTCGGCGACGTTCTTGCCACGATTGCCGTCAGCGATGCTGAGTCGCATGGGCGGCCCCCCCGGGAATAAACTGAGGTCAGTGTACGCGTCCCGCACAGCTTGCACTATGGGGCAGACGCCATCCTCCTCGTCGTGAGGGACGTCGCAGTGGTTGCGGTCTTGTTCGGCGGCGAGATACGGTTCGGCACCGGCTGCGGCACCGATTTCACCCCGACAGAGCTGCTGCTGGCTGCGATCGGCGGGTGCACCCCGATCGATGTCGACATCCTCACCTCGCGCCTGGCCCAGCCGGACAGCTGCCAGGTGCAGGCCAAGGCGGTCTCTCCAGTCACAGCTAAGATTCGGATCAGCGTCGTGCTGCCGATTGGCGAGAAAGCATCCTCCACTCGGCAAATCGGCGGTCCTGGGCCTCCGTTTGCGCTTGGGACGAACTTCGGCTCTTGTCCTCCCCAGCGTTCTGCAAGATCGTTGCGAACCCCTTCGGACCAGGATCCTTTTCGGTCAAGCGACTAACCTTCACCTCTGCCGGAACCGCGACTGATTTCCTTGTCGATGCCCGCGGCTTCGGCGGTGTCGAACCGGACCGAGTAGGTGGGGAGCCAACGACCGTAGGTACGGGGCGACGCGGGGCCACGACTAGCCACTATCTGCGCAGCTAAACGGCACATCGGGCCACGCCTAGCGGCGTCCGGCGGCGCCGGGGGAGTGCCTCCTCAGCAGTCGGCTCCGTCCTGATTTTCTCCGTCACATCGCTCAGTTTCCCGGTCATGTCGGCATCTTTCCCGCCGAGTCATCGGTTCGGTGTCAAGGGCCGGAAACACCGTGAGATCCACAGTGCCTCTGTCTGGGCTCCGTCAACTCGCGCCGAAGGGGACGATCTTGTGTGGCGGTACGGGTGATCTGACCGTCGATCGCCGGGCACAGCCGGTAAGGGCTGTGGCGCGATCCGCTGGGGGACCTCCGCGGCCGCGTGTGTGCAGCTACATGGCTCCTGCTGCGCGATGCGAAAGCGGTGCCCTGGTCAGCCGGCCGGGTTACGGTGCGACTACGGCCATGGATAAGGGCCAGCGAGACCGGCAAAGGAGACGGTGATGACAGAGCACCCGAACGTCGAGCTGACACGGCGCGGCTACGCGGCGTTCGCCGCAGCGGACCTGGCCACGATGACCGAGCTGATCGCCGACGATGTGACCTGGCACGTGACGGGCGCCGGGCCGCTCAGCGGCACCTACCACGGCCGGGACGAGGTGTTCGGCTTCTTCGGCAGGCTGGCCGGGGAGACCGGCGGCACGTTCCGGCTGGATGTGCATGATGTGCTCGCCAACGACGAGCACACC